>NZ_JBQFOU010000001.1:0-536077 GCF_056533845.1 Ruegeria sp. F5 | reverse complement strand
TCATTGGGTGGCTCCTTTCCTAGCAGTCAATCACAACTGCACTTTGGCACATTCGATGCCGGTGGAGCAGGAGCCACCCACCTCATCCGCTATGGGCCGTCCAAGCCAGGGAGAATGGTGCTAAGGAATGCGCTTTCACCGTGGATCGGGACGTATTAGACCACGCACGGAGCGGCCACCGGATCGAGAACCAGTGTTCTGATGGCGCGACATGCTTCACGCCTGCCCTGAGCGGCGCTAGACTCCGGGCCAAGCAACGCTGAAAGGAGCCGCCCAATGTCCCTCTTCTCTAAACTCTTTGGTAGCGGAGAAAATTCGAAGCCAGAGCTGGTCACTTATAAAGGGTTCGAAATCTTCCCCGACCTGATGCCCGAAGGTGGCAAATACCGCCTTTTGGCCCGCATCGAAAAGACCATCGACGGAGATCGCAAGACCCATACGGTGATCCGGGCAGATGTCTTTGAAACCCGGGATCAGGGCGAAAGCTTCAGCATCGCCAAGGCGAAGCAAGTGATTGACGAGCAGGGCGAGCGCATTTTCGATTAAGTAAACAGGTAGCCTAACGTAAGCGTTGCACCGATACCCCGCTCCCCCATGATTTCCTCAGGTCGCGATATGTAACGCCGCATCGAACGTAGAAAAAAACTGCGTACAGGATCACATCTTTCGGATAATGCGCACCTTTGAATGGAACCAAAAATCAACCGTCGGCTGGAAAAGAGCCCACGCAGCACAAGTGCTGAAGCTACGAGCGTCAATGGTCAAAAGATTGCAACATTTGTAGACGCCCAAAACGCAAGAGGTAACTTGGTCGGTCTTTAGCATCGGTTCGGGTACTGACATGTGTTCGGCCTGTTGCGCGGCCGTTGCACATGCCGCTGGCCCCTATGGTGTTAGCGGATCCGGTCCAATTCAAAACCACGTGCTCGAAGCACTCTGATGCAAGCTGGTTTTCCCGATCCGGTCTCACGATCCTGATGCCATACCGTCCATTGTCCTCTTCCGTTTTCGCCGCCTCGCGGCCGCAAACGCTTTACGCCTTAGCAGCCGGAGCCCGGTAGACTTCTCCTGTGCTCATCAAAGCCCAAACGATCCTCGCCATCTTGTTCGCAAGGGCCCCGCGAACCAGCATTGGCGGCTTGCGTTTCGATCATGCGGGCTAGCCAGGGATCCGTTCCCATTCTGGTTCGAGCACGCCACATGACAACGCTGTTGGCGCCGATGATCAATAATCGCCTGAGCGAACGTTCTCCCATTTTTGTTGTCGCCCCGAGGCGCTGTTTTCCCCCTGTCGAATGCTGTCTTGGAACCAGCCCGAGCCAGGCGGCGAAATCCCGACCACGGCGGAATGTTTCCGGCGGCGGGGCCAGGGCAACCAGCGCAGTTGCGATGAGCGGGCCAATTCCAGGCACCGTCATCAAGCGGCGTGCCATCTCGTTTGACCGCGCGCGGCGGGCAATCTCGGCATCCAGTGCTTTGATCTGACCGTCTAGCTGGCCCAGCATGCTGATCAGCCTTTCAAGGCACTCCCGGGCCACATTCGGGATTGCGCTATCGCCAGCGTCCACCAACGCAACCAGCTTGCGAATATTGACCGCGCCTTGCGGGGCCACCTGACCGAGCTCTCCAAGGTGACCTCGCACAGCATTGATCAATTGCGTGCGCTGCCGGACCAACAGCTCGCGAGCCCGAAGAACCATCGCGGACGCCTGGGTCTCTTCGCTCTTCACGGCAACAAAGCGCATCGTTGGTCGGCTTGCAGCTTCACAGATCGCTTCTGCATCGGCCATATCGTTCTTCTGACGTTTGACGAATGGTTTCACGTAGGCCGGATGGATCAACCTGACTTCGTGACCCAAACGACCGATCTCTCGCCCCCAGTAATGCGCACTGGCACAGGCCTCCATTGCAACCACGCAACGCGGCAATTTGGCAAAGGACTCGAGGACCTGGCCTCTGCGCAGTTTCTTACGAACAACAGGGTGACCTGTTCTATCCGCTCCGTGCACCTGGAACACATTCTTCGCCAAATCCAGACCAATCATGCTAATCTCTTCCATAGACGCCTCCATTCAGGTTGTTTGCAAACCCACAATGGCACATCGAGGCCAGCGGGGGCGTCTACACCTTCAGAACCAGTGCGACAAGCTTAGATACAAGCGGCGAATCCGTATCCAGATAATGTTTGGCAGGCTTACGGATTGGAGATGCGTGGCTTAACGCCATTAACGTTGCCCCAAGACCTTCGTGTCTGGCATTCGCCCATCGCCCTCGCAGCAACAGTAATTTTTTGGTTGTGAATCCTGACTCTAATGCCGGCAGAGACTTGTAAAACCCTTGCAGTGTATCCAAAAATTGCCAGAGACTTCGCCGAATTTGTCCATTGCCTCGCGCAGATGGGTTTCCATCGGCAGACGCCGAAGCATTCTGATATTCGACGCACTTATGGAGGTTTGGGATGGCATTAGAATTGCAAGAGATGTGCAGCGGCTTGGGTTTTCCTGAAGGCCCGGTAGCGATGAACGATGGATCGGTTCTGTTCGTCGACATTAAGGAACAGACGCTGGCGCGTCTGTCACCCGATGGTGATGTCAGCGTTGTGGCTGAGATTCCCGGTGGACCCAACGGAGTCGCGATAGGTCCGGACGGAGCAGCCTATGTTTGCAATAATGGCGGCGTCTACAGTTTTGTACCGTTCGGTCCTGACCAAATTACCGTTCCCGCCCCGATCCGGCCCAACTACACAGGCGGGTCTGTGCACCGGGTGGATCTGAAGACCGGGGCTGTGACCCAGTTGTTTGACTCGTATAAAGGCAAGCGGCTGATTGCGCCCGACGATTTGGTGTTCGATAAGTCCGGCGGTTTCTGGTTCACTGACACAGGGATAGAGGACGAGGAGTCTACACGTTATGGTGGTCTCTACTATGCCTCGATAGATGGCGAAACGCTGATCAAAGCCGCCACGATACCCATGCCCAACGGAGTTGGATTGTCGCCGGATGGCGGAACCGTTTACGTCTCCGACACGGTGTTCGGGCGGCTTTGGGCGATGAAAACCACAGGTCCAGGTGAGGTCAAACCCGGCCCTATTCCAGGCATGCCGGGCAATGTTGTTCAAACTTTGCCGGGGTATCAGTGGCTGGACAGCCTTAAGGTTGAACAGGATGGCCGCGTCTGCGTCGGAACTTTGTTCAATGGCGGGATCACAGTGTTCAACCTGAATGGCACGACCGAGCATGTGGAAATACCCGATATGTTTACCACAAATATGTGCTTCGGTGGCAATGACATGCGTGATTTGTGGATCACGGCATCAAGCACCGGAAAAATCTACAAGACCCGATGGCCCCGCCCTGGCCTAAAACTGGAATTCACTGCTTGACGCGCACATGTCTTAGGAAAAGACATACATAGTCTGTGTCCAGTGAGACACTTACACTGCCAATTGAGTGTGCCAAAACACCTTTTCGCCCACAAACTCTGGCGGGGTGGGATCGGGTGTTGTAAACCCTTGCCCACATGGGGGATATGACGGACATACCATCTCGAACGTCTGCTGATCCGGGGCAGCGGCGCCAAGTGTCGGTCCTTTTTGCCGACATGGTCGGCTACACCGCCATCGTTGCTCGTCTGGATGAAGAAAAAGCGCTTGAATTTGTGCGCAAAGTCTACGACATGCTGACCTGCGCGGTCGAAGAAAACGGCGGCACGGTCCGCGATTTTGCTGGCGACAGCATAATGGCATTGTTCGGTATTCCCGACGCGGTGGAGGACCCGGCCTTACGGGCGTGCCGCGCCGCGTTGTCGATCCACGCAGCCTTCACTTCTGCCGGCCCCGAATTTTACAACCGCTTTGGTGTGAGTCCGGAAATGCGCGTCGGTGTCAGCTCGGGCAATGTTTTGATGGCGACGGTTCAAGGGGAAGCTGGGCCAACGACGGCGGTGGGCAGCACGGTTAATCTGGCCGCACGTCTTGAAAACCTTGCGCCACCCGGGGGCAGCTTGCTTTGCGACACCACCCGCGACCTAGTCGAATGGATTTCTGATCTCAGCTTTTTCGGTGAACACACGATCAAGGGTCTGTCCGCACCGCAAAAGATCTGGCAACTGAAGGCTGTCACCGAAGGCGCAACGCGCTTTAACGCGTCTGTCGCGCAAGGGTTGAGCAATTATGTCGGTCGGAAGGACGAATTGGACGCAATGTCCGCAGCTCTGGTCAATTCAAAATCCGGGCGATCGGTCGTTGATCTGGTGGCAGAACCGGGCTCGGGTAAAACGCGCCTTGTCTACGAATTTATTAATCGGGCGCCGACCGACGAAGTCACCACTTTGACGGGAAATTGCTTTGCCGACGGTCAGTTGGTTCCGTTCCTGCCATTTTTGGAAATCGTTCGGAAGTCCTTTCACATCAGCGACAGGAACAATCCGCTGCGCATTCAGGCGAAGCTGGAAATGGGTCTTGAGAATTACGGGCTGTTTACCCAACAAAACCTGGGCCTGATGATGAACCTTCTGGGGCTTAAACCGCCCGAAGGGTCTTTGGATGGTCTCGACGGCGTTCTGATAGGCTTACACATTCGCGAATTGCTGAAAGCCTTACTGAAGAAGAAATGCGTTACAGATCGGGTCATTTTAGTGATCGAAGATAGCCATTGGATCGATACCTCCTCGGAAGATCTGATAACGATCGTGCTGGAAGACCCGGATATTTCGAACCTTCTGATCATTCAAACCCGACGGCCGGAGTATAAGCCGAAGTGGCTTGGCAAAAGCGGCGTGATGACCGTCGCATTGAAGCCGTTGCCAGTTGCAGACTTTGCGGATCTGGCCCAGAGCCGTCTTGGTGTGGCCGAGTTACCCAAGGGCTTGGCTGAACAGCTGACCGAACGCGCCGGGGGCAATCCGCTGTTTGGCGAAGAGATTCTGAGCTTTTTGCAGGCTCAGGGCGCATTGCGTGTCGACGACGGTGCCGCCTATTTAAGCGGGGATATCAATGACAGCGGATTGCCCCTTACGATGCGCAGTCTGCTAACAACCAGAATTGAACGTCTCGAGACCGAGGATCGAGAAGTCTTACAGGCCGCCGCCGTTATCGGTCGCCGCTTTGATCCCGGCTTGCTGTCCCAAATTGTTGAGAGTGCCAATGAAATTGGAACAACTCTAGAACGACTGCAGGCGCAGGATGTGTTGTATCGCGAGGCGAACTCAACAGACTACATCTTCAAACACGTTCTGCTGCGGGACTCGGTATACCAGAGCCTTATTCTCTCACGCCGTTCCGAGCTACACTTGGCGATCGCCGACGCACTTGTTTTGCGCAATTCAAACCGGTTGCAGGAGGTGGCCGAAACTCTGGCTTTCCACTACAGACAAACAAATCGCACCGATCAGGCGTTCCGTTACAGTGCGATGGCCGGGGACAAAAGCCTAGGTGTTTATTCGTTGGACGAAGCCAACCGGTTCTTTGTCGCGGCGCTGGACCTGTATCAAAGCGATCCGGACTGCGCTTCGAACGAAGAGTTCGCCGCTTTCATGGCTAGCTTTGCTCTGTGTTCAAATATTTCCTTGCGGGTCAAATCGATTATCGAACTGGCCGGTACCGTGCGTCCAATCCTGCAAAGGGTAGGGGACAGTCAGCACCACGCCTTGTTCCTGCACCATTACGTGTCGTGTCTGGTGTGCAATGGCAAATACCACGAAGCTCATTGGGTGCAGCAGGAACTGACCGAGATGGCACAACGTCTGAGGGAGCCGTTCTCAAGCGCTTATGCCATGGTCAATGAACTGTCGGTCTCGATCTATCATTCTCCGATCCCGAGTAAACTGTTTGAGACCAGAAAAAGGGAAATAGAGACTATTCTGGACAAAATCGATGACGCCTATATTCACAATTTCTTTCTAGCCACGGTTGGCTGGAACGAATTGACCCGCGGTCGCGTGGCCCGGGCTCATGAGGCTGCGGATCGGATGATTGTTCTCGGCAGATCCAAAAACGACCCGCGTGCGGTGGGCTATGGAACCGCGATGAAAGCGCTGATTGCAATGGTCACGGATGATCATGAACTGGCGCTGACAATGGCTGAACAGGCGCGGCAGGATTCGCAGGTCGAGTTTGAGCATGCCATAGCCGAGGCCGCCCGGGTCGCCGCCATGATTCCGCTGGAAAAACCCGGTGCAATTGAAACCGCCCAAAATCATATCAGAGATTGCGACGAGAAAGGGTGGGCATTGTTCACCTTCGGGCCTGCAACAATGCTGGGCGTGGCCTATGCACTGAACGGCCAGGTTACCGCCGGTCTGCGTCAGGTCGAATGGGCCATCCAGAAACGTACGGATGAGGGCACTCAGGTTTCCGCCGACTGGGCGCGGTTGTTTTTGTGCGAAATGTATCTGGCCATTCTCACGGGCGAGGGTGGCGGCTCACTCCGCGTATTGATCAATAATCTCGGCACGATTATCTGGGTCATGCTATTTGGCAGGAAGCGGTTGATTGCAATGATTGAACAGGTACGCAACAACCCACAGTTCGACAAAAAGGGCCACTACATTGCGCGCTGCGACATGATTATCGGGCTGCTCCACAAGGCAATGAAAAGGAAACCACAAGCTAGAGATTACCTGACCAAAGCGCGAGTGGTCGTCGAAACCGCGGGGCAATCACCGATGTTGGCACGTATCGATGCCGCGCTGGCAGAGCTGGCCTAATCCGTCAGGTCTGACAGGTATCTGATCGCGGTCAGGCTGGGCAGGAAGGTGTAAGCGCCGCCGCGCGTTCGGATCAGGCGCGGGAAGCCGTGCAGGCGGATTGCGT
This sequence comes from Ruegeria sp. F5, assembly GCF_056533845.1. Lineage (NCBI taxonomy): Bacteria > Pseudomonadati > Pseudomonadota > Alphaproteobacteria > Rhodobacterales > Roseobacteraceae > Ruegeria > Ruegeria sp. F5. The sequence goes on along the minus strand of NZ_JBQFOU010000001.1, from coordinate 529,266 downwards.
CGCCATCCGGCAATGTCATGTCGAACCAGCTGGTTTCCGGCGTGTTTGCACCTAGCAGCGGGTCATTCGCCCCGGTGATCCGCGGATCCTGGAGACCCAAATTGATCCAGTCACACATAACCGCTTCGAACTGCGCGGCGATATTGGCGCCGATGAAACTGCCAAGCAGGCCGCGCTCTTGGGTATCAGGGTTTTGCGGATCGAAATCGGGGCCATAGGACATGCCCCGCCGCACCAACCGCCGCGTGTAATTGGCGATGCGCTGAACGATTGGGCCCCCCCTCGGATTGCCTCGCCGCAAGTGCGATCCCGCCGGGCAGCGGGACCAGTGCGTGTAGTCGAAATTGGTCAGTGAAACCGGTTCCTCCGGCCATTGCGCATCCGGTGACAATTCGTACGGCACGCCATTGCGCCAGCGCCCGCACATCTGCGCGGCGACCACTTCGCGAAGGGCGCCGTGCAGGTCCAGGCCTTTACCGATACGCTCCAGATTGTCGGGGTCTGCCAAGAGGTCGCGCTTGGGATGCTGCATTAGGGTAGTTGCGGCCTGATCCAGATACGCTTCGAACCCGGCCGCATCCTGCGCCAGAATCCGAAACGCGTTGAACGATCCGTTGAACCCAAGCGCATGGGGCGAAGGAACACGGAACCGAACACCCTCCTGTTTGGTTGGATAGCCCAGCAGCGCGGTACCGAGCGGGTCGATGGGCTCATCCACGCCTTCTTGATCGGGGTCGTAGACCTGTTCGAAACGCGGCTGAGAAATTCCGTCGACATAGCCGAAGAACACCTTGCCCTCGGGCAGGTTTCGCCCGTTCCGCACGCCTAGTACGTTAAAGGCTCTGGCGACCTGTTGTTCGACTGTCTCAAGTTGTTCGGGAACATCCGAATGCACAGATGCAATCAGATGTATTCGACCTGGCTGATCAAATGGGGCGGGCCAGTTCTCGGGCCCGCTGCCCCCGAAATCCCCAAGCTTCATGGCCCGCTGGGTCATACCCTGGATGAATTCGGTCGGGAAGGTCTTCAAATGCTCGGACGGCGTGCCCAAAGCCCGAAGCCCCGCATAGGTGATGCCGATATTGAAGCACAAGGGCGGCTTGGACTCCCACAAGAGGCCGCGGGTAATTTCAGGCACCGTGTCGCTGCCACCGTCGACAGCAGTGGCCAGAAACCGACGCGCGGCTGCGCGGTCGGTGACTTCGAGGATCAGATGACGCACCAGTTCGCGGCGATAGCCCCGCAGAATGTTGCCCTGAATGTCAGCGAGATCAAGTTTTGCAGTCACCAGCCCTGTCCGAATTTTTGGCGCACTTGCGCGGCTGAAACCCCGGGATAGGCGCGATAGCCTCCCCCCAGCGAGATATTGGGATTGGCGTGCAACTGCAGAACGAATTCCCGTGGTAGCGACTCCAGCTTGTGCGGTTCGTTTGGCGGCAGGCCCTTGGCCGCATCCTGCAGACCGAACAGGTCGGTGGGGAAATCGGCGGCCTGAAACAGGTCATGCGCGTGCACCCAGTCGATGAATTCTTCGACATTGCGTTCGGTCGGGATCAGGTGTTCAGCACCGTCAACCAGTGAGATGACATCGTTGAAGACACTGCCGATGGTGGTGATGAAATCGCGGATGTAGTTGCTGAAATCGCCATCATAGACCGAGATCATACAGATGTTGTTGTCGATCAGCAGGAACCGCGCAAAGTGCACCGTGCCGACATTGTCGAGCCCGGCAAAAATCTCGTCGACATTCTGGGCGATGGCCAGCGTGGCCCGCGCGCGCCCGGCTGGCGACGAGTCCTTTAGCGGCATGATCAGATTCATCATCCGCTGTACGTTTTCGCTGGGCTGGGGCGAAGGGCGCGGACCGCCGGGAAGCTGCGGCTTTGGATCACGCCAGTGCCAGTACGGCACCACGATGTAACGCGACAGGAACTTGAACCATCCGCGTTCGGGCAGGCTGTTGACGTAGCTGTTGAACCAGCTGTTCTGGCTTGTCATGACCTAACTCTCCGAGAATGGGCAGGGCGACCCGCTGCGCCAATTGCTTGATATCCTGTAGGAGTCTATGCGCACTTTCAGGACCGGATCGTCCGACGCCTCGATCCCATTGGTCAGCAAACCCGGATTAAAGCTGAGCTTTTCGCAGTCTGCGATCTGGTCCTCGGGCACCGTGTCCAGCGTCAGCGTGCCCATCATGATCCGTTTGCGATGCGGTGGCCAAGGGCGGGACGAATTGTTGAAATCGTCACCCACCTCACCAATCATCATCATTAGCGAAAACCGCGCGGGTTCCTTGGCCAGACGGTCCTGCAACTCGGCCCGCAAATAGTCATCGACCGGTGCTTTGTTTGGGTCTGTCGTGAGAACGCCCGCAATAGGCTGCCACGAAAACCGCACCCAGCGACGTGTGTTGTCGGCACCGGTGACGACGAATGTGTGCACAGCATGATATGCCGCTCTGACATAGCTGGTCGGCGCACCGATCTGGGCGGCTTGCATGATACCCAGTTGGGAATAGGCGTTCTGATCCGCGAACTCGATGGCACCGTCATCCGGGCTAATGGTTTCCCCCGGATAGGGATCGCGCTTGGGCAGGATCAGTTGCAGGTAGTTGCAAATCTTACGCCAGGGCGACTCGGCCTCATACATTCTTGGTTTCGCGGCTTCGGCGAAATCCAGAAAGGTCTCGGGTGTCGGGGCGAAAAACTCGGGCAGGGTCATCGCGATCAGATCGGTATCCGTGCCATCACCAAGATGAAACCGCACCGCCATACCGCGCACATCAGACCAGCCGTCATGCACGGCAGCGCTGCCCGATCCGTTCGAGAACCGCACAATCACATCCGTCTTTTCCGCGCAGAAATGGTCAGCGATGCAATAATTGCGGGCAATTGGAGAGGGTTCGAAACTCCCCGTCGCGCTGATACCGATACTGTGCACCGGGCGCAGAGCCGTATCGCCATCCGGGCGCTGCAACACTTCAACCAGTTTCTTGGCAATGCCGGGATCGCTCATACCTCTCCCCTTTTTCAGTCGTTGAAACCCACTGAAAAATTTCGCGTTAACCATAGGCGCCAAGCTTTCAAAGGCAACAGAAACAACGCAATGGCGGCGGCGAAACTGCTGGGCTTTTTCCAATAGTTAGACAAGTCACCACTTTTGCAGCATCTCGACGGCGTTCGCCCAGTATTTGCTTTGCTTGCTGGCGTGGAAAGCCTCCTCCATCAAACTGTAGGACGCGGGTTTGTGCGTCGCCAGACCAACGACCTTGGGAAGCGGTGGATTGATCCGCACCAGCCGGTTCTTCAAAACCATCCGTGCCATCCAGTACTGGTTTTCTGCTGAGGTGGTTAGAAGCAATTCAATCAAGGCACCTTTAGGCGCCCCCGATGTCACACCAAACCATTTCAACAGGCCCCAGTCATCGGGATTCTTGATCATTTCTTCGGAAATGTCCGTCGGTTGCTGTCCTGTGCCGATTGACAGTGCTTCGATATCCGCAACCCCCTTTGCCCGATCTGCGGCGATGGCGACGTTAATCCCGTTCATCACTGGGTTGTTGGCAAAGGTTCCACCATCGGCGAAATAGCCGAAATCGACACCGTCCGCTATGATCAGATGCGGCGGGAAATAAGACGGGGCGGCGGAACTGGCCATTGCGACGTCCAGTAGTTTGACTGCCGTCATATCCAGCCAGGCCTCATGTTCAAGGTCCTGGTTTGTGATTGTGAAAGGTGACCAACCGATCTTGTCGCTGCGATGCAGGCAAACCGTGTTGACCGCCAGAACCAGATCTGACGACAGCGACCCGATGGTTCGATCCCCGACCAGCGAGAGACCAATGCTTTGAAGCCCCGAAGCATGGTATTGCGACGCCGTAATGCCCGGGCCACCCCCAAGCTTGAGCCGACGCATGACAGCATCGAGCACTTTGTCCAGAAAACCGCGTTCGTTCTCCTGAAAAATCTGGTCAGCGTCGCCTCGGTAATGCGCGGCTAACTCACAGACTAAAGCGGCCATATCCTTGCCTTGCGTCCGACCATCCGCCAGTGCCACTGCAATTAGACCGCCGGTTGATGTGCCCGCAAAGCCGTCCGCCTTATCCAGAAATCCGGTTTCTTCGTGTAAGCCCCGCAAGATCAGGCAGGATAGGTATCCCCGTATCCCTCCGCCATCGCAGGAAACCAGCTTAAATACCATTTGACGTGCCTTCGCGTTTTTTTCCTGTAGCCTGGCTCTGGTTAGCACCAGGTGTCTTTTTTGTTCTTTTGACGCTCGCCTTGGGGGAAAACAAGCGTCGCGTAAGAATGTGCCAAACTCGTCGGCCCGGCGTTGGCGACTTTCAGGAGGCGGAAAGCGTCGATGTTATTCTGTTCTCTCCTGAAGAGACAAAATTCCTGACTAGCGCCATCTTCGGCACGTTTCGTATCTGGGAAATCGAAAGCCAAGAAATGGTCATGGAATTGACTGGTCCTGATGCTGAGATTGCCGCCACAGCTTTTTCAACTGACGGTGAAGTTCTGGCAACCCTCAGCAGAGAAGGTGTTACAGTTTGGGACGTCAATAGCAATGCTCGGATAGGAGGCTTCAAAATTTGGCAAGCTGACACTCGAACATTCACAAGCGATGGCAAAGAGTTGCTATTTGCCGATAATGATGCTTTGGCCCGATGGACTAGGACGGCAATAGGCGAAAAACCGGAGCTTATTGCAGAAAAAGTAGCGATCGGCTCCCTTGTTACCCGCAGTATTCAGGAATCGCCCATCTCCTTGTCACTTGACGCTCTCAACAATGCCTGGGACCGGTTGGACGCATTGGACATGCCTTGATCAGGTGAGTTTGAAGCTTTCGGCTTTGTTCACCCTAGGCCAACAGCACATGTGGTGGGGTTCACCACCTGCCGCTTCTGTTAACTGATGTTGTCAGAAGAACACTTCTTGAGGCGGGAAGGGGGTCGCTCATAACTTAGTTATTGTTGCTAAGGGACAGCTTCACTGGCCTACCAGAAACTGGCTCGAATTTGTCTGACAGCATTGTTTGAAGGAGCTGAAGTCCAACCGTTCCTGCCGCAGCGTTGTTCGCGGGTAGTTTTACTTGAATATCGCAATTTGAACGTATCACATGGAAAGCCATTTTTTCCTCCCTTAAAATTATTGGAAGCTTGGGTAAAATAATCTCGTCAAATGGATTGAGTTGGCGTTCAGGAAAGTACGAAGTGCACATTTCGTAATCGCGGCGACGACGATGAACGCCCCACCGCCGTATGCATCACGACAAGCTATCGCGATTTCTGTCACCACATTTAGCTTTTTTTGCAAAAATTTGACGGCTCCTTTGGCTGTGCAGAGACCGGAACGAAAATTGTTTAAAAAAGTCACTTCGGGTTTTGGTATTTTTTGCAATTTTTTTCGTTCTTGAACATAACGGGGCTTGTCGAGATTTTTTTGGCGGCACCATTAGAGTTGGTGAGCCGATTATCAACCGGCCTGTTGCGCCGCTGCTTTCATCATTCGAAGATAGCTGGAGACACTGGAATGAGCCGAAGCGACCGCTTCATAGTCCTTGGCTTCTAGTGCGGTCGCAACTGCGGCTAATGAAGTGCGGACGGCTCCGATGCCATATGAGACAGCCCCTTGGTTGTCTTTAATGACGATCGCGTTGCCGACAGCAGTATAACCTTTGCCCGTCAGGTCGCACGCGAGCCGCCTGATCAAGTCCCAACCAACACTTTCCAACATCCCTGAAGGTTTGAGTGCCTCCCAAATATCCGCGCGATCCCAGCGCGGTAGGTAAGGAACGGCATCCTTAATAACTTGGATCCTATGTGTCACCTGTGTGAGCCCGCTCGCATCGTAGGCCCGTGCAAACCCACTGTTGCCCGTAACAGGCGGCGCGAACGCGTAAACCGCAATCGTAAGATTGGGCCATCTTGCTCGGATGAGCGACGCGACCAGAAAGGTCATCGCCCCCCCCTTGCTATGGCCCGTAATCACTACTCCCCCCGAGAGTGAAGGGATGCGCGGTGCAAGCTCCCTTTCGATCCATGGCCAAAGGCGCTTAGTGGCGGTCGCAAACCCAGTTTCGGCGTCATCGGCCCCTTGCTCACCAAGGGACCAAGGCTCAGGCTTGGCCTCGGCATCCTGAAGCCAATCTTTGATCCACCCGATAACATCGTTCCGCACCAAATTCGGTGACAACGTGCCGCGAAGTGCAAGCACTGCTCGATCGCCCGCAAGCGCCCCGATGAGAGCGGCGTCGATATCATCCGCCCCGCAGGCTTCAAACTCGGGCGTGTAAGTTTTGCTAGGCACACTGAAACCGGCGGCATCCTGAAAAACAGGCATCACATCATAAACGAGGGCTGTGTCGCCATTACCGCGTGTTTCACTGCGTAGGATTGGCGCCTGTATGCTTGGAGTGGTTCTCGCACGGCGGATTTGGTACGCGCAGATGCAGGCGTTCATTGCGGCTAAGGCTTCGGGCCATGAAAATGGTCGACTCTTCATGAAACCATCACACAAATGCGGCAAAACTCACGCGTCAGCTTTAGTGCGCGGTGGTTGACGGACAGAAATCCCTTTGCATTGTGAGAGAAATAGAAATGTGGCATCAATCGGTCTCTAGTCGGTCAGCGTAAAGCGTGGCTGAGCAGATCCAGCATTGCTGGGAACAAAACGTTTGGGCCGGTATCATCCCGAACTTATCCCGAATACGGCTGTGTCGCAAACATTGAAAACGGTAGTTATCGATCTCCCGCAAGCGCACAAATCCTCCCCGTTGGGCAATTTTTTGAAAGCCGGAATAAGAAGCATCACAGAATTGGCTTTTTTGGATCATTCTCGCAACCTCAATTCCATCAAAGGTTGCGGAGGCAGTTGCAAACGGCTTGAAACCACAAATGTAGCGAACACGGCGCTTTATGAGTCGGTGATCATGTTAAATTATGTAGTTAATATAATTGGAACAGTTTGTTATTACCCATGCATTGCAACCGAACCGCTTCAAATTTTTTTAATTCTCGGATTCCTGCTACACTTTCGCCGCGCCCGCCGTGATGATCTTGTACAGTGTGAAAATGGCCGTCTAATTAGACCGCGGCGACAAATTGGCTTGTTCAGTCTGTGCAGCCTCGCTTAAATTGCCAAAACGAGCCCCAAAAAACACCTATGATGATCGCCCCTTACACATCTGTTTTCCTGAAAGTGGCGGACCGTCTTCATCGGGCGTCTCTTTGGTTGTGCATCGGGCTTCTGGCGGTTTTGTTCGTCACCCAGTTGGTGGTTGTTGTGCTGCGATATCTGTTCGCTATTGGCTTTGTCGAGCTTCAGGACTTCGTGCTGTATTGCTTCGCCTGGCTGTCGGTTTTTGGCCTGCCGGTCGCGTTGAGGCTGGACAAGCATGTGCGGGTAGACATTTTCCGTAGAACCGGGGCCACGCAACTAGCGCGGCGTATTGATCAGGTCGCGTTCATAGTGCTGGTTTTGCCGCTTTGTATCACGACCCTCTACTATGTTGCGCCGCTGGTGAGCTACTCCTGGTCAATCAAAGAGGGCGCGCGTGAAACCGGCGGGCTGGGCGGATATTTCCTGATCATGACGGGCCTTCCGGTTGTGTGCGTGCTGCTAATGGCCCAGATCGTAGCGCTTTTGCTGGATGGTACGATTATCCACGGCAAAGAGAGCGACTAGATGGACGTATCGCAGGTTTGGCTTTTGGTGACGGTTGCCGGCCTGATGGTAGGCATCTTGTCGGGCATTGCCGTTGTCTGGGTGCTGGCCGGGGTTCCGCTGTGCGTGGCGCTGATCGCCGCGATGTTCGGGCATTTCGATCTGGGGTTTATCGCGGCGTTCCCGCAGCGGGTGTCCGGCATCATGAACAACAGCCTGCTGATCGCGATCCCTCTGTTCGTTCTGATGGGCATTCTGCTTGAGCAATCGCGTCAGGCTGAAAAAATGCTGATGAATATCTCGGCCCTGTTCGGTCAGACCAAATCCAGCCTTGTTCTGGCGGTTCTTTTTGTCAGTACCTTGGTGGCCGCCTCGACCGGGATCATCGGCGCGACGATTGTGATGCTGGGGCTGATCAGCCTGCCCGCATTGCTGAGTGCGGGTGTGCCGAAACGCATGACCAGCGGCCTTCTATGTGCGGCTGGTACATTGGGGCAGATCATCCCGCCTTCGATCGTTTTGATCCTGCTGGGCGATCAGATTTCCAATGCCTATATCGAAGCGCAGCAAACAATAGGCAATTTTGCCCCAGACCCGGTCAGCGTAGGCCATCTGTTTGCCGGAGCGTTGTTGCCGGGTCTGTTGCTGGTAGGTCTGTACTGCCTTTACATGCTGGTTGTCCTTTATGTCTCGGCATCCCCGAGTGACGTACTCGCAATCTCTCCGACCCCTAAGGCCGAGGGGTCCGTCACCGCACTGCTGGTGAACACCCTGCCACCGCTACTTCTGATCGTGGCCGTTTTGGGCTCGATCCTGTTCGGGGTCGCCACGCCTACGGAATCTGCAGCAATCGGTGTTGCCGGAACCATTCTGATTGCAGCCAGCAGCCTTGAAAACGCACCGCACCATCTTTCCCCGCTTTGCCTGCTTACGGTCGTTTTGGTCTTTGCCCTCTTCCTGATGCAGCGCGCCGGGCTGACACGGATCGATTTCACCAGCGGAGAACTGGTGTTCGATACCGGTTCACTAATCGCTGCGGCCATATTGGCGGTGGTTTGCCTGTTTCTGATCTATTTCTGCTACTGGCTGTTTAGGTCTGGCATTGGGCGTGTGGCCTTGAGCAAGACCGTAGAAGTCACCGCGATGGTCTTTGGGATCATCATCGCGGCCAGCATGTTGTCTCTGGTCTTTCGGGGGTTCGAAGGGGATGACTATGTTCATTCGTTCTTCACCGATCTGCCGGGCGGAGTCTGGACGATGCTTGCCGTGACCATGCTGATGATTTTCCTGCTGGGCTTTGTTCTGGAGTTTGTTGAGATCATCTTTATCGTGATCCCCATCGTGGGGCCGATCCTGTTTCAGGCCGACATTAACCCGGTCTGGTTCGCGATCCTGATTGCGCTGAACATCCAGACTTCGTTCCTGACGCCGCCGTTTGGGTTTTCGCTGTTCTACTTCCGCTCGGTCGCACCACCCAGTATCACAACGACAGACATCTATCTTTCTGTGGCCCCGTTTGTGCTGCTACAGCTTATCGCAATCGGGATCGTCATAGCGGTTCCGGGCATCGCGACCTGGCTGCCGACATTGCTATTCAACTAGGACCACCACTCGACAGGGAGAACACTATGAAAAGACGGAGCTTTATCAAGGCGGCAGCCATTGCCGCACCTGCATCGGCGCTTGCCGCGCCAGCGGTGGCTCAGGGGAATATCGAATGGAAACTGCCAACCTCGTTTCCCGCCAAGGCGCCCGGCGTCGGCACCAATTCGGCCTCGTTTGCACAACGGGTCGCGGATATGTCCGGCGGGCGTCTTACGTTCAAGATATTCTCAAGCGGCGAACTTGTCCCCCCGTTTGGCGTCGAAGACGCGGTGCAGCAGGGAACAGCGGAAATTGGCCACTCGACCCCGTTTTATGCAGCCTCTAAGAACTCGGCCAACCACTTCTTCGGAGCAATCCCCTTTGGCATGATCGGCACTGAGCTAACGGCCTGGCTCCGCTATGGCGGCGGTCAGGAACTTTGGAACGATCTCTATGGACAACGCAATCTGGTGCCTTTCTTCTCTGGCAATTCGGGCGTTCAGTCGGCGGGTTGGTTCAAAACGCCGGTCACGTCTATCGAAGACCTGTCGGGCCTGAACTTCCGCATCGGCGGCATGGGCGGCGAGGTGATGCGCAAACTGGGCGTGAACGCTGTACTGATGCCACCGCCCGAAATCTTCCCGGCCTTCAACTCGGGCGCTTTAGACGCGGCGGAATGGGTCGGTCCGTTCCTTGATCAGGGCTTTGGGCTGAGCAAGGTTGCCAACTACTGCTACTTCCCCTCGTTTCAGGAACCCAGCGCAGGGCTTGAGATCGTCGTGAACAAAGACGCCTGGGCCGAGCTGCCTGCGGACCTGCAAGCGATCATTGCCAACGCAGCCGAGGCTGTGTCGGTCGAGACGGTCAGCCAGTTCAACTATTTCGATTCTCAGGCCTTTGAGAAGCTGAAAGCCGACGGCGTGATCTTTGCGGAATACCCCGATGACATCGTCCAGGCCCTGAAAGTTGCCGCGGTCGAGGTTATGGATGAAAACGCGGCGGCGAACCCTGATTTTGCGATGGTGCGCGAAAGTTATGACGCATTCCTGTCCAAAGCCAAGGAATTCAACGGCGCTTATCTGGGAGCTACTCTGCGTCAGCGCGCGTAGTTGGTAACATAACGGGGTAGTGTCGCAAAATTCTGGAACGACCAGAGCGAGTGATATGCCAGACGCAGTTATCCTGCGATCTCAGCAAACATCCGAAAGCCGGAAGTCGTATTACTAGAGAATTGCTGCTTCCGGATCATGTTGGCGACCTCGATGCCGTCCAAAGTCGCGGAAGCGGATTCGAACGACTTAAACCCACATATGTGCCGAACACGCCGCTTTATGAACCGATAATCCTGTTCGATCATGTTGTTCAAAAATTTGGACCTGATCGTCTGTACTTTGGCTAGGCAGCCGAACCGTTTTAGGATCCTGTTCACTTCTCGAATGCCAGCTGCATTTGCGCCACTTTTGTCGATTACGATTTTGTTTGGGATCCCGTTTGACGACAGTGCTTTGGCAAAGAACCTGGTTGCTGCTGGACGATTTCGTCGCTCAGACAGCATGAAATCAAGGGTGTTTCCTGCTTTGTCGACTGCTCGATAAAGATACATCCACTTGCCGCGCACACGGAGATAGGTTTCGTCCATGCGCCAGGAACTCAGCGTTGGTCGCTTCTTCGATTACGCGCTCGCGGCGATCATCGACGAATACTTAACAACCCACCTGTTGAGAGTAGCGTGACCTGCACGCCGCGTTCGGCCACGATCTCTTCCAAATCACGATACGACACTGTGTACCGCAAATAGAAATATACAGCAAAAAGAACTGCATCCTTGTGAAAGTGGCAGCCTTTCAGAGAGATCATACTTTTAACCTGTTCTAAAACTATTCGACGGAAACAGACTGCGAAATCTGAGTGCTCGTCAATCTCAGTTCAAAGTTTGCGACACAACCGCCACAAGTTTTTCGGGGTCAGCATCAGTGGATTTGGTCGGTGATTACCCCGCCGGTTGGGCGACCTGCGGAAACGGGCGATGTCATGGGGTGAAATGACCCTAGTCGGATCTGTCACAATCCACTTCGGGAATAATGGCACCCGGGTGCTGAATGACCTGTGTCGCCAGATCGTGCCCGGCCCGGGCGGCGGAAAGCTCGCTTTGCCCAAGGGCAAGCGCTGCCAGATATCCCGCGTTAAAACTGTCTCCGGCTGCGGTGCTGTCCAGGACGTTCGCAACCCGCGCCAACCCGTCCAGCGTCTTGCCGGACCTTAGGTCCAGCGGGCCTTTCGCGCCGCGTTTCAGGGCCCCACACGTGACACCCGAGGCGCGCAGGCGGTTTACTACCCCCTGAGGCGTGGCGTCACCAAACAACTCCATTTCATCATCGACCGAAGGCAATGCGATGTCCGCACGTGCCCACATCGCATCATTGATCTGGCGGGCGGTTTCGGCGGAGTCCCACAGGCGGGGGCGATGGTTGCTGTCATAGGCAAATGTGCCGCCATCTTCTCGGAAGACATCCAGCCAATCCATGATCTTGTGCCGGATGTTCTGCGGCAGGATCGCCATCGAGATGCCCGACAGATAGAGCAGATCAAACCGACTCAGGCTGTTCAACTCGACCCGGCACGGGTTTTGGAACTGGCTGCGCGCCGCGGAGGCTGAGCGCCAATAATGGAAGCCGCGCTCGCCCCGATCATCGGTCGCGATTGCATAGAGGCCAGGCATCTGACCTTCGCGCCGTTCGACAAGCCGAGTGTCCAAGCCGTGCGTCTGCATCGCGCTGACGATGCGATCCGAATAAGGATCGGTCCCCAACGCCGTTACGTATGAGAGGCCCACGCCGCTGCCCCGCAGGCTGCGCGCCAAGTAAACGGCGGTGTTGTAGGTATCGCCCGCCACGCCCAGGGTCGCGGTGTTTGCCGGCCCTGCAATCAGCTCGATCATCACCTCGCCTAGACAGGCGATGGAACGGATTGAGCGCTTGGGCTGGGGCATTCAGTGATCCTTGAAAGCAGAGGCGGCAGGGCACCGGCTAGGGGCGGGTCGAGACCTCTCGGGCCAGGGCAGTGGCGGCACCGCGCAGTTCCGCCAGGCCGCGCAACCGTCCGATGGCAGGGTAACCGGGTGTCGATGCCTGATCCTGATCATGCAGGATACGGTGGCCGTGATCCGGGCGCATCGGGATCTGAACGCCCGTTTCCGCCTCGAGCGCAAGCAACGCCCGGATGACCGCAATAAGATCGGTGTCGCCCGCCAGATGACTGTCTTCGTGGAAATTGCGCGGATCGGTTTCGCGTTTCACGGTGCGCAGATGGGCAAAGTGAATCCGCCCTGCGAAGCTGTCGATCATAGCCAGCAGATCATTGTCGGCGCGCACGCCAAGCGAGCCGGCGCAGAGGGTGAATCCGTTCGCAGGCGACGCGTTGCGCGCCACGATCCAGGCCAGATCGTCCTTGTCCGAGACGATGCGCGGCAGTCCGAACAGATCGCGGGGCGGGTCGTCGGGGTGGATTGAAAGCCGGGCGCCGACCTGTTCGGCCACCGGCAGGACGATTTCCAGAAAGGCCCCCAGCTGAGCGCGCAGATCGGTGTGATCCATGCCGTCATAGGCCGCGATCCGGGCGCGCAACGTGTCGAGCGTATAGCTTTCCTCGGACCCCGGCAGCCCGGCGACGATGGTTTTGGTCAAACGGTCGCGCTGGCCCGCGTCGGAGTGTGCAAGCCAGCGCTCGGCCAGGTTCAGATCCTCGGGCGAGTAGTCCCGGTTCGCGTTCTTGCGCTTCAGGATGAACAGGTCGAACGCGGCATAGGCGGCGTAATCGAAACGCAGGGCCAGTGCGCCGTCGGGCATGGGATAGTTCAGCTCGGTCCGGGTCCAGTCGAGCACCGGCATGAAGTTGTAACAGATGTTGCGGATGCCCTGACGGGCGAGGCGGCGCAGGTTTTCAGCCCAGATTTGCGCATAGCGCTCCCACCCGGGCGCACCGGATTTGATGTCTTCGTGAACGGGGATGCTTTCCACCACCACCCAGTCGAGACCGGCATTCCGGATCATGTCGCGCCGTTCGGCTATTGCGGGCTCGGGCCATTCCGCGCCATTGGGAATATCGTGCAGCGCCGTTACCACGCCCGTCGCCCCCGCCTGCCTGACATAGCTCAGGGGGATGGGGTCTGACGGTCCGAACCAGCGCCAGCTTTCCAGCATGCGTCCCCCTAGCCTGACAGCGCGTTTGAGTAGAGGTAGCCGTCGAAATCCGGGTCACCGACATCTGACAGATCCAACAGCGTCAGCCGGACATTTTCCAGATGTTGCCACATGGCATGACGCGCGCCGTCGGCATTGCGGTGACGCAGCGCCTCGAGAATGGCGGCGTGATCGTCAAGCCATTTGGTCCGGTAGCTGAGGTCGAATATCCGGTCATGCAATTGCGCCCACATCGGGCTGGCCTGCCGTTTGCGCCACAGATCGTCGATCTGGTCGACCAGAACCGCGTTCTGCGTCGCTTCGGCGATCTGCAAGTGGAACTGCCAGTCGGCGCTGTAGTCGTCTTCGGCGCTTTCGATCGACCGGCGCTCAAGCTCGAGCGTTTCGCGCAGCCGCAGGATATCCGCCTTGGTCACGGTGGTGGCGGCAAAGGCCGCGACGCTGCTTTCGAGCAATTGCCGCGCCTGCAACAGTTCGAACGGTCCGAAATCGGCCTGTGCGGTTGCGCCGTCGCGCGGTGCGCGCTCCATAACATAGCTGCCAGAGCCTTTGCGCACGTCCAGATAGCCCTCGATTTCCAGCACGATGAAGGCTTCGCGGACCAGTGACCGGCTGATGCCCATCTCGGCCGAGATCTGGCGTTCGGTGGGGAATTTGTCACCGGGCATATAGCCTTCGCGCGCGATCCGGTCGACCAGTTGCGCCGCGACCTGCTGATAGGGGCGTTTGCCGGTGTCGGTCATGCGGTCACCTTTGTCTTCCGGGCATCCGCCTGCATGATCTGGTGATAGTAGTCCGCCAGAATGTGAAAGGCCTGTTTCTTTGTCGTCTTGTCCGAGGCGATCAGGCCTTTGTGGTTATAGCCGTTCTGGAACTTGTTCTGCCGCCGCTCGACCCGGAAATCATAAAGAATCCAGGGCGACATGCCCTTGATGTAATCAAGCGCGCGCAGCGTTTCGATCTGGCGGCGGTATACTTCAGCCATATACTCCTCGCTGAACAGGCCGGTTTTCGGCCCCTTTGAGCCGATCACGCCATCTGCACCGGTTTCCGTGATCACCACCGGCTTGGCGGGGGCAGAGTTGGCGCCGATCCGGGCGAGGTCTTCGAAATCCTCTTCATACCAGCCATAATATTCGTTCAGGCCGATTACGTCGATATGGTCGGCCAGTCTGTCCTCGATCCGATTGCGGCTGTGATTGACCAGACAGGCGGCCGAGGTCAGTCGCGTGGGGTCCAGCGCCCGGGCGGTTTCGGCGAGCCGCCGCATGAAGTCGAGCCGGGCGTCAGTGTCGGGGTTTTCGTTGCCCACCGACCAGATGATGACCGAGGCGCGGTTGCGGTCGCGCAGGATCAGCTCTCGCAGCTGGTTTTCCGCGTCGCGATAGGTGGCCGGGTTGGCGAAATCGATGGCCCAGTAGACCGGAATTTCTTCCCACAGCAGGAACCCGAGCTCATCCGCCAGTTCGGCAGCACGTTCGTGGTGAGGGTAATGCGCGAGACGCAGAAAGTTGCAGCCCAGCTCGCGCGCATGGGCGAAGCGGCGCCGTAGGTCGGCTTCGGAGGTGACCTTGCCGAGCGTCGCGTCATCTTCGTGCACCGCGATTCCACGCAGGAAAACCGGGGTGCCATTCAGCAGGATGTCGGTGCCACGCCGTTCGATCTGGCGAAAGCCGATGCGGTCGGTGATGCGATCCGCGCCAAGGGTGACCGTCACATCATAGAGTTTCGGCGACTCGGGCGACCAGAGGTCCGGGCGCGCCTGAATCACGGCGCTGCCCTTGCCGCCCGTCAATGCAACCTCGTGTGTGATATTCAGCTCCGGGATCTCGATCACGGCGGGGCCGGTGTCCGGCCCATCGACCTCGAGTCCGGCCCGCAGGCTGTCATAATTGCCATCGGGCACCAAATGCAGTGCGAACCGGCGGATCACCGTGCGGGGGGTCTCGAACAGGGCCACCTCGCGATAGAGCCCGCCATAGTTGAACCAGTCGGTGTTGCGCATGGGCACACGGTCGCGGGTGCGGGTGTTGTTGACGCAGGCCATCAGCCAGTTACGGCCTGCGCGCAGATATTCGGTCAGTTCAACACAAAACGGCGTCGATGCGCCGTAGTGATTGCCCAGGAACTGCCCGTTCAGGAACAGTTTGCAGTCATACCCCGCCGCGCCGATCCGCAGGAAATAGCGCGTGTCGGGGTCAATATCCGGCATGTCCAGCGGGCGGGTATACCAGGCGCTGCCTTCGAAAAAATACCATTTCTCTTTCAGCATTGCCCAGTTCGATGGCACCGGAACGGTTTCGCCGTCATAGGGGTCATAATCCCAGGGTTCGGTGCGGTCTTCGGGGGCTGCGGGCTGCATGTCGAACCATTTCTGCCGCAGCCCCGTATCCAGCAAGTCGACGCAGAAATTCCAGTCGCCATCCAGAGATCGCGATGCCCGCCCGCCCGTGAACAACAGCGTATCGGCGTTCAGGTTCTGCCTGTTGAAGGGGAGGTCATACTCCTCATCATGCAGGGCCTGCAGCGCGTTTTCCGCCATGTCTGAGCGTTCGAGCATCGGATCGGGCTCCAGACTTAGTTGGCCTTGGACTTGATCCGGTCGATCAGATCGGCCACGACGGGCGATTTCGAGGCGGCCTCTTCATGCATCGGCAGGACCGCTTCGATGAACGGGCCTTTTTCGACCTCAATGAACTTGACGCCAAGCTCGCTCTTGGCCTGTTCGATTGCGGCGTCGCTCATCTCGTTCCACTGATCGCGATGGAAAATCATCGATTCCTTGGCCGCCGTGCGCAGCGCCTCTTGCTGTTCGGGGGTCAGGTCATTCCAGCTTTGGGTCGAAATCATTACCACCGAAGGGATCATGGTGTGGCCGTCGTTTGAATAAACCTTCGACACTTCGCCATGCCGCGCGCTGGTCAGGGCCATCGGGTTGTTCTCGGCCCCGTCGACGACACCTTGCTGAAGGGCGCTGTAAAGCTCGCCCCAGGCGATCGGGGTCGGATTGCCGCCCAGCAGTTCCACCATGCGGATGGCCGACGGGCTGGGCTGTACCCGGATCTTCATGCCCTTCAGGTCTTGGGGCGAATTGATTTCCTTGTTCGCATAGAAAGACCGCGCGCCTTCGACGTAATAGGTCAGGCCGATGAAACCCTTGTCTTCCGAGGCGGCTAGAATGTCGTCGCCGATATCACTGCTGAGTACGTCGAAATAGTGGTCGTCGCTGGTGAAGATATAAGGCAGGTTCAGCGCGCCATAGGATTCCTCGAACGCTTCCAGCTCGCTCGCGTTCGAACGCGCCATGTCGAGCGAACCGTTCTGCATCAGCTCCATCGACTCGCGCTGGGTGCCAAGCTGGGCATTGGCGAAGATGCGAATCTTTAGATCGCCATCGGTCAACTCTTCGACCCGGTCGGCCATGAATTCCATGGACTTGTGCAGCGGGTGATCTTCGGGGTTGTTGTGGTTCAGACGCAGGGTCTTTGCGCTCACGGCAGACGAAAGCGCCAGAACACTTACCGCCGCCGCAGCGGCCAGCACAGTGAATTTCGACATTGATACCTCCCATATGCGCGGGCGCATGGCCAGGGGCCAAAAGGTGCGACTGTGGGCCCGCCCGCAGACCCGCAACTTCGGATGTGATGGACCAATTCCGCGAATAAATCAACCAATTTTCCGATATTGGTTGACCAATTTGAGAAATTCGGGCATCAGCGGAGGCACCGGGCCAGTCTGAGCCAAAGGCCGGGGCCGGAACAAGGGAGGAGCGAAGATGAAGCAGGTGACCGCCCTGGTCGATGCCGTCTTGCGCGTGATCATCATCGCCGCGTTCGCCGTGCTGGTGGCCTGCGTGATCTGGCAGGTGTTTTCACGCTATGTGCTTGGCACGCCCAGCACTGTGACGGATGAGATGGCCCGGTTCCTTTTCATCTGGGTGGCGCTTCTGGGCGGGGCCTACACGTTGGGGCAGCGGCGGCATCTGGCCATCGACCTGCTACCCAACATCACCCACGGGCAGGTGCGGTTCATGGTCAATGCGGCGATCATTCTGGCGGTGGCGCTGTTTGCCACCGTGGTGATGATCTATGGCGGGGTCAGCTTGGTCTCGCGCACGCTGGAAACCGGTCAGGTCTCGCCGGCGCTGCGGTTGCCGATGGGTGCGGTCTATGTGGCCATTCCGGTCGCGGGGCTCGGCATCCTGTTCTACACCATCGGGTTCCTGCTGGACCTGATCCGCAAGGGGCAGGGACCGAATGAGCGCGACGGGCCGGTCACGCCCGGCGGTCCGCTGAGCTGAGGCGCGCATGGATATCCAGTCGGTCGCCACCCTGTTCGGAACCTTTGCGCTGCTGATGGTGCTGGGCGTTCCCATCGCCTTTTCCATCGGCCTGGCCGCGCTGGCCACTTTTCTGCTGTTCATGTCCTTCGACCAGTCGGTCTATATTGTGGCGCAGCAGGTCGCCTCGGGTCTGGACAGTTTCACCCTGCTGGCAATCCCGTTTTTCATTCTGGCGGGCAACATCATGAACCGGGGCGGGATCGCCCTGCGGCTGATCGAGTTCGCCAAGGTTCTGGGCGGACGGCTGCCCGGCGCGCTGGCCCATTGCAACGTCATAGCCAACATGATGTTCGGTTCGATCTCGGGCTCTGCCGTGGCCTCGGCGGCGGCGGTGGGCGGTGTCATGTCGCCGCTGCAACGGAAAGAGGGCTACGATCCGGCCTATTCGACGGCGGTCAATGTCGCCTCGTGCCCGACGGGCCTGCTGATCCCGCCCAGTTCCACATTCATCGTCTATTCGCTGATCACCAATGGCACCTCGGTCGCGGCGCTGTTTGTGGCGGGCTATATCCCCGGCATTCTGATGGGTGTCTGCCTGATGCTGGTGGCGGGCATCATCGCAAAGCGGCGCGGCTATCCCGTGGGCGAGCGGCCGTCGTTGGGCGAAGTAACCGAGAAGGCGCTGAATGCGATGTTGCCGCTGGGTCTGATCTTCATCGTGATGGGGGGCATTGTCGGTGGCGTGTTTACCGCGACCGAAGCCTCGGCGGTGGCGGTGGTCTACACGCTGTTTCTGGCGCTGATCTGGTATCGTGAGATTTCGCTGCGCGATCTGCCGGGGATCATTCTGGAAAGCGCGGTGACAACGTCGATCGTATTGCTGATGATCGGCTGCTCGATTGCGATGTCCAAGGCGATGGCCTTTGCCGATATTCCCTATTCGATCTCGGATGCATTGCTGGGACTGTCCGAGAACCCGCTGGTGCTGTTGCTGATCATCAACATCGCGCTGCTAGTGGTGGGGACCTTCATGGATATGACACCGGCCCTGCTGATCTTCACCCCGATCTTTCTGCCGGTGGTCAGCGATCTGGGCATGGACCCGGTGCATTTCGGCGTGGTGATGACGTTCAACCTGTGCATCGGCATCTGCACGCCACCGGTGGGGTCGGCGCTGTTTGTGGGCTGTTCGGTGGGCGATGTGAGGATCGGGCAGGTGATCAAGCCGATGCTGCCGTTCTATGCGGTGCTCGTCGGGTTGCTGCTGGTTGTCACCTATGTGCCGTCGCTGAGCCTGTTCCTGCCCAGGCTGTTGCTGGGATATTGAGGCGGCGCGATGAAAACCCTGCGGGACTGGCGGATCGAAGAACAGGGGCCCGGCGGGTTCACGCTGAAGGTCGAGGACCGGCACCTTTTGCGCGTCGAAGTGCTGGACCACGATTTGGTGCGGGTCCGGCTGCTGAAAGACGGTGTCTGGCGGCTGGACCGCAGCTGGAGTGTCGCGCCGGACGGAGACGTCCCATGGGAAGGCCGTGCCCGCGACGATCTGAGCGGGTTTGCCTGCCCTAGGGTCCTGGTCGATGGTGCGCTGCTGGAAACTGACCATCTGCGCCTGACAGTCTTGTCGCCTCTGGCCTTGCGGTGGGAATGCCGCGCAGAACCGGATGCGCCGTGGCAGCCTCTGGCCGAAGACCGCACCACCGGGGCCTATATGCTGGGCCGGCGGGACAATCGGGTGTCTCATTTCATGCACCGGTTTCCGGGCGAGCGCTATTTCGGGCTTGGCGAAAAGGCGGGGCCGCTGGACCGTGGCGGTCAACGCTATGAGATGCGCAATCTCGATGCGATGGGATATGATGCGCGCCGTACCGATCCGCTTTACAAACACATCCCCTTCACCCTGACCGAGCGGCCCGGGGTAGGCGCGTTGGGGGTGTTTTATGACAACCTGTCGACCTGCTGGTTCGATCTGGGCAACGAGCTTGACAACTATCACGCCCCTTTTCGAAGCTGGCGCGCCGAGGATGGGGATCTGGACCTTTACATCAGCTGGGCCCCGGATCTGCGGGGTGTGATCAAACGTCAGGCCTGGCTGACCGGCGGCACCGCCCTCATGCCGCGCTGGGGATTGGGCTATTCGGCGTCTTCGATGGCCTATACGGATGCACCGGATGCGCAGGACCAGATGCGGGGGTTTCTGGCCTGTCTGCGGACCGAGGATATCCCCTGCGACAGCTTTCAGATGTCTTCCGGCTACACCTCGATCGACGGCAAGCGCTATGTGTTCAACTGGAACACCGGCAAGTTCCCAGACATGCCGGGGCTGGCGGCGGAATTTGCCGCCCAAGGCGTCGAACTGATCGCCAATATCAAGCCGGTGATGCTGAACGATCATCCCAAATACGCGCAGGCCGCCGAGCAGGGCCTGTTCCTGCCCGACAGCGAAACCGGACGACCCGAGGTCTCGGCCTTTTGGGAAGGGCAGGGGAGTCATCTGGATTTCACCAACCCGGACACCCTGCGCTGGTGGCAGAACAACGTGACTACGGCGCTGTTGCATCAGGGCATCCACAGCACCTGGAACGACAACAACGAATACGAGGTCTGGGACGACGCCACCCCAGCCAACGGGTTCGGCGCGCCCATCGAAATCGGCCGGATCCGGCCCTTGATGAGCGTGCTGATGACCCGCGCCTCGCACGAGGCGCAACTGGCCCACGCCCCGGACAAACGCCCCTATCTGATTTCGCGCTGCGCCGCTCCGGGCACCCAGCGCTATGCGCAGACCTGGACCGGCGACAACCGCACCAACTGGGACACGCTGCGCTGGAACATCCCGATGGGTCTGGGGCTGAGCCTGTCGGGGTTCTACAATATCGGCCACGATGTCGGCGGGTTTGCCGGGCCCCGGCCCGAGCCGGAACTGTTCCTGCGCTGGGTGCAGAACGGTATTTTCCACCCCCGCTTCACCATTCATTCGTGGAACGATGACCACACCGCCAACGAGCCATGGATGTATCCCGCGATGACGCCGCTGGTCCGCGAGGCCATCCGCCTGCGTTATCGCCTGCTGCCCTATCTCTATACCCAGCTTTATCGCGCGGCGAGCGAACATGAGCCGATCCTGCGCCCGCTGTTTCTGGATTTCCCCGACGATCCCGCTTGCCGCGATGCGCAGTTCGAGTTTCTGCTGGGCCCCGATCTGCTGGTCGCTTCGGTGATCGAACCGGGTGCCGCGACCCGGCAGGTTTATCTGCCCGACTGGCCCGGCGGCTGGTGGCATTTCGAAAGTGGCATCTGGTATGCCGGGTGTCAGACGCTGGACCTGCCGGTGACGCTGGAGAGCATTCCCGTTTTCATTCGGGGCGGGGCGGTTCTGCCGCTGTCCGAGGACACGGCCCGCGCGGCGCCGGACCGGGAAGGCGCGCGTGTTTTGCTGGCCTGTCCGGCGAACGGCGCGGGTGGCATGACAACCTCGTGGATCTATGATGACGATGGCGCGGCGCGGGATGCGCTGGCGGGCAATCACTGCCTTGCCAAAGTCACCCTGACAAATGGCGATAGTCCGCCCGCGCTGGACTGGAGCCTGAGCGGCCACCACCTGCCCGGTTTTCGAGAGGTTGAAATCAGAACCATGGATGCAAAACCGCTGCTGGTCCGGGGGCAGGAAAGCGCCTCGGGGCAGATGCATGCCTACGGATTGGCGTCGGGGGCAGGCAGATGACCGCGCAGCAGCCGTTGGTGCAGGCCACATATGACCGCGCGGCCCTGAAGACCCGTATGTTGCATATCGGTTTCGGAGCTTTCGCGCGGGCGCATCCGATCCTTTATACCGAGCTGGCAAATGAAGCCTGCGGCGGCGACTGGGGCATTGCAGTGGCGCGGCTGAACTCTGGTGCGGAGCTGCTGTCCGAGCTGGATAGGGCACGGCATCTCTATACCGTTGCGGAAACTTACGATGCGGGGCTGACGGCGCGGCGTGTTGCCTGTGTCACCCAAACGATGCATCCGCTGCGCGACAGCCCTGATGCCATTCCCGATCTGATGGCGTCGCCGGACCTTTGCATCGTTTCCCTGACCATCACCGAAAAAGGCTATTGCCTGGCTGGCGAGGCGTTTGACCCGGACCACCCCCTGATACAGCAAGACCTGGCCGCGCCTGCACTGCCGCGGACCGCCATCGGCACACTTGTCGAAGGCCTGCACCGGCGCCACAACGCGGGGCAGGGCGGGCTGACGGTGCTGAGTTGCGACAACCTGCCGTCCAACGGGACCATGTGCAAAAACGCGGTGCTGGGCCTGGCGCATGCGCGTGATCCGGTGCTGGCGGACTGGGTTGCGCGGACCTGCCGGTTCCCGTCGACGATGGTGGACCGGATCGTGCCCGCCTTGGACGACGCGGCCCGCGCGACGCTGCGCGGTGTTCTGGGCCATGACGATCCCAACGGCATCCTGTGCGAACCGTTCCGGCAATGGGTGATCGAGGACGATTTCGCCTGCGGCCGCCCCGACTGGTCAGCGGTAGGGGCCGAGATGGTTTCGGATGTCGCGCCTTACGAGGACATGAAACTGCGCATGCTCAATGGGGCGCATTCGTTCCTCGCCTATCTCGGGGCGTTGCACGGGCATGCAACCATCGCCGATTGCATGGCGGATGAGGTGTTCCGCGAGGCCGCATACCGGCTGATGCTGAGCGAACAGGCCCCGACGCTGTCGATGCCGGACACGGTCGATCTGGCGGGTTATGCCGCGCAGCTGATCACGCGGTTCGGCAATTCGAGATTGCATCACAGAACCACGCAGATTGCCATGGATGGCAGCCAGAAACTGCCGCAACGGCTACTGTCGCCCTGTGCCGTCAATCTGGATCAGGGCCGGGGCTGGCCATTGACCGCTTTGGCGATTGCCGGCTGGATGCGCTACATCCGGGGTACGGATGAGGTGGGCAGGCCGGTGCCGGTTCAGGATCCGCTGGCCGGAGATTTCGAACGGCTGGCTGCAGCACAGGATGGCGCGGCCTATGTCGGCGCTCTGCTGGATCTGGATCAGATCTTCGATCCCGCGCTGGCTGCGCGCCCCGGTTTCCGTGCGGGCGTTCTGGCGGCCCATGACCGGATCGCGACCCTTGGCGCGCGCGGTGCGCTGATGGAAAACCTTGCACAGGGGGCGGGCACAGCATGACCGGATTTCTTGGCGATAACTTCCTGCTCGACACGCCACAGGCCGAGCGTCTGTATCATGAAACGGCGGCAGCGCTGCCGATCGTCGACTACCATAACCATCTTGATCCACACGCCATTCTCGAGGATCGCAATTGGGCGTCGCTGGGCGAGATCTGGCTTGAGGGCGACCACTACAAATGGCGCGCCATGCGCTGGAACGGGATTAGCGAAGACCGCATCACCGGCGCGGCGGGGTATCATGACAAGTTCCTGGCCTTCGCGGAAACGATGCCGCATTGCCTGGGCAATCCGCTGTATCACTGGAGCCATCTTGAGCTGCGCTGCTATTTCGGCTGGGCTGGTGTGTTCGGACCCGACACCGCCGACGAAGTCTGGCGGGCCGCCAATGAAAAGCTGGCCGAACCAAGCCATTCCGCACGGGGCCTGCTGCGGCAGATGAATGTGCGCTTTGTGGGCACCACGGATGATCCCTGCGACGATCTTTCTGCGCATCGGGCTTTGGCGAAAGAGGCTGATCCGGGTTTTACCGTTGCCCCCAGTTTCCGCCCGGACGCGGCTTTCAAAATCGCCAACGCGGGATTTGCGGTCTATATCGACCGGCTGTCAGAGGTCTCGGGCGTCGACATATCCGGCTTCGACACGCTGATTGAGGCGCTTGTCCGAAGATTGGACCATTTCGTCGCCAACGGCTGTCTGGCCAGCGATCACGGGTTGGACAGGCTGGTGCCGTTTGCCTCGCGCCCGGTCGCTGATCTGGACCGTGTGCTGGATGGCGCGCGCCGCGGAGACCCCGTAGGCACGCAGGACACCGCCGATTTTCAGGGCGCGGTGCTGACCCGCCTGGGCGCGGCCTATGCCAGGCGCGATCTGGTCATGCAGCTCCACATCGGGGCGCTGCGCAACAGTAACTTGCGGCTCTACAATCGGCTTGGGCCGGATATCGGGTGCGACTCGGTTTCGGATGCGCCCATCGCGGGGCCGCTGAACGCTCTGCTGGATGCCATCGAACAAACCGGCGGGCTGCCGAGGACGATCCTTTATGGTCTCGACCCCAGCCGAAACGAGGTTATCGCCACCACTGCAGGAAATTTTCAGGATGGCAGCGTGCCAGGAAAGATACAGGCGGGCACGGCCTGGTGGTTCAACGACCAGCTTGACGGGATGGAGCGGCAGATGACGCAGCTTGCCCAGATGGGGCTGCTCTCGCACTTTCTGGGCATGCTGACGGATTCCCGTTCGTTTCTCTCCTTTCCACGTCACGAGTATTTCCGGCGGCTGCTCTGTCAGATGATCGGGCGCTGGATGGTGGATGGGCATATGCCGGATGATCTTCAGATTGCAGGCGACCTTGTCCGCCGGGTCGGTCACGACAACGCGGCGAACTGGTTTTTGAAGCCTAAATTTCGGCACCAATAGCCCTTGAGAAGCGCGGCTGTTCCGTTGCGAAGTTTCTAAGGATCCAAAATTAAACCCACCCGTACAGCGAACGCGTCTTTTTAGGCCTCTTTCAGCCTCTGCATCGACCAGCGGACAACCCCGCCAACCCAGATGAACCCAAGCAAACCGCCAAGGTAGACATTCATTGTACTGCCCGGTGCAATGAACCCGGAATGCCCGAAAACCGTGATGGTTTCGATGGCCTGTTCGACACCGAATACGATGCTGAGCCAGGTCAGCCAGGGGGGAATAATCCTGTGCTCGCCAAATCCCAGCATGGCAATAGCGCCGGCCATGGCGGTGGTTGAGGCGTTCACGACCGGCCCCCAGAAGGCGGCGATGGCAAAGATCACCTGCGCTGCCCCGGCGGACAGGCCGCTGGGATCATAAGCCAGGCCTGCCCAAATCCAGGCCTGAACCTGCGCCGTCAGGGCGAACCCAAAGACCCCCGCAAAAAACACATAGCGATGGGGAGCTGGAAGAAGGGCCGAGACCTGGCCGGCGAAAATCATCAGGCCCAGTGATACGAAAGTCGAAGCCCAGGCATAGGTCCGGGCCTGACCGCCATTTTCGGAGAACCAGGAAAGAACCTCTGCCCCGGTGGATTCAATTGTCGGGACTGTGCCGCCAAGGGCAACAAAGCTGAACACGTAAAATGCACAGGTCAGAAGAATGTTTATGAGCAAGAAATGTCCGGCAGTCATGCGCATCGGTCGTCCTCTCATCTGTTAATTGGATATCGGCAGGGTATTGGCTGGCATGTCAAAAATACGAAATCGAAATTGGTACCTCTCATTTAGCCGGATCGACGACAACCGGATAAAGGGCTTGTGGAAAGCTCCGGTTTTCCGGAGCTTTCGCTGTTATGTTTGCAACTATGCCTAGTCGGCGAAGGTGTATTCACCGAGATCACACAGGTTCAGCGCATAATCTTCGGATTCGGACCCATCG
Organism: Ruegeria sp. F5; assembly: GCF_056533845.1. Classification (NCBI taxonomy): domain Bacteria; kingdom Pseudomonadati; phylum Pseudomonadota; class Alphaproteobacteria; order Rhodobacterales; family Roseobacteraceae; genus Ruegeria; species Ruegeria sp. F5. The sequence goes on along the minus strand of NZ_JBQFOU010000001.1, from coordinate 503,963 downwards.
GCAAAGACGCCACGGATATCGTAGACACAGGTGGTCAGCCCGTCTGCGATATCCACGCCAATTTCATATCCGGGGGCGAGGTAGCCACCGGCCAAAAGATTATCTTCCCAATCGTTGGATGATGCCGGGGAGATGTTGAATTCTACCAAGTCCTCACTGCTGTCGTTGTAAAGCAGGAATTCCAAATCCTCCGCCTGAGCCGGTGAGTGAACGGCCAACGCCGCCAGGGCCAGTGCTGCGGAGATTAGTGGTTTCATCATGGTGATCCTTCTGTTTGATCGGTAAGTTGTTTGCGGGCCACGTTTGCGCGTGAGTGGTGATGTGGGAGCGGTGCGATCACCGGATGTATCGCAGCCGCGCCCACTTGGGTGTCACTGAAGCCCCGGCCCGTGATGGGCAAAAATTGCCGACAATTCCACCGCTATTTCACCAGTCCTTTTTCCTGATAATATTTCAGCGCGCCCGGATGGATTGGCGCTGAAAGACCCGCCGTAACCATCTCTTCTTTGGTCAGGTTGGCGAAGGCCGGGTGGAAGGTTCGGAAATCGTCGAAATTCTCGAAGATGGATGACACCAAGGCATAGACCGCCTCGTCAGATACAATTGCCGATGTGACAAGCGTGGCACCAACCCCGAAGGTTTCGACGTCGCTATCGGTGCCGCGATACATGCCGCCGGGAATTGTGGCCGAGCGGTAATAGGCGTTGTTGTCGATCAGACCCGTCACGGCCTCGCCGGTCACGGGCACCAGCTTGGTGTCGCAGGTGGTGGCCGCTTCGGTCAGATTGCCCGAGGGATGACCGGCGGTGATAATGAACGCGTCGATCTGGTTGTCGCACAATGCGCTGGATTGTTCCGCCGATTTCAGTTCGGCCGCAAGGGCGAAGGTGTCTTTGGTCCAGCCCTTGGCGTCCATAAGCACCTCCATGGTGCCGCGCTGGCCCGAGCCGGGATTGCCGATATTGACCCGCTTGCCCGCCAGATCGTCAAAATGCGCGATCCCCGAGTCTGCGCGCACCATCACGTTGAATGGTTCCGCGTGCACGGAAAACACCGCGCGCAGGTCTTCGAATGGCCCGGCTTCTTCGAATTTCGATGTGCCATTGAGGGCGTGGAACTGCCAGTCGGATTGGGCGACGCCAAATTCCAACTCACCCTCGCGGATGGTATTGATGTTATAGACCGAACCGCCGGTGGATTCGACCGTGCAGCGTACACCGGTTTCCTTGCGGTTCTTGTTCATCAGGCGGCAGATTGATCCGCCGGTGGGGTAGTAAACGCCCGTCACACCGCCTGTGCCGATTGTCACGAACTCTTCCGCCTGCGCTGCCACCGCTCCTAGCGACAGTGCGAGGGTTGTTGCCAAAATCCTGTTCTTTCTCATCTTTTCCTCCTTATGTTGATGTATTTCTTTGATTTGTTTTGGATGGTGTCAGAACACCGGATAAATTCAGATCGATCCAAACTTTTCCTGGTATCCGAACAGCGCCGGCAACCCTCCGGTATGGAGCAGGACGACCTTTTGGCCCTTGCGGATCACGCCCTCGTCCAGCAGTCCGATCAGACCGGCAAAGGTCTTGGCGGAATAAACCGGGTCCAGAAAGATGCCTTCGGTACGCGCCATCAGGGTCAGGGCGTCACGAGTGCTGTCCCCGACCTGCCCATATCCGGGTGCGAGCGCGCCATCCCAGACGTTGATGCCGTTCAGGACGATCGCCGGGTCGAAATCCATCAGGGCGGCCAGTTTGCTCAGGACTTTTTCCATGCGCGCGCGCTGCTGATCCTGATCGCGGCGCACACAGATGCCATAGACGGGCGCTTGCGCCCCGGACAGCCGCAGCCCTGTCAGAAACCCGCCATGGGTCGAGCCGCTGCCCGAAGGCACGACCGCGGCATCAAAATCGCCGATCTGCGCGCCCAGTTCCGCGCCGCCCTGCACATAGCCCAATGCCCCCAATGGCGGGTGGTCGATCCCGAGGTGGATCACATAGGGCCGGTGGCCTTTGGCAATCAGCTGATCCGCCCGTTCATGCAGGGCATTGTCCGCGCCGACCTCATCTTCACCCACTGGAAACCGCATATGTTCCGCGCCTAGTAATTTGGCCAGCAGAACATTGCCCGATCGGTAATATTGCTGTCCCATCCCAGGCACCCGTTCTTCCAGTTGCAGAACGGATTTCATCCCCAGACGGGCGGCGGCAGCGGCTGCCGTTCGCACAAAGTTCGACTGTACGGCCCCGGTTATCAGAACGGTGTCGGCCCGCTGTTGCAGCGCTTCGCCAAAATAGAACTCCAGCTGGCGGGTCTTGTTGCCGCCAAAGCTGAGACCGGTCAGGTCGTCGCGCTTCAGCCAGAGGTCTATGCCAAGGCGGTCCGACAGGCGATCCAGCCTTTCGACCGGAGTGACCTCGGTCATCAGACGCGCGCGGGGAAACTGGGACAGTTTCAGGTCGATATTCGTGTTCGCAGTTATCATGTGTCATCCAACCAGATAGGCACGGCGGAACAGGGCCGCGCAGGCGAGGATCGAGATCAACCGAATGGCGTGGGTAATGGCCTGCTGTGGCAGCAGCGGGCCGATCACGCGGCCAAGCAGACTGCCCGCAATCGTGGCCGCGACAAAGGGCCAAAGCCACGGAGCTCCGGCAAAGGTTGCCCAGTCTGACAGGCAGTGCAACGCAAAGGCGGCCCCATATGCGATCAGCGCCACGGGCTGCACCAGCCGACGCGCTTCGTGCGGTTTGCGATCCGAGGCCAGAAAACCCAGAATCATCAAAGGTCCGGGGGTCGCGGCCCAAACGGTGGCAAGGCCGGACAGGCCCGAGATGGCCTGAAATCCCCGCGGGCCAACCCTGTTTTCCTGCGGCAGCAACGAGGTGGCAATGCCGACAAGTAAAAGAACACCCGTCAGGACCAACACCATGCGTTCCGACAGATAGGGGTAAATCAACAGACCCAGGGCTATGCCCGCAAGGCAGCCGATCACCGCATTCCGGATCAGTGCCTTGTTCTTTGTCCACACAAGCCTGTCCGACGCGACAAGCGACACGAGCGTGTTCAACATCAGCAATACCGGAACAGCCGTGGCCGTGCCCAGCAACACCATCATCACCGGCGCTGCGACGATGCTGAACCCGATCCCGACCCCAACCTGAATCGCGGCGCCTGTTACAATGGCAAGCAACAAGATCAGCAGGTCAGCGGGCACGGTTCGATCCATTGTTTCGAAGTTCATGCACCAAACGGTAACGCCCGCCGATCTTAATCAAAAATCATCTTATTGTATTTGTTGATACGTAGATGTTATCAAGTCGGCATGCGTATTACGGCCCGACAGATTGAGCTTTTCCAGATGGCCTATCGGCACCGGTCCACGCGAAAGGCGGCGGAAGCGCTGTATATCTCTCAGCCCGCTATAAGCCGTGTCGTCGCTGAGCTTGAGGCAGAAATGGGCGTGCCCCTGTTCGACCGGTCGGGGCGCAAGTTCGAACCGACCTCTGCGGCACATAGTTTGCAGCAGGCGGTTCAAAAACACTATCAGGGTCTGGGACGTATCCGTGAGGCCGCAATCCAGATCGCCTCGGGCACCGGAGGGCATTTGCGTGTGGCAACGGTCCCGGCGGTGGCCGAAACCCGCGTTGCGGTGGCGGCCGGCAGGCTCATGGCGGAGCTTTCGGCCCTGAGGGTGGATGTCGATGTTCTGGACGAAAAGGCCGGGATGGCCGCGTTACGCGAAGGCCGGGTGGATTGCGCAATTGTCTCGTCGGACCCCGGCGACCCAAATCTGGCCTGCACCCGTCTGGCCGACCTGCAACCCGTGGCGATTGTTCCCCGCGATGATCCGCTGGCCGGGGCGCGCAGAGTCTCGGCTGCCGATCTTGCGCAGGTCCCTCAGATCATGCTGGCATCCCGCAGCCCGTTCCGCCGTGCCGTCGAGATCATGTTCGACAGTTGCGAGGTTTCATTTCAGGTTAGAGCCGAGGTTCAGACACAATCCGCCCTGGTCCGCATGGTCGCGCAGGGGGCAGGTCGTGCAATCGTCGACAAAGATATTCTGGGCATGTCGAAGGGTGATGATGTCTGTGCCGTGCCTTTGACATCAGAGCTCAGCTGGCCGGTCCGGATGATCACCTTTTCCGCGTCGCATGACATTCCGGGTTTGCAAAGATTTACGACTGCGCTGAAAGCGCATCAGGCGCAGACCGGTTGATTTCGGGAATATGGCTTGCGACGTTGTCTAACGGGCGAGCAATTTAGCGACCTCTTTTGGCGGGCCGTCCTCGGTTTTGGTATCGCCTGACCGACGTAAGTACCACCGGGGCCGCAAGTCAAACTGCGGCCCCAATGTAGCGGGTTTCTAGTTCTGGTTTGGCACCACAAGCGTCGGGATGGTTGATCTGCGCAGGACCCGCTTCACCACCGTACCCACAAATGTATGCGAGGTTCCATGTTCGTGCGAACCCATGACGATGAGATCGCAGTTCAGGTCTTTGGCACGCTTCAAAACCGCTTCCGCCGGATGTCCGTCGACAAGCTCGACCGAAGATACAGAGGAATACGTCTCCTGGTCCTCGGGTTTGAGCGACTTCAGGAAGGCCTGTTGATTCAGCTTGAGCATTTTCTTCACTGCATCATGCCGCTCTTTGATCGCGTGCTGGCGCGATTTGTCATCCTGAATGAATATGTTCAGGGTGACGATCGCATCCTGCGACAAAGGCTCGGTGACATGTAACACATGTATTTTTGCTTCATGTGCAATTGCGAGGCCGAGCGCGTGTCGTAGCGCATTGTCTGCATTTTCGGACAGATCCGTTGCGACCAGGATATTATCGATATTTGGTAGCATTGTCTTTTTCCTCAGAGTCGCGGATCAATAACCAAAGAACCTTGGAAGCCAAAGCGCGATTTCAGGCACAAAGGCGATTATGAAGATCGCCACTGTGTTGATGAAAGCGAACGGCAAGGCTGCCACCGAAATACGCTCGATCGAGATGTTCGAGATACCCGACGCGATAAACAGGTTCTCACCCAACGGCGGTGTCTGAAACCCGATTCCTAGCGTACACACCATGACAACACCGAAGTGAACCGGATCAATCCCCATGCTGTAGGCCACCGGCAACATCACCGGAACAAGGATCAGGATCGTCGCCAGCGTTTCCATGAACATCCCGACAAACAGCAGGAACAGGATGACCAGCGTCCAGATGATATAGATATTGTCAGTGATCGACAGCATACCATCCGCGATGACGGCGGGGATCTGGTTCTCCACCAGCAACCGGCCAAAAACCGTCGCCGTGAACATGATGAGCAGAACCCGCCCGGTCAGCCATGTTGTGGTCTCAAGCGAGGTGAACAGCTTTTCCCAGGACAGTTCACGATAGATGAACGCGCCCACGACCAATGTGTAGAAGATGGCCACGATCGCCGCTTCGGTGGGTGTGAAGAAACCCGAGTAGATGCCACCCAGAATAACCAGCGGTGCCATGAGGGCCCAGAAACCACGGTACAGTTCGCACCAGATCTGACGCGCCGACCAGCCTTCGGTCGTGCCGCTGTAGCCACGCTTTTTGGCCAGGAAATAGTTCATCAGCAACAGGCTGCCGGCGATCAGGAATGCCGGGAGGAAGCCCGCGATGAACAGTTTCGGAATCGACACGGTTTGGAAGGTGCCGTGTTCAGCGACCGCCTCCGGTGGGGGCGGCATACCCAGCGCCGCGATGCCGAAGATAATCAGCGGAATCGATGGCGGGATCACGATCCCCAACCCGCCCGATGAGGCGGTGATGGCCGAGGCGTAATCGCGGCTGTAGTTTCTTTTGATCATTGCCGGGATCATCAACATGCCCACGGCTGCTGTGGTCGCGGGGCCCGAGCCCGAGATCGCACCAAAGAACAGGCAGGCAAAGACCGCCGCTGCGGACATCCCGCCGGTGAACGGACCAGCAAAGCTTTCGGCCACGTTGATCAACCTGCGCGACAGCCCTGAGGCTTCCATCAGCGCACCGGCCAGAATGAATGCGGGCAGTGCCATCAGGGGGAAAGACCCCACGGATGTAAACGCGATCTGCACGAATTTGATCGGGTTTTCATCCAACACGAGGAACGTGATCATCGTAGACACGCCCAGGGCAACCGTGATCGGCGCGCCGATGAACAGCAGCAGGAGGAAACCGCCAAACAGGATATAGATAATCTCGGTGCCCATTACTTGTTCCCTTCTTCGCCGAGCTCTGCACGGACCTCTTCAAGGTCAACCTTGTCGGGATCACGTAATTCTTCGTTCAGAACGATCTTTTTGTAATTCACCTGAATGATGCGGAAGGTCATCAGGGCGAAGGCAATGGGAAGAACGATGTAAACCCAGCTGAGGTGGAACCCGAGCGTCTGGGAGGACTGGAATCGGTTCATCCTGTTGAAGATGAAGTCCAGCGCAAGATAGACGAAGTATAGGTTGAAGCCGACCCAGAATATGTCGGCGAACGCCTCGATATACTTAATCGCGCCATCCGGCAGGAATTTGAACTGGAATGTCACCCGGTTGTGGGCCCCCATCTTGGCCGCATAGCTCGCGCCGAAAAACACGAACCAAACGAACATGTAGACGGACAGCTCTTCTACCCATGAGAATGAGAAATTGAATACTGTTCGAACAACAACCTGTAGAAACAACAGACAAACAAATGTCGCCAGCAGAAACCGGCAAAGATAGCTTTCTATGTTGTTGAGGATCCCCAAAAAGGTTTTCATGTGCCCCTCCCTAGAAGTGGGAGAGCGCCTTGTCGGCGCTCTCTTAGTCTTTTTCTAATATTATTGAGAGACGGGCTCGCGGCCGATAGCGGCGAGCACGGCGTTGAGTTTTTCAACCCCGCCGATGCTTTCATAGAACTTAGGCCAGACTGCAGTGGTGGCCAGTTCGATGAACTCTGCTTCGTCGTTTTCGGGAACATGGATTTCCATGCCCTTTTCAACCAGCAGCGCTTTGATTTCGGCTTCTTTGTCGCGCAGAAACTGTGCGGATGCCAGTGTTGCGGCCTTACCAGCTTCCAGAACGGTTGCCTGATCCTCGGCGGACAGGTCCTGGAAGACCTGCTCGGAAATGATCAGGGGTTCGATTGAGAAGATGTATCGAATTTCGGTAACGTAGTCCTGTACTTCGTAGAACTTCATTGCGTTAATGGTGGTGTAAGGATTGTCCTGACCGTCAACAACTTTGGTCTGCAGACCGGCAAATGTTTCCGACCATGCCATCGGTGTCGGGCTGATACCCCACGCCTTGTAGGTGTCGATCATGATCTCGTTTTTGGGAACGCGAATAACCAGACCTTCCAGGTCAGCCACCGATTTCACCGGTTTTTTCGAGTTGGTCAGAACCCGGAACCCGGTATACGTCCACGCGATGATGCGAACACCGGCGTCGTTGATGGTGTTTTCGGTCAACTCCTGGCCAATCGGACCCTGTGTCAGAGTCTCTGCATCTTCCAGGCTGAGGATCACGTAAGGCAGCGTGAATACGCCAACGGTCGGTGAGAACGGCGTGACGTTGTTGATTGCCAGAAGCGACATGTCCAGCGTGCCGATTGCGGCATCGTTCACAGTGTCCTGTTCCGAGCCAAGTTGCCCGTTCAGGAACAGCGTCGCGGTGTGCTTGCCACCGGACAATTCTTCCAGCTTTTCTTTGAACGCAAGCCCGGTTGCTTCCTGGCTGGAGCCACCGCTGTCACCGACTGCAATTTTAAAGTTCTTTGCGCTTGCGGGCGCTGCCAGCGCGAGCGCGCCAATTGATGCAACGGCTGCAAGCGTCCTGATGTTATTGAGCAGAGTCATGAAACCTCCTCCTGCACATTGGTTCTTTGAAAGTGTTCCAACATGAACAAGCGCCCATTAGATCCACTTCGCACGAACACTAAATTGATCGGCGTGTGTAGCTAAGGTAAAGTAGTTGACGTAAACGTGCAGAAAAGCACACATGAATCATGCCGAAGAAAAAAGCGATTACCAGCATATCTGATGTCGACCTGAGACTGCTTCAGGTCTTTCGCACAGTCGTCTCATGTGGGGGATTTACTGCTGCTGAGTTTGAGTTGAACATCAGCCGCTCCACAATCAGCAAACATATTGCCGATCTAGAAACGCGTTTGGGGTCAAAGCTCTGCCATCGCGGCGCTGCCGGTTTTTCGCTGACTTCGGATGGCCAGTATGTGCTAGAATCTTCAACCGAATTGTTTCTGGCAATTGAAAAATTCCAGAATGGGTTCGGAGATGTCCGATCCGAACTGACTGGCAAATTGCGCATAGCGTTGCATGATCATTCCTCTTCCAACGAGGAGTCCAGCCTTGATGAGACGATCAAAAGGTTCATCGACGAGGCTCCAGGCGTTACGCTAGATATTTCTATGGAACCACCAAACATTATTGAAGAAGGCGTGATAAACGGGCGTTTCAACCTAGGCATCGTACCATTGCACCGGCAGTCTCCGATGTTGTCCTATACCAATCTTTATGTGGAAAAGATGCGCTTGTTCTGCGGCCGAGACCACGAATTGTTCCCGTCTGCGTCGGACGACATACCGCTTAGCGAACTGCGGAAATACAACTACGCCGGATTAAGTTTCAACTCGCCCAACATGGCGGTTCATCAGAAGCTCATGCTCAGAAAGTCCGCGTTTGTTCAAAATGAAGAGGCGTTGATTTTATTGATTCTTTCAGGCCGGTATCTGGGATTTGTGCCGACGCATAAAGCCCGGGCGTTGGTCAGAGACGGATATCTCAGACAGATCAATTGCCCGGAGACAGAGTTTTCTTCGACAATGGCCGCAATTGTCCGGAAAAGCGCATCCAAGGGGCGTCGCTTAAACCTGTTTCTGAACATTTTGCGAAAGGCTCATGGAAGTTAACAGCGACCCTCTGATGTCTCGCAAGCGAGCTTCTTCCGAAATCAGGGGCCAGCATAACGGCAATCACCTAAAGCGGAAATGTCGGCGTAGCAGGGGTCAGGGCGTCAGAGGTCTGCGCCCGTCCTTCTCCAGAATCCAGCAGTATGTGCCCTTGAACACGGCCGCGGTCAGTGCGTGGCCGTAACCAGCGCCGGTGTCGATGTTGATGCGGTTGCCGTGATGCTCCGGCGCCGAGACATGGGTGTGGCCGTGAACCACCAGCCAGCGGTGTTGGGTCTTGTCGTCCAGAAACTCGTTGCGAATCCAGATCATGTCGTCGGGGTCCTGCTGTTCCAGCGGCACGCCGGGCTGGATGCCCGCATGCACGAACAGCAGATCGCCCTCCTGATGATAGGGCTTTAGCCCCTGCAGAAAGTCGATATGGGCCTGCGGCACCGCCGCCTTGGCGCGGGCGTGGACCAGAAAGGTGCGGTCGCCCTCGGCCACGTCGATGCCATAGGATTTCAGCGTTTCGACCCCGCCGATGCGCGGGTGCAGCCAGTGATACCCCAGCAGCAGCCGCGCGTCGTTGCGGGGGTAATCCTCCAGAAACATCGCGCACATCTGGTCGTGATTGCCGCGCAGGAAGATCCAGTTCCGACCCTCGGCCTGCCCCTGTATCAGCAGGTCCAGAACCGCGGGGCTGTCCGCGCCGCGATCCGTATAGTCGCCGATAAAGACAACCTTGGCGTCCGGGCCGCCATCCCGTTCGATCCGCGCCAGCGCGTCCTGCAGCATGGCCAGCTGCCCGTGGATATCGCCGATGGCATAAATAGGGTCTGACATGGAGGTCTTTCCGGTTTACTCGGCCCAGTCGATCTTGAACTCTTCGCGAAAGGCGAAGCGAACCAGATGCGCCTCGATCACCTGCTGCCAGCGGGCCAGATCGCCGCGCGGGCCGGTTTCTGCGGTGATCTTCAGACTGTCTGCGCTGGCGGTCATCTGCACCCGGTCGCCGTCGGGAAAGGCCACGTTGCCCTGATCGGCATCGAATGAGACCTCGGCCTTGTGCGACCAGTGCTTGCAGAGCTGTTGCAGGTACTTGCTGGCAGCCTCGGTCCGGGCGGTGCCCGAAACGCTTTGATCCGGCAACAGCGACAGCGACTTGTCCGCCGCCGCGCGCATGGTCTTGGCAAACAGCACCACGTCGATATCGGTGGCCAGAAAGGTGACGCCCAGATCCAGGCATTTGCGCTGCAACGCCGGGTCCATGGTCAGGATGCCGGCCGCCTTGCCTGCGGCCACGATGCGGGTCAGCGCGTCCAGAACGGTGGCCTCGACCTCGGGGTGGGCGGCATTGCCGATATGGCCCATATCGGCGGCCAGATCGGAGGGGCCGATAAAGACGCCATCCACATCGGTCGCCAGAATGTCATCCAGCGCCTCGATCCCGGCGCGGTTTTCCACCTGCAGCAGCAGGCAGATCTGATCGTCCGCGGTTTTCAGATAATCGGGGATCGCCGCAAAGCGCGAGGCCCGCGTCAGCGCCGAGCCGACACCGCGTGCCCCGTGCGGCGGGTATTGCACCGCGCGCACCAAATCGCGCGCCTGATCGCCGCTTTCGACCATCGGCACCAGAATGTTCTGAACGCCCGCATCCAGATATTGCTTGATCATCCATGCCTCGCCAATCGGCAGGCGCGCGACCGGATGACTGCCCGAGCCTTCGATCACTCGCACCTGATCCAGAATCGAGCGCAGATCGTTCGGCGCATGCTCGCCATCCACCAGCAGCCAGTCGAAGCGCGAGGTAGAGGCAATCTCGGCGGCATAGGCGTTGGCCATGCCGACCCAGCACCCGATCTGAGGCTGACCGGCTGCCAGTGCGGCCTTGAACGCGTTATGAGGGGCAGGCATCAGACGCTCCTTCAGGCAAAGTTGATGTCGACCGACCCGAACGGGCCGAAATCGGCGTGGATTTCCGTGCCCGGGGGGCATTCGACGGGGCGGATGAAGCTGCCGGACAGGATCACCTGACCGGGTTCGATGCTCTGGCCGTATTGCGCCATACGGCGGGCCAGCCAGACCACGCTTTCGACCGGGTCGTTCAGCACGCCCGCGCCCAAACCGGTTTCCTCGATCTCGCCGTTGCGGAAGGTCAGCGCGCCGACCCAGCGCGGATCGAACGCATCGACCGCGTGGCGCTGCGGCCCCATCACGATGCCCGCATTGGCGGCATTGTCGCTGATCGTGTCGAACACGGTGCGCGCCTTGCCGGTGTCCGGGTCCACCCGCTGAATCCGCGTGTCGAGGATTTCGATCGAGGGGGTCACGTAATCGGTGGCCGCGATGATGTCGTCGCGGGTGACGTTTTCGCCGCCCACGGCGGATTTCATGACAAAGGCGATCTCGGCCTCGATCCGGGGCTGGATGAAGCGGCCCGCAGGCACGGTGCCGCCGTGATCGAAGGCCATGTCATCGAACAGGATGCCGCTGTCGGGAATGTCGATGTTCAGCGCATATTGCATCGCCTTCGAGGTCAGCCCGATCTTCCAGCCGATCACCTTGCGGCCCTCGGCCAGTTTCTGGCGATAGATGGCGTTCTGTACCTCATAGGCGTCGTCCATGCCCATTTCGGGATGGCGCAGGGTCAGCAGGCCGATCTGGCCGCGCGAGGCTTCGGCCTGCAGCAGATCGGCAGCAGCGCGGGCGTGATCTTCGGGGGTCATACCTGCTCGTCCTCGATACCATTGCTCAGGGTGCCGATGCCCTCGACTGTGACTTCGACCACGTCGCCCGGTGCAAGATATTTGGGCGGATCGAACCGTGCGCCCGCTCCGGTGGGGGTGCCGGTCACGATCATGTCGCCGGGCTGCAGGGTCATGAAGGTCGAGATATATTCGATCTCGCGCCGGATCGGGAACATCATGCGGTTCAGCGTGTCGTCCTGACGCACTTCGCCGTTCACGGTGGTGACGATCCGGGCGTCATCCAGCTGTGCCGCATCGGTAAAGGGCACCAGCCACGGGCCGATGGCGCCGGTGTTGTCCCAGTTCTTGCCCTGGGTTACGTTGAATTTGGCGTGACGGACCCAGTCGCGGATGGTGCCTTCGTTGCAGAGCGTCAGCGCCGCAATGTGGTCATAGGCGTCTTCCTGGCTGATCCGGCGGCCTTCCTTGCCGATCACGATCACCACCTCGCCTTCATAATCCAGCGTATGGTTTTCCGGCGGGCGGACCAAATTGCGGCCATGCCCGGTAAAGCCGGTTGCGAAGCGGGGGAACAGCGACATGTATTTCGGCTGCGCGCTGCCATCCTTGTATTCGGCGTTGCGGTCGGGGAAGTTCACGCCGACACACAGGATGCGGCGGGCATCCGGCATCACCATTTCAAACTCATATTCGGTATGGGTGACGGGCTTGCCTTGGGCGGCGGCGGACAGTTGATCGAACTTTCCTGCGGCGATCACCTCAAACAGGCTGGAGTGATCGGGAAAGGCGTCATCCAGGGCAATCGCACCGTCATCGGTGATTGCCCCAAAGAGGGTTTCGCCATCGGCGGTGTAGGTTGCAAAGCGCATCAGGTCTCCTTGGCGGCGTCGGTGCCACCCACGCATTGGTTGTTCTATTCTAGGTGGCGCGAGCCTTCGCGGCCCGGCCCCGGACATCTTGACCCCGCCAGAGGGCGCATCATTGGCCGGGATCAGACCGAAAAGCTGATATTGGCCTGACCCGTTCCGGAGCTTCCGAAATACGGGGTGTAGATATCGATTTCACCCTTGTAGCTGCCCCAGCCGAGCGCACCAAACAGCAGGGCGGTGTCGTTCATGGCGCATTCACCGGCGCATTTCTTGGCGTAGTCGGGCAGAAGTTCAAGGAATTCTTCAAACCGACCCTGTTCCCATAGTTCCAGCACGCGCATGTCCATCTGGCGGTTGAACTCGCCATTGACCGAGTTCAGCCCGTCCTGCGACCGTTCGTTGGGCGAAAAATCATGGCTGAATGAGCCCGAGGCCAAGATCGAGACATTGCGGTCCGACCGGCGGATGGCTTCGGCGATGGCCTCGCCCCAGACGCGGTTTTCGGCAATGGACGAGAATTGGTTCACCGCCACCGGCAGCACTCGCGCGTTGATGCCTTCGTTGATGAAAAACATCGGCAGCAGCGTGCCGTATTCCATGCCCATGTCGGGGTGGGAATGGCCCAGGGCGCGTTCGCCACGTTCGCGCAAAACGTCAAGGATGGTTTCGCCCAGCTCATGATCGCCGCGATAGTCGAACTCCATATCCGCCAGCATGTGCGGCAGCTCGTGGCTGATGAACCGGCCCTTGTGGTGTTCTTTCGTGTTCAGGTGAAAGCCCTGATTGGTGATCCAGTGCGTGTCAAAGATGATGAATGTATCGACGCCCCGGTCGATCGCGTCCTGCCGCAGGCGCGCATAGCCGTCAATGGCAGGTTGCCGGATGCCTTTGTATTTCGGCATTGTGTGGGACATCCAAATACTTGGCACATGCGTGATTTTCGCGGCCTGAACAATCTTTCCCATAATCCTCTCCACTCCAAATTAGCGATGCGCGCCGGTCAGACCGTTCAGGTGACCGGGAAGATAACATTCGTTTGCCCGGTTCCCGATGACGGGAAATACTCGGTGACGACCTCGCATTTCGCGTCGTACGAGTCCCAACCCAGCGCGCCATACAGCATTGCTGTGTCATGCATCGACCCTTCGCCACAGCAGAAATTCGCGTATTCGCCAAGCATTTTCAGGAATGTCGCGTGATCTCCGGCCTGCCACATGTCCAGAACGTGACGGTCAACCTGGCGATTGAATTCCGAACTGATGGTGAATGTACCATTATTTGCGGCATAATCCTTGTTTGGCCAGATATTATGGCTGAGCGAACCTGACGCCACCAGCAGCACTTTTTTGTCGCTGGCCTCGACCGCCTCGCGGATCGCCTCGCCGACCAGGCGGCCTTCGTCATGGCTGTGGACCGTGCACCAGGCGGCAATCGAGACCACCTTGAAATCGGCCTCGCGGCTCATGAAACGCATCGGCACAAGGGTTCCGTATTCCAGTTCCAGACTGTCCACCTGATGGCTGAGCGTATGCACGCCTTTCTTTTCGGCAATCTCGGCGATCGCATCGCCAAGGGCAGCGTCGCCGTCATATTCATAGGGCAGATCCTTGATGAATTGCGGGAATTCATTCGAGGTGAACATGCCTTCGAAATGATGGTTGGCGTTGATGTGAAAGCCAGCATTGACGACCCAATGCGTGTCGCAGATCACTACCGTATCCGCGCCCAGTTCCTTTGCGCGCCGCGCGATTTCCCGGTGCCCGTCAATCGCGTTTTGACGGGCGCCTTTGACGGGGCCTTCCTGCTCGGACATGAGCATGGTCGGCACATGGGTCATTTTGGCAGCGAGAACGATTTCTCCCATTGTCTCCTCCTGGAGGTTGAGGTGAGCGCGCGTTTCCAGGTTCGGTTGTGCCGGCCCCGTGCCAGGGCCGGCGATGCAGAGGGTTACTTGCCCAGTTGCATGATCTTGTGCTTACCGGTGGCAAAGCCGATATGCTTTTGCTCCATGTAGAACTCGAAGGACCAGTCGCCGCCGTCGCGGCCGATGCCGGATGCCTTGACGCCACCGAAGGGTGTCGGCAGGTGGCGAACGTTTTCCGAGTTCACCCAGATCATCCCGGCTTCGAGCTTGTCGGTAAAGCGCAGGGCGCGGGTCAGGTCGTTGGTCCAGACATAGCCGGTCAAGCCGTAAGGCGTGTCATTCGCGATTTCCAGCGCCTCTTCCTCGGTCGAGAAGGGGATGGCGGTCAGAACCGGGCCAAAGATTTCTTCACGGGCGATGCGCATCTGGTTGTTGGCATTCGTGAATAGGGTCGGGCGGACGAAATAGCCCTCGTCGCCAACTTTCACGCCACCGGCGGCCACGGTCGCGCCGTCCTCTTTGGCGATATCGAAATAGCTGGTAACCTTGTTGTAATGTTCTTCGGTGACCAGCGGGCCGATCTCGGTCGCGGGGTCCAGCGGGTGGCCGACCTTGATGTTGTTCACACGCTCGATCAGTCTGGCTTCGAACTCGTCCTTGATCGTGTCCTGGATCAGCAGGCGCGAGGATGAGGTGCAGCGTTCGCCGTTGACCGAATAGATCATGAAGATGACCGCATCCAGCGCGCGATCCAGATCGGCATCTTCAAAGACGGTGACCGGGTTCTTGCCGCCCAGTTCCAGATGCATCCGCTTGAGCGTATCGGCACCCTGTTTGGTGATGATGGCGCCAGTTCGGCTTTCGCCGACAAAGGCGATGGCCTTGATCAGGGGGTGTTCTGTCAGCGCTTTGCCCGCGTCGGGGCCAAAGCCGTTGACGGTGTTCAGCACGCCCTTGGGCAGACCGGCCTCTTCCGCGATCTCGACCAGCAGGCGGGCCGAGAGGGGGCTGTCTTCGGCCGGTTTGTGAACCACGGTGCAGCCTGCGGCCAGCGCCGGGGCAATCTTCCAGGTCGACAGCATGAACGGCGTGTTCCAGGGGGTGATCACGCCCACCGGGCCGATCGGAACACGGGTGGTGACGTTCATCAGTGTCGGCGATTTCAGGTGCTGGCCGTCGCGGGCCTGGACCACCTGATCGGCAAAAAAGCGGAAGTTCTCGGCCCCGCGCAGCGCCGCTTTGGACATGAAGCGCATGGTCTGGCCGGTGTCCCAGCATTCGCACAGCGCGATTTCATCCGCGCGGGCTTCGATGGCGTCGGCCACGTTCAGCAGGATGCGGCGACGCTCGGTCGCGGGCTTGTCGCGCCATTCGAGATAGGCGGAGTGGGCTGCCTTGGCGGCGGCGTCAACGTCGTCGGCGGTGCCGTGCGCCACGTCGCAGATCACCGATTTGTCGACCGGCGAGGTGGACTGGAAAACACCCGCGCCGCCGTCGCGGTCTTCGCCCGCGATGCGGTTCTTGATGCCGGTTTCTTTGAAACGGGCCAGAAATCCAGTCAGTTTTTCTATATTTGTGTCCAGAGCGCTCATGCGTCAGGCCTCCTGCGTGGTCGCCAAGTGATCCCGGATATTTCCAGTCTTGGGCGAAAGGTCCGGGTCGATATCGCGCATCTCAAGTGAGAGCGCGATAGAATGGTGTGAGAAGGCCGGGGCCAGATACGCCTTGACCGCATCAAAGATGCGCGCGGTGGCGTCCTTTTTGACACCGTCGGGCCGCCCGCCGCGCAGGCGGATCGAGATGTCGATGAACCCATGCTCGGTGTCACCATCGGCGATGGCATAATAATCGACCCGCGTGGCCCGGACACGGATGCCCGGCATGGGAAAGGTGTCGATCCCCGCCGCCGTTGCTCGGATGCATTCGCACAAGCCACCCATGTCGACCGTGTCTTCCAGATTACCGGAGTACTCGACGTGAAAATGTGGCATGTTTCCTCCTTTTGGTAGTTAACATGTTTATCATTATGTTGGATACCGGTCAATAGCTTGCTTTGTTAACCTTTGCAATTCTTACAGCGACGTTCTATGAGGCAGCATGAGCATAAAAACCTATAAACAAGCCACATCCCGTTCTCTTCCGATTGCGTTGTTGCGCGCGCGTGAGACGGTGATGGCGCCGATCCGCGATATGTTGCAGGACATCAATCTGACCGAACAGAAGTGGCGCATCCTGCGCGTTTTGGATGAGCTGGGCGAAGTTGAACAAACCACCATCGCCAAGGAAGCTTGCCTGTTGTTGCCCAGCCTGACACGCATCTTGCGAACAATGCATGCCGAGGGCCAGATCACCCGCCGGCCGGACAACCGGGACAGGCGCCGGACCATGGTGAAGATTACCGACGATGGGCGATGCATTCTGGCCAACAACCTTGCAACATCGCAAGCAATCGTCGACAGCATCGAGGCACAGATGGGCCGTGAAAAACTGGATAACCTACTGGAATTGCTGGAAGAACTGCAGGGCGTTCGGGTCTGACACTTCCCCTAGCCGCGCATCTGCGCGGCGGAACCTGGGTGGCGGGTAACGCTTATGGCGCGGAGGCCAGAAGACTCAGTCTGGGGCCGACCCGCTCGAACTCTTCCCGCAGAAAGAACTGCAGGCTGCGCGCCCAGTCCGGCTGGGGTGGAGCGTCAACCTCAAGCCGTGGCCAATCTCGCGTTCTCGCAAGGTGTTTTGCGGCTTCGACCAGATGACGGGCAACGCCGCCTGAGCTATATTCGCGCCGCACAAACAACTCGGAAATCTCACCGAACCTGCCGCCCGCATAGATCGCGGCGCATTCGTTCAGCAGGATGACGCCAGCCGGGATGTCGTCGACCACCGCCAGACAACCGAACACGCTGTCCAGACGCAGAACCCGATCCGCAATGGTTGCCATTTCAGCCCTGTCCGGGCCCTGACCGGAGGCCAGTTCGTTCAGCAGCAGGAACACCAACCCGGCGACGGATTCGGCGTCGGCAGGCGTCACGGGCGATATCTGAACGGGATGCAAAGCGTGGGCTCAAAGGGGTGCCGGTGGAATGGCCGCGCTGGATCTGCGCGGCCGGAGAGGGGCTTAGAGGCTGGCCAGACCGGTATCCAGCGCCGACAGGATCTTGGCCACATCGTCCGATGTGATGACCAGCGGCGGCGACAGGATGATGTTGTTGCCCGACACGCGGACCATAACGCCATCCTCATAAGCGGTCTTCTGGACCTGCAGCGGCAGGTGCTTGGCAATCGGCGCCTTGGTGGTGCGGTCCGAGACCAGTTCCAGCGCACACATCAGGCCTTCGCCCCCGCGCACATCCCCGATCACGTTGTGTTTTTCGGCCAGTTTTTTCAGACCGGCAAACAGCTCATCCCCGCGTGCGGCGGCGTTTTCACAGACGTTCAGGCGTTTGATTTCCGACAAAGCAGCCAGTGCTGCCGCAGCCCCGACGGGGTGGCCGGAATAGGTATAGCCCTGATCGACCGAAGCCTTGCCAGTGGTGTCGCTTTCGAACACTTCGGCCACCGCGCCTGAGATCATGGCCGCGCCAAACGGGAAGTAGCCGTTGGTGATGGCCTTGGCCGTGGTCATGATGTCGGGCTGCACGCCCCAATGGCGCGATCCGCTTTCGCTGCCGGTGCGGCCAAAGGCGGTGATGATCTCGTCCGAGATCAGCAGCACGCCATGTTTCGAGCAGACCTCGCGCACCATCGGCATGAAGGATTTATGCGGCGGGATCACGCCGCC
The DNA here is from genome assembly GCF_056533845.1 of Ruegeria sp. F5. Classification (NCBI taxonomy): domain Bacteria; kingdom Pseudomonadati; phylum Pseudomonadota; class Alphaproteobacteria; order Rhodobacterales; family Roseobacteraceae; genus Ruegeria; species Ruegeria sp. F5. The sequence continues at coordinate 485,859 of NZ_JBQFOU010000001.1, read as the reverse complement.
TGCGCCCAGAACCGGCTCCATGATAAAGGCTGCCACGGTGTTGGCGCCCTGGAAGGCAATCTCGGCTTCCAACGCCTTGACGCAGAGCTGCGCCAGACGCTCGGGGTCGGTTTCGTCAAACGGGTTGCGATAGGTCCAGGGGGCGGGGATGTGGAAACAGCCCGGCAGCATCGGCTCGTACGCCGCACGGAATTTCTGGTTGCCGTTGACCGAGGCGGCGGCGAAATGGGTGCCGTGATAGCCCTGTTTCAGGCTGATGAACTTGGTACGGCCCGCCTCGCCACGCACTTTGTGATACTGGCGCGCCATTTTCAGCGCGATTTCTACCGAGTCCGAACCGCCCGAAGTATAAAACGCGCGGGTCAGCCCGTCGGGGGCAAAGAACTCGGCCAACTCATAGGACAGCTCGATCGCCTTGTCGTTGCTGGTGCCGCGGAAGGTCGAATAATAGGGTAGGGCGTTCAGCTGGTCGGTGATCGCCTGTTTCACCGAGTCGCAGGAATAGCCTAGGTTCACGTTCCACAAACCACCCACGGCATCGATGGCTTTGTGACCGTCGATATCGACGATGCTGACCCCTTCGCCACCGGTCAGGATGGTGGGCGGGTTCTTCTGGCTGTCGGCGGGATGCGCCATCGGATGCCAGAAGTGGCGGGCATTGTTTTCTTTCAGAAAGTTGGAGTCTTTCATATCGCGTGTCTCCGCAGTTTGTTTCCACCCATTCGGTTAGGGCAAGAACTCGGTTGGAAAGCTCTCGGGTGTCTGGCCGCCGAAATTTGCGGTAAGGTTCCGCGAGAGTGTGTGCAGTACTTTTAGAATCAGAGGTAACCGCGCGGCGGTGGCGCGAATCTCGGGCACAGCGACGGAAATGGTCCCGACGGCGAATTGATCGATGCCGAAGATGGGTGCGGCAAAGCCGGAAACGCCATCTTCATAGCTGCCATTGCTGTTGGCCCAACCGGCCTGCTTAATCTGTGCGACACGGGCGCGAATCATTTCCGGGTCGGTGAGCGTGGTTTTTGTAAAACGTTTTTGGGTTTCATCGTCCAGTCGTTTCAAGAGAAAATCTGGACCGAAGCTCAGCATACACAGGCCAGAAGCAGTGGCATTTACCGGAATGATTTCGCTTGGATCGAGGCTTACGCGCACGCTATGCTTTGTTGTTTCGACAACCAGCGCCGTCTGAAGGACGTTTTTTTCCAGCAAAGTCATGTGCAAGCTTTCGCCGACTTCCTGCATCGCGGCGCGCATGTGTATGCGGGCACTTTCCAGCCCGGGCATTGCGATCTCACGCAGCGCAGCCAGCCGTAACGCAGCGGGTCCGATCATGTAGGATTTGGACATCTGATCCTGTTCTATCAGGCCAAATTCCTCCAGAGCGCGCAGATGCCTTAGGGCGGTAGCCTTGTTGGTGCCGGAAAGCCGCGCGAACTGACTCAGTCCGATCTCTGGTCGTGAGTTGGAAAAGTATTCCAGCATTTTCAGAGCGTTGAGCGCGGTTCCCATTGTTATGCCCTCCTCCGGTGCACCATATACTTGACAGATAGAATTTAACAAAGCAAGATAAATATCGCTAACACGGTTCATTTAATGAACCAAACACTGGGAGGTGTAAATGAAGAAGTTTCTTGCGGCCGCTTTGGTGGCAGCCTCTGCGACAGCAGCACTGGCCGAATATCCCGAAAAGCCTGTTTCCTTTGTGGTTCCATGGCCTCCGGGTGATCTGGAGGATGTTCTAACCCGCATGATCGCCGATGAGTTCCAGGCGATGTACGGCGTTCCAGCCGCCGTCGTGAACAAACCCGGCGGTGGCGGTGGTCCGTTCCCTGGCGCGGTGGAAGTCGCGACTGCCCCGGCAGATGGATACACAATCGGCTCATTTGTCATCGGTGTTCCTGTAATCGGTCCGGAAATCGGGATTCCCGAACTCAACCCAAATCCCTTTGATCCAATTGGCATCTTTCTGACCTATCCGTTTGTGATAGCAGCCAGCAAAGACGCGCCGTTCTCGAACTGGGACGAACTTGTCGAGCATGGCAAAGAAAACGATGTGGCCCTTGGACATTTCGGTTCTGTTTTGCCACCCACTCAAGTGACCTTTGCGGCGGCCGTCAGCAGCGGATTCGATTTTGCCAGTGAAGCCGCTTTTGATGCGCTGGATTGCAACACGCTGGCCTCGGGTGACGTGGATGTGATCAACACGACGCTGCAGCTCGTGCTGCCGTGTCTCGATCAGGTGAATGTTCTGGCCAGCATCGGGGGCGACCGAATTTCGCTGGTTCCGGAAACACCCACTGTCGTCGAACTAAATCCGGACCTGCCATTGGCCCTTTGGAATGGACTGTTCGTCCATAAAGACACACCCGCCGATGCGCGCGAGAAAATATCTGCTGCTGCGCAAAAGGCGCTTCAGTCAGATAAGGCGAAAGAGCTGGCAGCGGAAACCGGAGCGCTGATCTATTGGCAAGATCCGGATGCATCCAATGCGCAGATAGAACAGGACAAAGCTTCTTTCGCAAAAATTGAAGAAATCCTGGGTGAGTAAGCGCCATACAGGGGCGCGGGAACCACTTTCCGCGCCTTATTCATGGGAGGAGGCCACGATGATTGCCAAGACACTTCAGGACATGTTCAAAAGATACCGCCGACCGGGCGATGTCGTTTTTGCCGTTTTGTTTCTGGCTTTTGCGGTGTTCCTCCTGTCCCAGCTTGGTGAGCAGACCAAAGTCGTCAAACGCACCAAATGGTTTGCGCAGCCGGGTCTGTGGCCGACGATTGCGGTTTGGTGTATGGTTGTATTCGGTTTTCTGCATTGGCTCAGTTCGGCCATGTCCGACCGGATCAGTGGCCGCTGGGCCGAGGTCGGGTTCTGGGTCCGGTCATTTGAGTATGTTGCCTATTTCCTGATCTACGTCCTACTGGTGCCGCAGCTTGGCTATTTGTCTTCCACGATGCTGTTCGCGGTCTTCCTGACCCTGCGCGCCGGCTTCCGAGGATCGGGCGCCGTCGGTGTTGCTGCCCTGTTCGGTTTTGTCGTCACCATCGTTTTCCGCGCCTTCCTGCAGGTGAAAATCCCTGCCGGGGCTGTCTACGAATACCTTCCTGATTCCGTACGCGCCTTTGCGCTGACCTATCTGTAAGGGGGCCACCATGGAAACGCTTCTGTCCGGTGTTTCGATCCTGTTGCAATGGCAGGTGATCGTCGCCCTGCTGATCGGTTCGATCGGTGGTGTCATCATTGGCGCGCTGCCCGGCGTTGGCGCGGCTGTCGCCATCGCCATCCTGTTGCCCGCCACCTTTGCGTTCGAGCCCATAGTGGGCCTGACCTTGCTGTTGGGCATCTATGGCTCGTCGATGTATGGCGGCGCCATCCCGGCCATTCTGATCAACACGCCCGGCACCGCGGTCAACGCGCTGACCACCTATGACGGCTACCCGATGACGAAACGCGGGCAGGGGCATCGCGCGCTGGCGCTGGCCTATTCGGCTTCGTTCTTTGGCGGTGTCTTCGCGATCATCTGCCTGATGGTGCTGTCGCCGGTGCTGGCCCTTGTTGCTCCACATTTCGGTAGCCGCGAGATTTTCCTGGCAGCCCTGCTGGGCATCGTTCTGGTCGTACTGGCGCATCGGGGGCAGATCTTTGCCGCCGGGATGCTGGCCGCTTTCGGTATCTTACTGAACACGATCGGGCTTGAGCCGGTCAAATACACCAAGCGCTTCACCTTTGACCAAAGCTGGCTGTCCTCGGGTGTTGACCTGATCGTGGTCGTCCTGGGCCTCTTTGCGATCAGCCAGTCCTTCCTGCTGCTTCTGGAAAAGAACCACGCCCCGGGCGATACCCATGTCAGCGGCAACATGTTTGCCGGCCTCAAGGAATTGCTGGGCATCAAACGCATCGCCACGGTGTCCTCGAGCATCGGCGTTTTCATGGGCATGGTGCCGGGCACGGGCGAATTCACCTCGCAGTTCCTGTCCTACACCTATGCCCAGAAGACTTCGAAAGAGCCCGAGAAATTCGGCGACGGCTCGCCCGAGGGTCTGGTGGCGTCCGAAGCAGCGAATAACGCCGTGCCCGGCGCGGCGATGATCCCGCTGCTGGCATTGGGTATTCCAGGCGAGGCGCTGACGGCGATGATGCTGTCGGTGTTCTATGTCCACAACGTGATCCCCGGCCCGCAACTGTTCGAAAACCAGATGGATTTCGTCATGGCGCTCTATATGGCGCTGATCCTGCTGAACGTGATCGTTCTGGTGTTCCTGCTGTTCTCGACCAACCTGCTGCTCAAGATCATCCAGATCCCGACCCGGTTCCTTGGCGTGATGATCCTGATCCTGGCCTTTGTGGGGGTCTATTCCCTGCGCAACTCGATCACCGACTGCGCTATTGCCGTAGGGTTCGGGGTGTTCGGCCTGATCCTCAAACGGTTGGACCTGCCGATTGTGCCGATCATCCTGGGCATGGTTCTGGGCGGCATCATGGAGACCAAGCTGCGCAGCGCCATGGCGCGCGTGAAAACGCCGCTGGATTTCATCGACCGACCGATTGCGGCTATCCTGTTTGGCCTGATCGTGCTGATCCTGATCCTGCATTGCCGCACGCTGTTTTTCGAGTTCAAGAACAAACTCAAACCGGAACCCAGCATGCCTGCGGTGGATTCCGACCATCCAAATCAGCAAGGATAAGGGACCCATGGATCAACTGGCCATCGACGCTTTGCGCAACCAACCCGTATCTGCCCGCGCCCATCTGATCGACGGGCGATGGGAGGCATCGGCCGATGGCGCGCAACTGGATGTCATCTCGCCCATCGATGGTGGGGTGCTGACCCGGATCGCCGCCGGAACGCCCGAGGATATGGAGCGCGCCATCGCCGCCGCCCGCGCGGCATTCGAGGACGGGCGCTGGTCGCGTCAGGCCCCGGCAGCGCGCAAGAAGGTTCTGATCAAGCTGGCCGAACTGATCGAAAAACATGCGCTGGAACTGGCGGTTCTGGGTGTGCGCGACAACGGCACCGAGATCAACATGGCCATGAAGGCCGAGCCGATGTCGGCGGCAGGAACCTTCCGCTATTACGGCGAGGCGATTGACAAGGTCTATGGCCAGATCGCGCCCACGGCGGAAAACGTTCTGGGCCTTGTGCATCACGCGCCGGTCGGCGTGGTGGGGGCCATTGTGCCGTGGAACATGCCGATGATGATCGGGGCGTGGAAAATCGCGCCCGCGCTGGCGGCGGGGAACTCGGTGGTTCTGAAACCGGCGGAATCGGCCTCACTATCGCTGCTGCGGCTGGCCGAGCTGGCGCTGGAGGCCGGTGTACCCGACGGCGTGCTGAACGTCGTGACCGGCAAGGGCAGCGTGGTGGGTGAGGCGCTGGCGCTGTCGATGGATGTGGACATCATGGTGTTCACCGGGTCGGGCGCGACGGGGCGGCGGCTTTTGGAATATTCCGCGCGGTCGAACCTGAAACGCTGCTATCTGGAACTGGGCGGCAAGTCGCCCAACATCGTGTTCAACGACGCCCCCGATCTGGCACAGTCGGCCAAGGTCTCGGCGGGTGGTATCTTCCGCAATTCGGGCCAGATCTGCATCGCCGGTTCGCGCCTGCTGGTGCAAGAGGATATCCACGAGGATTTCGTGGCCGAGATCGTGAAACAGGCCGAAGCGTACTGCGTCGGCAATCCGCTGGACCTGACCAGCCAGATCGGCGCGGTGCATTCGCTGCCCGAGCTGGAAAGCAATTTGGATTTCGTCACCAAGGCCGAGGCCGAAGGCGCCGAGCGGCGCACCGGCGGCGACCGCGTCCTGTCTGAGACCGGTGGCTATTACATGGCCCCCACCGTGATGAATGACGTCAAACCCACCGACAACCTGTTCCGCCACGAGGTGTTCGGCCCGGTTCTGGCCGTCACCCCGTTTAAGGACGAGGAAGAGGCCCTGCGTCTGGCCAATGACAGCGTCTATGGTCTGGCCGCGGCGGTGTGGACCGCGAACCTCAGCCGCGCGCACCGGATGGTGGCGGGCCTTCGCGCCGGGGTGGTGCATGTCAACACCTATGGCGGGGCGGATGGCACCGTGCCTTTGGGCGGGGTCAAGCAATCGGGCAACGGGCACGACAAGTCGCTGCATGCGATGGAGAAATATTTCGATCTGAAAACAGCGTGGATTCAGCTGTAAAAGGATCACGAGGGAGGAGACACAGTGGGCGACAAGAGAATTCTGCTGATCGGCACCTATGACACCAAAGACCCCGAGATGCGCTATATCGAAGAGTGCATCATCGCGCAGGGGGGCAAGGTGCTGACCATGGATGTCTCGGTTCTGGGCGATCCCGCCCGGCCCACCGACATCTCGAAACATGACGTGGCCGCTGCGGGCGGCATGACCATCGACGAGGTGATCGCCCAGGGGGATGAAAACAAGGCGTTCCGCGTGATGTCGCGCGGGGCGGCCTCGGTCGTGGCGCAGGCCTATGCCGAGGGCCGGTTCGACGCGCTGCTGGCCACCGGCGGCACCATGGGCACCGATCTGGCGCTGGACTGCGCGCAGGCGTTGCCGTTGGGGGTGCCGAAATACATCGTCTCGACGGTCAGCTTTTCACCGCTGATCCCGCCGCACCGTCTGGCCCCGGACATTCAGATGATCCTGTGGGCCGGGGGGCTTTATGGCATGAACTCGGTCTGCCGCTCATCGCTGAGCCAGGCGGCCGGTGCGGTTCTGGGCGCGGCGCGCGCGGTCGATGCGCCCCGGCGCGACCGGCCGATGATCGGGATGACCTCGCTGGGCTCGTCCTGCCTGCGTTATATGAAAACGCTGAAACCGGCGCTGGAAGAGCGCGGCTATGAGGTGGCGGTGTTCCATTCGACCGGCATGGGCGGCATGGCGTTCGAGAAACTGGCGGGCGAGGGCGCGTTCTGCTGCGTGATGGATTTCTGCATGCAGGAGTTTGCAAATATGCTGGCCGGTTCGCTGGTGTCGTCCGGGCAGGACCGGCTGACCAATGCCGGGCGCGCGGGCGTGCCCCAACTGGTCGCGCCGGGGGCGCTGGACCTGCTGGATTTCGCGGGCTGGCAGGACGTACCCGCGCAATACATCGACCGCCCCTTCCACGAACACAATCGCCTGATCAAAAGTGCGGTGTTCAACGCCGAAGAACGCCGGGCGGCCATTGGCGAAATGGCGAGCCGGCTGAAAACGGCAACCGGGCCGGTGCACTTCTTCCTGCCCACCGGGGGCATCGAGGAATGGGACCGCGAAGGGCAAGAGGCGCATGACCCGGAAGGTCTGGCCGCAACGGTTGACGCCGCGCACGAGATCATACCGACCGTTTCTCCGATGACCGTGGTCGACGCCCATATCAACGACGCCGAATTCAGCGAGGCCGTGCTGAAGGTTTTCGACGATTGGGTGGCAGAGAGGGTCGTTACAGGTGGTTCAGGCTGAGTGCCGTCATCCCCCGGCCCGGCACCTGCCGCAGTGTCTGAAACGGGCGCGCCCAGCTCCTCCTGAATGCGTTCACGCGTGTTGAGAAGGAAGGCGAGTGTGCGTTCGGTCTGACGGATTTTGGTCTCGATCACGTTCATTGCGATTCCGGGCGTGTAGGTGCCATCGAACGCGTCGCACATGGATCTGAGTTCACCCACTGACAGACCCGCTTCGCGTGCCTGAACAAAAAAATCCTGTTCAAGCAACAGATGTTCCGGATAGTCGCGATAGGTGTTTTTCTTGTCTTGCCCGGGAAGCGACTTGATCAGGCCAGCCCGTTCAAAAAAATCGAATCGCATCGCGGGTAAACCCGGTACTGTTTGAAAGTTCGCCGGTTCTTGGTCATACGGATTGTATTGCTCATGGTGTGTCCATGAAGTTGTTGCTCCCTAAATTGTTCCCATTCCAGCCCCAGCCGGCAAATAGGACAGAAAATCGCACTCGCGCAGCCGGTTAAGGAAACGCAACTTTCAGTTCATCGGTCCGGGCCACGCTCTGACAGGTCAGAATCTCTCCGTTCGCGGCCTGCTGATCATCCAGCGCCATTTGCGCCCGCATGTGCACGCTCCCTTCCTTCAACCGCGCACGGCAGCTACCGCAAACGCCTGACTGGCAACTGTAATCCGGGTGCAGCCCGGCAGCGAGGGTAGCTTCGAGCACGGTCTGACCGGCGGCGATGTCGACGGAATGGGTTTTGCCATCCAGCGTGACCGAGGCCGTAGCCGCGATACCTTCGACGCTGTTGTCCTGCTCGACCGCGCCGCCGAAGCTTTCATAGTGAATACGGTCCGAAGGCACGTCCATGCCCTGCAAGGCAGTCCGCACGGCCATGTTCATCCCGCCGGGGCCGCAGATCCAATAGTGCACATCCTGCGCAACCGGCGGGGTTTCCGCGATCGCTGCGGCAATCGCTTCGGCATCCACGCGCCCGGATCGCCAGGGGGAAAACCAGCTCCACATCGAGGGCGAAGACAACACATGCCGTACCGTGAACCGATCCGAATGTGCGGCGACCAGCGCGCCCAGTTCATCCTTGAAGATGATGCTGTACGCGCTTTTGTTGCCATAGACCAAATGCGCCACGGAATGCGGCTCGTGTGCCAGCACCGTATTGATCATCGAGAACAGCGGCGTGATGCCACTGCCGCCGCCCAGAAAATAATGCGTGCGCCGCTTAAACGCGCCCGGCTGCAATACGAAATGGCCGGACGGGGGGTTGGCCTCGACCCGGTCACCGGGTTTCAGATCGTCAGCGATATGGTTCGAGATCACACCGTCCCGGACCCGCTTCACCGTTATCCGCATCGGCGCGTCCGGCGGGTTGGAAATGGTGTAACAGCGGCGGTGTTCATGCCCGTCGATAATAAACCGCAGGGGCAGATGCTGTCCGGCCTGCCACTGGAACTGGTTCTCGTGACCGGAGGGTTTGTCAAATGTGACCGTCGTGGCGGCGCCGTCGATTTCCCGGCGCAGGTCGGCAACGGTCAGACTGGAGAATTCATGCGTCATATCAGTTTCCCAAGATCACCAAAGGCAGCACAATCCACAAGCCCGCGAATTCTGCCAGAATGGCACCCCAGATCCAGGCTGGGGGCACGTAGTCGGTCGTCCACGTGACCGCGTCGTCGCTGCAGAACCACGCAAGCAACCATGCGTCCCACAGACCCCAGCCGGCACCGGAGATGACAAGTCAGGCAAAGCTGCCCAGAAAACAGGTTTGTCGGTAAAAACAGAAACATGGTGTACTCATCGATAGTCGATTTCGGTGGTCAGCGACCGAATGACCGGGCGGTTTAGCTGGGTCACGATTTCGAACGTGTCGGTTTGTTTCATGCTGCCGCTGAAATTGTCCCAGACATAGTCGACGCGGGTGATGGCGATGACAGTCGTCGCCTCCTCACCCGGTTTCACAGTGATCTCGGGCTTGGATCTTGCGGTTTCGGTGTAGCCTTTGATGGCCTCGCGCACCTGCGGGTCCTCGGTCCAGTCCGGCAGGTTTGCCCAATCGGCCGCGCGGTAGCTGAAATCCCAGTCCGGCTGGCCCAGACCGATGCGGACCTTGATTTTATGTTCGGCTTCCGGATGCCAACTTTTCCATGTGGATGCCATATCCTCGACCGAGGCGGCCGCCAGAACGCGATTGGCCAGGTCTTCGGGGTTTTCAGATGGGGCGGCGATGGCCAGGGTGGCGGCCAGTACGATGCCGATGGCTGTTGCGGCGATGGGCTTCATAAGAATTCTCCGATATGTTGAAACGCAGCGTGGCAGGTCTGGCGGCATGGCAGGGGCAGGGGCCGCGTTATCCGCCTGACGCGCAACGCGGCTTAGGTGTCTGCGGCTTTCTGCAAGTCCATAAAGTTCAGAACCGCCTTTTGGTGGTTGGTGATCGGGCTTTCGCCTTTGGCGGCGGGACCGATTTCCAGATACGGGCTGTCCAGCGATTTCTGCTGCTGTTCGCAGGCATAGATATCCTCTTTGGTGAAATCGCCCGATGCCATGGGATCGTTTTCGTCAGTGGCATCGTAGCCTTCGTATTTCGCACCGCCGAAGGTCTTCCAGAAGCCCCAGCTGTTCCACTGCTGTTTCTGGAATTCCAATTCCGAGACATTGGCAAGTTTGGTGCGATTTTCGATCCGCGTCAGGTTCGGGGCCAGCGGGGTGATGACGAACAGGTTCCAGCTGTCTTCGCTGGCGCCCAGCCCGATGCCGGGGAACAGCATGGGCACCCAGGCGCCGGCATGCGGTTCGGGGATGACGCGGGGGCTGGGAAGGTTCTTTTCCAGGTTTTTGGCGTAGTCCGGTGATGGGGGCTCCCAGAAATGGTAGTGCGGTCCCTTCCAGCCATACTCTGCCTTGCCGTGATCATACATGTGCAGCGTGTTGGAGTGCAAATGGCTCAGGTGATAGACGTCGATGTAGTTTTCGACGACGATCTTCCAGTTCGCCTTAATCTCGTAGGAATTGCGCGCATCCGCGTATTCCACCAGTTCCTCGGGCTTGTGCGGGCCCAGATGCGGGTCGACCTCGCCAAACCAGGCTGCAAGCGACGGCGCATCCAGTTCGGGATGGACAAACAGCATGCCGCGCCAGATATCGACGCTGGCCGGTTTCAGACCCAGACAGATCTTGTCGACGCCATTGGGGTATTCGTTGGCTTCATCGGGCACCGAAATCAGGTTGCCCTCAAGGTCATAGGTCCAGTCGTGATATGGGCAGGTCAGCGCCTTTTGGGTCTTGCCGACCGCGCGGATCAGCTGGGTGCCGCGATGGCGGCAGATATTGTGAAAAGCGCGCAGGCGCCGGTCGCGGCCCATGACGATGAACAGATTGTTCAGCCCGGCCTGAACCGAGATATAGTGCCCCGGTTCGGGCACATCCTCGGCCAGCCCTGCAAAGCGCCAGGTGCGCGAGAATATCAGTTTCTGTTCGCGATCAAACCAGTCTTGCGATGTATAGGCCTCGACCGGCAGGTTATGGTACATTCGAGTCATGCTTTGTCTCCTCAGACAAGCCAGGTTGCGAATTGGGGGAAAATGCTGACGGCGATCATGCTGACGCCGAACAACGCCCAGAGAAGGGCCACCAGCCAGAACAGGATCGGGTCCTCGGCTCGTTCGATTTCAGCCACCAGAAATACGCGTCCGGATTGCATTGATGGTACGATCCACCACAGAAACACCATGCCCCAGATCCAGTACAGTCCCAGGAGCGAGGCCATGTGCAGTACAGGAAAGGCAATGTAGTTGATGGTGCGGGCCCGGGTCATTCGGTGGTCTCCAAAGAGCTGACCAGCAGGGTGGCCGAAAGTTTCAGTTCGGCGTGCCAGCTTGCAGGCGGCGAAAGTTGCGATATCGCATCAAGCCCCTGAAACGACGCCGAAATGCCCTGGGCAACGGCGGGGGCCCGGTTCGGGTCGGCCCGGGGTGACAGACGTTGCAGCGTGGCCTTGAATACGCCGACAAATCGCGACAGGCTGGACAGCAGGTTTGCTGTCAGGCCGGGGTAGTCGCTGGCCGACGCGGACAGAGCCTGCCAGGCCAGCATCAGTCGCGAGTCGATCTGCTGATCCTTGTCGAACAGGATATCGATAAGCTCGCCCGTCGTTTCCGTGTTTGACATGACAAGCTCAAGCTGCGCGGTCAGGGCGTCGAAGGACCCGGCCACATGACCGTTCAGGGCGGTTATCATCTGGTCGCGATTGCCCAGATAGTGCCGCAGCAAAGGCCGTTTGACCCCTGCTTCGGCAGCAATCCGTTCCTTCGTCGCGCCCTCTGATCCGTAGCGGGCAACGCAGGTCATGTAGGCACCCAGAATCTCTTGGGTGTGTTGTCTTTTGAGGCTCGGGCGCGACATCACGTTTCCATTGTTGTCAATAATGACAAATAACCAGTTTGCGTATATTGTCAATAATGAAAAACAACTTTTTTGCCGATTACCCGATTGATGGTTGCATCAGAAAAAACAGGGCGAAACAGCCATTTACGTTGTGGCGCGCCTGTTGAAGCGTTATGAATTATAATGGCTTGATCACCGCCACGGGGATGGGTTTTGACCCCGGTATTCAGGCGACAAGCAGGAACACAGCACAGGAGCCGGTTATGATTGACGACCCCGTTCTTGCCTCAAAGGACGTGATGCTGCGCCACGTCAGTGCATTGAACTCACGAGACCTCGCCGCGATCGCCGAAACGCTTCGATTTCCGCACTTCCGACTGTCGGGCGAGAACGTGAAAACCTGGAAAACGCCAGACAGCTATCTCAGTGATTTTCATGCGAGCGTAGTCTGACCAGCGTCGCGCCGAACCAGTCGCGCCGGGACCCGGCTCTGCACGGCCGCCAAAAGGGGATACAGAGCAAAGATGCTGAACGCCTATGTCTATGACGGCATCCGCAGCCCGTTCGGGCGTCACGGCGGAGCGCTGGCATCGGTCCGCCCGGACGATCTGGCGGCGCAGGTGATTGAGGCCCTGATGGCGCGCAGTCCGTTCGACGCCGAAAACATTGAGGACGTGGTACTGGGCAATGTCTGCCAGTCCGGCGAAGACAGCCGCAACGTGGCCCGCTACGCGGCGTTGCTGGCGGGGCTTCCGGTCTCGGTCGCAGGCCAGACCGTGAACCGCCTGTGCGGTTCGAGCATGGCGGCGGCACTGGACGCGGCGCGGTCCGTGACGGTGGGTGAAGCGCCTTTGTACATCGCAGGCGGGGTGGAAAGCATGACCCGCGCGCCCTTTATCGTCGGCAAATCGGAAATCCCGTTTGCGCGCAATGCGCAGATCTTCGACAGTGCCATCGGGGCGCGCTTCCCCAACCCGCGCATTGCCGAGACACATGGCGAGTTTCCGATGCCGCAAACCGCCGACGCTCTGGCCCGGGACTATGAGATCACGCGCGAGGCTTCGGATCAGTTCGCATTTGCCTCGCAACAGCGCTACGAGGCCGCGCGCGCGCGGGGTTTCTTTGACGCCGAAATTACGCCGATCACCTTCGCGGGGCGCAAGGGGGCATCCCATACGGTCACGGCAGATGAACATCCCCGTCCAGATGTCCGGCTGGACAAGATGGCGGCATTGCGGACCCTTTTCCCCGAAGGTGTCACCACTGCCGCAAACGCGTCGGGGGTGAATGACGGGGCGGCGATGCTGATGATCGGCACCGGAACGGATCGGGCTGCCCCTCGTGCCCGGATCGTGTCCGGCGCAGTTGCAGGCGTGCCGCCCCGCATTATGGGAATAGGCCCCGCCTATGCAGTGCCCAAGGCGCTGGAACGTGCCGGGTTGTCGATGGCGGATATGGACCTGATTGAAATCAACGAGGCCTTTGCCGCGCAGGTGCTGGCCTGCTGCAAACATCTGGAGCTTGACCCCAATGACAGCCGGATCAACCCCAATGGGGGTGCCATCGCCCTGGGCCATCCGCTGGGCGCATCCGGCGCACGGATCATATTGACGGCCCTGCGCCATCTTGAGAAAACCAACGGGCGGTATGCCTGCCTGTCGATGTGTATCGGTGTCGGGCAAGGGATCGCCATGATCATGGAGCGTGTGAAATGAATGGAATCGCGCCCGTTAAACGCGTCATTGGTTACAAGGGGAAGGTCCGTGTTAAGGCAGACGGCAGTGGAGTTGATTTCGGAACACAGGGCCGGGCAGTTGCAAATCAAACAGGATGTCCTGGACGGCCCGTCAAACGCGTCCGCCGCATTGATCCGGATGCTCAAAGGTTAGAACTTCGGTAAGTAACTGGTGCGGGTACGATCGCCGCGCCAGCCGAACAAGGGGAACTCAAAATGCGCGGCAAGACGGTCGCAATGGCCCGCGAGGTTTCAAAAGATTGGATCGACTATAACGGACATATGGGCGATTGGGCGTATATCTATGCCTTTGGCGAAGCGATCGACAAGGATATGGAGAGCTTTGGGCTGGATCACCCGTATCGCGAACGGACTGGGTGCACCATGTATACGATGTCATCCCTGATCCAATACCGGCGTGAGATAAAGCTGGGCGATCCGATCACGATCACCAGCTACTTCGCTGATCTGGACCGCAAGCGTGTGCATTTCGGGCTCGAGATGTTCGACGCGCAGGACCAGCTTGTCGCAATGTACGAGGCACTGGTGATGCATGTCCGGCAAACCCCCGACAGCGTTACCGCCGCTGATTTCCCCGAGGACATGTTTTCCGAACTCGAGGCGCGCTTTGCTCGCGACCAGACCCTGCCCAAACCGGCACTGCTGGGTGCCGGGGTCGGCATCCGGCGCAAGGACTGAACCTATTCGGGCGCGGCTTCGGCACAAAAGCTGTCGACGGTGACGGCCAAATACTCGGCAATCAGCCGTGCCGCCTCGGCACCGTCGTTTTTGCGGCAGGCGGCCAGTATGTCCCGATGGCTGTCCAGCGTATCCTTCATCCCGCCGTGCGGCAGGGCAAAGACTGCGCGGGTATAGCGTTCGGCGGTGTAGCGCAGGGTCATCAGCTTTTCATGCAACCGGACCCGCCCCGAGACGGAATAGATGATCTCGTGAAACCTGCGGTCACAGGCGATGAAGGCAAGGATATCGTTTGCAGAGATCGCCGCCTCCATCTCGGTCAGGCAGCGGGCCAGTTCATTGCACTGGACCGGCGTCATGTTTTCGGCCCCCAGCCGGTGGGCCAACTGTTCGAGCCCGACACGGGCCAGGTAAATCTCTTCGTATTCCTCGGCAGACAGCTCGGTCACGCGCGCGCCGCGATAGGCGTCGCGTTGCAGCAGCCCCTCGGCGGCAAGCTGCTCGAACGCCTCGCGCACCGGGGTCATGCTGACCCCCATGCCTTCGCTGACGTCCTTGAGGTTCAGTTTCTGCCCGGGTCCCAGATCGCCTGATGCAATCTGTTCGCGCAGCCGATTGGTGACTTCCAGCTTGGCGGTGGTGCGTTTGATCTGTCCTGATTTCATGGTGCCTGTCATTTTTCGTCCGGGGCGTCGCCAGTCAACGGGTCTCATGGCATGTGTCAATTGACGGGGATAAAAGGGTTTTTTTGTCACGGAGATGCATTGGAGTGGGTTTCGGATCACTCTATGGTTATAAAATATAATATCAAAAACCAAGATGGAACAACACATTAGGATGCATCTCAGCCAAGCACTGTCCAACTATCCGAATTCCGGACTTTTTATTGGAGGCCAAACCGTTGCAGCGACCGATACCAACGTCTTGAAGCTTTGAATCCGGCAAAAGGGCCAAGCCTTGGGGCCTTTCTGATCGCCACGCGGGCCGATCTGGATACCGCGCTAAAGAGTGCGGAACAGGCTTCGCGTCCTGGAGCGCACCGCCCCCCGACAAGCGCAGCCATTTTCAGTCGAAAACCGCCGATCTGCCGGCCGCGCTGGTGACGCTGGATTTTGGCAAGCCATTGCGCGAATCCCTGGCCGAGGCGGAACTGTTGGTCGAGATGTTCCGCTGGGCGGCCGGCGAGGCGCAGCGCCTGTACGGGCTACAGATCCCCTCGCGGCAGCGCAATAGCTGGCATCTGACCTATCTCGAACCCGTCAGGCCTGTGGCCGCGTTTTCATCCTGGAACCTTACCGCTGAACACTCCGGCACGCAAACTGTCGGGCACGCTGGCCGCCGGGTGCAGCGTGAACCTTAGATCCGCCGAGGAAACGCCCTCGGGCCCGGTCGAAACGGCCCGCATTCTGGTCGAAGCTGATGTGCCGCCTGAGGCGTTTTCAATTGTGTTTGGCGATCCGCAGTTGAATTCCGATACGCTGCTGCAATCGCCCGTCATTCAGGCCGTGTCGTTCACCGGCTCTACCGGGATCGAGCGTCAATTGTCGGCGCGGAGTAAATGAAGCCGTATGTGCCGGCCTGGCATGACCGCTTTGCCAACCCGCTGTTCAATGGGCACGACCCATTCGGCTTTCCTTTCTCAGGAGCGCATGTTTGCGCCGTTGGCGTCGTAAGCGGGGGAACCCAGCACTTCCGCGTCGTAGAACTCGCCCAGGATTTCCACCTGCAGCTTGGTTCCCGGTGCCGCGCTGTGCGAGGCGACATAGCCCATCGCCATCGACTTGCCGACGCGGTGGCCATAGCCACCGGACGAGACGTAGCCGACTGCTTGGCCGTCTTTCAAGATCGCCTCGTCGTTCGTAACATCGATGCCGTCCACGTCGATGGTCATGGTGACGAGCTTGCGGGTAACACCGTCTGCCTTGAACTTCTCGGTCGCTTCCTTTCCGACAAAGTCGTTCTTCCAGTTGATGAAGGCATCCATGCCGGATTCGACCGCGTTGAAATCGGGGCGGAAATCGGTGGTCCAGACGCCCCAACCCTTTTCCAGTCGCAGCGACAGCAGGGCACGTGCACCATACCAGCGATAACCCAGATCGGCACCGGCCTCTTCAATCGCCTCGGCCAGACGCAGCAGGTATATCGGCTTGCAGTAGACCTCAAAGCCCAGCTCGCCCGAGAACGAGATGCGGTTCAGGATCACCGGCACGCCGCCCACGAAGGTCTGGCGCAGATCGCGGAATTTCAACGCATCGGCGCTGACATCGTCGCGGGTAATGCGGGCTAGCAGCTCGCGCGATTTGGGGCCCGACAGGGCGATCCCGTGCCAGTCGTCCGAGACGTTGGCATAGCTCACATCCGCAGGCAGGTCCTTTTCGAACCAGCGGCTGTGGGCGTCCTGCATCGCGCCCGAACCGAACAGCATGAAGTGATCATCTGCCAGACAGGCTACCGTCAGGTCGCCATACAGGCGACCCTTTTCGGTCAGCATCGGGGTCAGCGCCAGACGTCCCGGTTCCGGGATGTGGCCGGCCAGAGTGCGGTTCAGATAGTCCCTTGCACCGGTGCCCTTGAATGCGTGCTTGGCAAAGTTGGCGATCTCGATGCCGCCCACGGCCTCTTGCACGGCTTTCACCTCGCGCGCGACATAGTCGTGGCTGCGGTTGCGCTCGAAGGTCGGGGTTTCATTTGCGTCTTCGGCATTGTTGGCAAACCACAACGCGTTTTCCAGACCAAAGCCCTGACCCATCACGGCCCCCTTGGCGATCAGACGATCATAAAGCGCGGTGGTCTTCTGCATCCGGCCCCTTGGCAGGGTTTCGTTCGGGAAAGTCATGACAAAGCGGCGCTCGTAGTTTTCCGAGGATTTGATGGTGCCCCAGTCCGGTGTCGCGAACTCGCCGAACCGTGCCACGTCCATCGCCCAGACATCGATCGAAGGCTCGCCGTCGATCATCCACTCGGCCATGGTCAGACCGACGCCGCCGCCCTGACAGAAACCCGCCATGACGCCCACGGCGACCCAATAGTTCTTCATGCCCGGAACCGGACCGATCATCGGATTGCCATCGGGACCGAATGTGAACGGGCCGTTGATAGTGTCCTTGATGCCGGACTCGCCAATGGCGGGTATGCGCTCGAACGACATTTCCAGACGATCGGCGATGCGGTCCAGATCGGGCTGCAGCAGCTCGTGGCCGAAATCCCAGGGCGTGCCGTTCACTTTCCACGGGGTCGATTTTGGCTCATATGTGCCCAGCAGCATGCCGTGGCGTTCCTGACGGAAATAGATGTTGGCCTCATAATCGATGCCCGCGGGCAGACGACCGGCTTCGCCCATGCTCTCCATGCGGTCCCTGATCAGCGGGATCGTATCGGTGATCAGATAGTGGTGCTCCATCGGTTGCACCGGAAGGTGGATGCCCGACATCTGGCCCACTTCGCGCGCCCACAGGCCACCGCAGTTCACCACCTGCTCGGCGTTGATGACGCCTTTGGAGGTGGTCAGGTCCCAGCTGCCGTCGGGGCGCTGGCTCATCGCGGTCACGCCGCAATGGGTAAAATATTGCGCGCCGTGGTGGCGGGCGGATTTGGCGAATGCATAGGTCGCGCCCGAGGGGTCCACATCGCCGTCCTGCTCATCCCAGAGCGCCGCGTGATAGTGTTTGGAGTCGATCAGCGGGTGACGCTCGGCCAGTTCCTGCGGGCTGATGAATTCCTGATGCAGACCCATATAGCGCGCCTTCGAACGTTCGCGCTTGAGGTAGTCGTACCACTCCTTGGTCGAGGCCGCGTAGAAACCGCCGGTGATGTGCATGCTCACGGAATGGCCCGAGGTCTCCTCGATCTCCTTATACAGATCAATGGTATAGCTCTGCAGGCGCGAGATATTGGGGTCCGAGCTGATCGTGTGGATCTGACCCGCCGCGTGCCAGCTTGAGCCGGAGGTCAATTCGTCACGCTCCAGCAGCACGACGTCTTTCCAGCCGAACTTGGCCAGGTGGAACAGGATCGAACAGCCCACAACACCGCCGCCGATGACGACGACCTTGGCGTGGGAGGGAGGCTTTTTGCCACCTGTGCTTTCTTCTTTTTGAATCTCGGGCATGAGAGGGTCCTGTGTCTTTTGTGGGGTTAGGGGAAGGGGGCTGTCTGCCCCCACTTGAGCCTGCGGCTCAATTCACCCCCCGATGATATTTACTGCCAGATGAAGCGATCCCGGTTTTAGTACCAGGCGTCCGGGATTTCTTCTTTGCGTTTGGTGACGTAAGCGGCCAGTTCTTCCTTCTTGGCCTCGTCCATCGCGGGGGGCTGATATTCGTTCAGCATCTGATTCCAGCGCTCATAGGCGCGGCGGCGCATGTCCTTGGAGCCGCCTTCCTCCCAGCTTTCGACATTCTCGCTGTCGCTGAGCTTCGGCTCATAGAAAGCAGTCTGATAGTTGCGCACGGTGTGACCACAGCCCAGGAAATGGCCCCCTGCCTCGACCTCGTCATAGGCATCGCGGGCAAAGGCGTCTTCGCTGGTGCCCAGACCCTGGCTGAGCACCTTCTGGTACGAGCCCAGACGGTCCGCATCCATGATCAGCTTCTCGAAACCAGTGCACAGGCCGCCTTCAAGCCAGCCCGCTGAGTGCAGAACGAAGTTGGCCCCCGCCAGCATGGTCGAATGCATCGAGTCCGCAGATTCATAAGCCGCCTGCGCGTCTTCGATCTTGGACGCGGTCAGCGAGCCGCCGCAGCGCAGCGGCAGACCGGCGCGGCGCGCCAGTTGGCCGATGGCGTAATTCGAGATCACAGGCTCGGGCATCCCAAATGTCGGCGCGCCGGACTTCAGCGACATGGATGACAGGAAATTGCCCAGAACAAACGGCGCGCCGGGGCGCAGCAGTTGCACATAGGCGCAGACCATCATCGCCTCGGCCATGGCTTGCGCGACGCTGGCGGCGGTGCTGACCGGACCCATCGCGCCCGACAGGATGAACGGCACAACAATCATGCCCTGGCCACGCGTCGAATAGACCCGCGCGGCTTCGGTGACCACCCGGTCCACAAGCAGCGGAGAGTTCGTGTTCACATTGCCCATGATGACGCAGTTGTCTGCCATGACATCCGCGCCAAAGACGATCTCGGCCATGTCGACACTGTCCTGCGCACGGCTCATCTCGGTGATCGCGCCCAGATGCGGTTTGTCGCTGAGGGTCATATGGGCGAACATCATGTCCAGATGCCGCTTGCTGACCGGAACGTCGCAGGGCTCACAGGTCACGAAGCCGCCGTGATGTAGGTTGGGGTGCATGTAGGTCAGTTTGACCAGTTTCCGGAACGACTCGATGTCGCCATACCGGCGCCCGCCTTCCAGATCGCGCACGAAAGGCGCGCCATAGACCGGGGCAAAGACCTGATTGCCGTCACCGATGACCACCGAACGGTCGGGATTGCGGGCGACCTGCCTGAAGCTTTTGGGTGCCTTGGCGCACAGGCTGCGAATCCACTGGGCGTCTGCGCGCACGATGTCGCCTTCGATCCGCGCGCCTTCGCGGCGCCACAGGTCCAGCGCTTTGGGGTCGTCGCGAAAGGCTAGGCCCACATCTTCAAAAATCCAGTCAACCTGAGCTTCAAGGCGGGAGAGATCCTCTTCATTCAGGGGGTCAAAGAACGCCAGACGGCGCTGGATATAGGGGGATGCCGGGACCGAACCGGCCCCGGAAGCACGGGAACGGGATTGACGTGCGCGCCGAGCCATAATGAGCACTCCATTTTTTTGCGGCATACTATCTGCAAGGGAAACGCCTGTGACGCTTGAAAATTTGAATGAATTGCATAAACACAGTTTATGCAAGAACTTTGGAAACAGCTTGGGTCGCCCCGCAATCTTGTCGTCTTCGAGGCGGCCGCGCGGTTGCAATCCTTCACGCGCGCCGCGCAGGAGCTGAACGTGCAGCAACCTGCGGTCAGCGTATCCATTCGACGTCTTGAAGAAGGGCTGGGCACGCCCTTGTTCACCCGCAGCCACCGTAAGGTCATCCTGACCGGTGCCGGAGAGCGTCTTCTGGCGGATGTCTCGCGCGCGTTCGAGCAGTTGGCCTTGTCGGTTGAATCCATCCAGCAAACAAAACGGGCCGGCTATGTCACACTCAGCGCGTCAACCGCTTTCAACAATTACTGGATCATGCCGCGCCTTGCCGATTTGCAGAGCCAGCATCCAAAGATCGACCTGCGCCTGCAATCCAGCGACCGGGAACCCGATATTGACGCCGAAAACATAAGTCTGGCGGTGCGTCAGGGGGATGGAAACTGGGCCGGGTGCGAAAGTGCCCTGATCGCCGAAGAAGTGATTTATCCCGTCGCCTCGCCACGTGTTATGGCGGCGGCGGTGGATTTGCGCAGTTTGCCGAACATGTTGAACCAGCGGCTGATTCATCTTGAAGAGCCGATCCGTCAACGACCCAGCTGGAGCGACTGGTTCGCGCATTTCTCAATCAGGAACGCTGTCCCCAATACGGGTCTGCGTCTGAACGACTACGCCCTTGTGCTGCAGGCCGCCATGGCGGGTGAGGGCTTTGCCTTTGGCTGGAAACACCTGACCGACGGTTTGATAGATCAGGGTCTTCTTGCCGGCAGACCCAACTGGCAATGGGCGACCGGCAAGGGGTTCTACTTGGTCTGGTCCAAAAAGACGCCACTCTCGGACGATGCGATAAAAGTACGAGATTGGGTTTTGCACACCGCGAGCAGTGCGGGAAACTAGTGCCGGATCGGACCTGCGTTGGACCTTGAGATTTCCGCGCTGTGTTTCCAATCGCTCCGGGAACCGGTTCACCGGAATTTTTGACCATCAGGTGCGGGCTTTTTCGAAGGCGGTCCAGGCGGCTTCGAAGGCGGCGAAGTCGAAGCCCTTGGCGCGGGCGGGCTCCAGCACCAGCTTTTCGGTCTCAAGCAGCTTGCGGATCGCATTGGCCAGTTTGGGAATGTCACCTGCCGGGATGACCAAAGCGCCGTGCCGGTCGGCGTGGATCAGATCGCTGTCTTCAACCTGCATGCCAAACACGGTGACAGGCGTTCCGATCTCGCGCACATGGACAAAGGCGTGGCTGGGGCCGACGGATCCGGCGATGACCGGGAACCCCTCGGGCAGGTCGCCAAGATCGCGCATCACGCCGTTGGTTAGCGCTCCGGACAGGCCAAAGCCCTTGTGGACGGTCGTGTTGATCTCACCCCAATAGGCGCCGATAGCATTCTCGCCGTCGACATCTTCGACCACCGCGATACCGGGGCGGGGGCCTTTGGACATGTGGCGGTAATAGTCCATGCGGCGGGCCTTGATCACATCCGCCGGTTCTGTCGGCGATTCGACCGCAGCGATCTTTGCAGTTCTGGCATAGCCGACGATGGCCCCGACATCCGGGTCGCTGCACAGCACCGTTCCGCGCGTGAACCGGTCAAAGCCGCGCCCGCCCTGAGCGACTTCGATGGCGTTGCAGACGGTGGGCGTGTCGACCGATTTCAACAGGGTCAGCAGGTCTTCATTCATTGTCAATTTCCTTGAGCCAGTGGCGCAGCGCCTGAGTGGTTTCTACGGGCTTTTCAAGGGTTGGCAGATGCCCGGCCCCGTCGATGATCACAAGTTCCGAGCGGGGCAACAGATCATGCATCAGCTCGTGCCGAGATATCGGGCACAGCTTGTCCTCGCGCCCGCACAAGGCCAGCGCCGGATTGCCGAACCGGCGCAGGTTGTCGGTCTGATCCGGCCTGTCGCGCAGGGCAATGGATTGCTGGCAAAACACCTCGGGGCCCAGGCTCAGCGCCATGTCCATGCACAGGTCCAGGATCTCGGCCCGATTTTCCGTGTCGCCAAGGTAGTTGGGCTTCATCTCGTCGCGCATCACGCTGTCCAGTTCTCCGCGGCTTGCGCGTTCCATCTGAGGGGCACGGCGGGCCTGTAAGTCGGGCAGTTCCGCCAGCGGGTTCGTGTCGAGCAGGGCCAGTCCAGCCACACGGTCGGGGGCTTGCCGGGCAATCTCCATCGCAACGATCCCGCCCATCGAGAGCCCGCCCAAAGCGAACCGTTCCGGCGCGCTGGCCAGAATCTGTGCCGCCAACCCGCCCATGGTCTCTCTGCCCGACAGCTTTGGCACCGAGACGGATCGTTCCGCTGAAAATGCCTCGATCTGAGGTGCAAACAGTCTGGCATCGCACATCATCCCCGGCAGCAATATCAGGGGGGTCATCTAACCCTCCGACACGGATGCGGCCCCGTCAGACAGCGCCGCGAGCTTGGCATAGGCAATCGAGGGGTCCACAGCCCCGAACCCGGCGAAAGTGCCAAAACCGCAATCGCTGCCTGCGATCACGCGTTCGTTGCCAACGATGTCGGTAAAGCGCGCGATGCGCTGTGCCACCAGATCGGGGTGTTCGACGAAATTGGTGGTCGTGTCGACGACGCCGGGTACCAGAACCTTGTCGTCGGGGATATCCGATTTGCGGTCGCGGAAGACGGTCCATTCATGCCCGTGGCGGGGGTTCGATGTTTCGAACAGCACATAGCGCGATTTGGTGGCCATCAGCGTGTCGAACATCTTGGCCATGGGGATGTCGCATAGATGTGGGCCTTCGTAATTGCCCCAGCAGATATGCACCCGCACCCGGTCCTGCGGCACATCCGACAATGCGTGGTTCAAAGCGTCCACATGCATCTGAGCGACCTTGATGAATTCCTCATCCGACAGGTCGGTGAACAGCATGTGGCGCGACAGGGCGAGGTCGGGGCAGTCCAGTTGCACGTCCAGACCGGCGGCCACGATGGTTTCGTATTCTTCCTTCATCGCGTCGGCCAGTGCGGCCAGATACGCCTCGCGCGATGTGTAGTAATCGTTTTGCAGGAACAGAGAGATCACGCCGGGGCTGGCGGCGTTCATGAAGCCGCGCGCGACCCCGTGTTCCTTCATTGCCGCCTTCAGGTTGGCGATGTCCTTTTGCAACTCGTCCTGCCCTTTGGACCGGACCTCACCCGTGCACATGGGGCGCGCGTATTGCGGCGTGCCGCCCGCATCTGCCAGACGTTGCAGAAAGCTGGGGAACATCTTCAGATCGGCAGGCGCATTGCGGGGGCTGTCGCCGGAAAACCCGGTGTAGCGATCCTTGACATAGGTCGCATAGCTGATCTTCGAGGTCTCGCCATCCGAGACGATGTCGATGCCAGCGTTTTTTTGCTGTCTGACGGTTTCCGAAACCGCTGCGGTCATGCAGGCATCGAAAGCAGCCTCGTCAAAGAGTTCCTTGCGCTCGCGGGCAAAGATGAAGTCCACCACCTCTTGCGTGCGGGGCAGGCTGCCCACATGGGTCGTTTGAACTCGGGTCATCCTTGTCTCCTTGGTCTTTTTCTGACGGCGGCCGGGGTCTGCCCCGGCCATCGCCGGTTTGATCAATCGCCGGTCCAGGTCGCGCCCGCAGGGTCGTCCGTGGCGGTGATCCGATAGAGGCCGGCCTGACCGGTCATCGATGGTGCCACGCTGTAGTGTTCGCCGGGCAGAACCAATGCGGTGTCGCCGATGGACAGGGTGACCACCACGTCGTTGATGGCGATGCGCCAATAGCCGCTGGCCGGCATCAGAACCACGGGTTTGGCCGCTTGGATTGGGGCATCCACGCTGGAGCCGCGCGTAAGGAAATCGACCTCGAACCCCGGTTTGTCCCTGATCATGCCGTTTTCGCCGATCACCACAGCGGGCTTGTTGGCGGCCAGCGCCATCAGGTCCCAATATCGGGCGACATATTTGCCGACCACATCCTCGACCGGAACTTCGGGATAGGCTTTCAGCTCGTCTTCGGTCAACAGGGGCATGGGTTGCACGTTGTGGGGCAGTTCCTCGCCCTTCTTGCTGTCGTAGAGCACGCCGTTGTTGCCCAGCATCAAACCATGGGCCCGCGCATCCTCGATCACTTGCGGTGCCCATGTGACACCGCCGCCCGCATCGTCGCCGCCGAGGATCGACATGATCATGCCGTAGTCCTGACCGACATTTTCAAAGCCACGGAAGATGCCGGTGGGAATGTTGAAGATGTCGCCTTCCTCGGCGATGAACTCACCTGCGGTGCCATACCGGCCCCAGAAGAACCGCCAGCGGCCCTTGGCGACAAAAAACACCTCGGCTGTGGTGTGGCTGTGCAAAGAGTTGCGGCATTTCGGCGGTTGCCCCGCCGCGCCGATGTTGAAGCCGATCTTGTCGGTGATGTGGACATGCTGATCGGGGCTTTCCGACACGCCGCCGCCGATGATGGTAAAGTTCTCCTTCTGGTCGGAACCAGGCGTGTGGGCATCGATAAAGGCGGTTTTGCAGGGCCGAAGCTCGCCATAGCGAACGATGCGGTCTTGGATGGTGCTCATGTTACGGTCTCCTTTGGGGTTTGGGGGATTGGTTTAAACCCCGGCCCCGGGAGGGCGGTTGTTCAGCCGCCGTGCCCGCAGGCTGGCGCGATGCGCGTGAAAGCGCCGCGCCGCCTGACTGGCATCCAGATATGAAACCCGTTGCGTCATTCAGACGTCCCCGGTTTGCAGCAGAATCTGTTTCCAGATCGCCACCTCGTCATACAAGCTGAATTCACGGCGCAGCCCCCACGGGCCGAACTCGGCATGGGACATTCCCATCACGTGCACCTTGGCCCCGGTCGGTCTTCCGAAGGCACCCCATCCGTCATGGGTCCCATCCAGCGACCAACGGACCGAGGCGCGCGGGGACATCATGTCGCCGTCATTGCCTACCTGATGGTGGATCTTGAGGTCCGCGCTCGGGAACGAGGACCGCAAACCGATCCAGAATTTACTGACCTCTTCGCGCCCGATCGCCTGTTTCGAACCGGCATATTCACCAATGACCGCGCGATCATAGTCCGCCAGAATATGGTTGAAATCCTTGTTCATGATCCGCGTCAGCGTGTCGGCGTAACGCGCACCCCATTCATTGTCGTTGCCGGTGCCGTGATAGCCGCCATCAACATCGATCTCGGGGGTGAAGGGGCGCGCTGCCTTGTCCGGGCCACCTTCCGAGGCGATCAGATCGCGGGTGAAATCCTCGGGCTCATGGCCCAGTTGGCGGACCAGCCCGCCATAGTCGCGGACCAGCCATTCGTCATAGATCGTCTCGCCCCTGGCGGCACAATCGGCGATCACGCGGACCACCCATTTCTTGCCGCTGGCCTTGCCGAACTGCCCGTCCTGCAGATGCGTCGCCGTGGTCAGCAAGCGGTGAGATGACAGGTGGCCATGCGCATCCGAATAGGACCAGATCACATCCTCGCCAAAAAGCTGACGGTCGGGGAATTCATGGCAGGTAGCCATGGTTGCGGCGATCACGCCCTGATTGCCATGGCTGACCCCCATCGGCGTACGCACCGGAATCTGCGGCGCATAATAACGGTTGAGCGTCTCGGTGCCGCGATCCTCCCAGATCTCTTTGGTGATCCCGAGGATATAATCGGGAAAGTCTTTCCACTTTTCGGCGTAAGTCATGGAGTGAAGCCTTTTGGTTTTCGCGCCGACCCCCGCATTTTCAAGGGGCCGGGGATGAGAATACTTTCCGAGGCCGCGCCATCCTCGATGCGGGACAAGAGGACATCGACGGTGGCGGCGACCATCTTGTTGATCGGCTGTCTGATGGTCGTCAGGTCATAGACAGGCCAGGCGGCAATTGGCACATCGTCATACCCCACGATGCTGACATCGTCGGGAACGGACAGGCCCAGTTCGAACCTGAGCGTGTCCATCACGGCAAAGGCCATGTGATCGTTGCCGACAAAGATCGCATCGGGCCGGTCCGAGGAACTGCACAGCGCGCGCGCAATGGCCGATGCGGTTTCCTGATTGTACATCCCGTCTTCGATGGCGACGGGTTCCAGCCCGTGATCCTTCAGACCATCGACAAACCCGCTCATCCGGTCCAGACCTGTCGAAGACCCCTGCCAGCCCGAGATATGGGCGATTTTCCTGTGGCCGCTTCTGGCAAGGAAATGGGCAACCGTGCGACCGCCCTGAACGTTGTCCGATGTCACCCGCGCCAGATTGCCGGTTTCCTGGCCCCGGTTGAACATGACCACCGGTATGCCCGCATCTTCGCACCGTTTGGCAATATCGCCCGACATCGCGACCGAGGCGGTGATGATCCCGTCCACTTGAAACGACATCAACTCTTCGACGATCTGGTCGACCCCATCGTCGTCCTTCGCCATGAACAGGAGAATATGATAGCCGCGCTCTTTCAAAGCCCGGTCCAGATACTCCAGCGCCATCGGGTAGAACTGGTTTTCCAGATAGGCCACGACCAAGCCGATGATCCGGCTTCTGCCGGTGATCATTGCCCGGGCCAGAGTGTTGGGGCGATAGCCCAGATCTTCCGCTGCTTTCCTGACCTTCTTGCGCGTCGCGGCCGAGGCCGATGCGCCCGGCGTGAACACCCGGCTGACCGCCGACTGGCTGACCCCGGCAAGGCGGGCAACGTCGAAGGATGTGACTTTTTCCGCCATCAGTCTGCCGTCCATCCGCCATCGACCAGCAGCGATGTGCCGGTGACAAGGCTTGCCGCGTCCGAGGCCAGAAAGACCGCAGCTCCCGTGATGTCTTCCAACTCGCCCACGCGGCCCAGCTTGATTTTATCTTCGATCCAGGCGCGCCGTTCGGGGATCGCCAGCGTCTGTTCGGCCAGGGGCGTGCGGATGAAAGTTGGCGCAAGCGCGTTCACCCGGATGCCATGCGGCCCCCATTCGATCGCCATCGACTTGGTAAAGCCTTCGACTGCGTGTTTCGTGCCGCAATAGACGGCCCGGTCGATGCCGCCAACCTGACCCATCTGGCTGGTAATGTTGATCAGGCTGCCGGGCTTTTCGGCCGCAATCAAACCGCGCGCCACGGCGCGGGTCAGGAAATAGGCGCCTTTGAAGTTCAGATCGCTGACCGCGTCGAAATCGGTCTCGGTGGTGTCCAGTGCCGGGCTGTGACGGGCCAGACCCGCCGAGTTGATCAGAATGTCGAACGGGCCGGCGGCATCGACCGCAGCCTCGGTTGCGGCGATATCGGCCACGTCCAGCACAAGCTGCGTGGCTGTCCAACCCTGCTCCGCAAAGGCGCCCACCACCTCGGCCAGCTTGTCTGCCCGTCGCGCCGCCACGGTCACCTGCGCCCCATGGCTGGCCAGAGCGGTGGCACAGGCCAGCCCGATGCCAGAGGACGCGCCGGTCACAAGCGCGCGTTTGCCGCTTAAGCTGAACGAGGGGGCAGGGGGCAGCTTCATCAGGGATCTCCTACGGGGAAAGGCACACGGCCCGGAACGCGGGCCTTGTTGAATTCCCTCAGCCGGGCAAAAACGTCAACGCCAAGCTGCCGGTATGCATCCAGAAGATCAACCAGAACCCAGTTTTCGCGGATCTTGCCATCCTCGAGCCGCCAGAAATCAAGACTGAGCATGGTGATCCGCTTGCCCGAGGGCGCGATGCCCATCCAGCCGTCATCGGTGACCGTCTGGATCATGTTGGGCCATCCGGTGACAGCGGCATAATCGCCATCGCCGAAGAAATGATAGGTGATCTCATCCACATACTGCCCGCGATCCGGCATGCCGCTCAGAAACGGAATCTGGTGCCAGTTGCGAAAACCCGCGATCCCGCGCCCGGTGCCGATCCCCGAGGGGCCGTACCAGTTCATGCGCGGATGCCAGAACCGCTCCATCTCCATCACCTCGGGGCCACCTTCGGACGGGTGCTTTTTCAGATGGTCCAGCATGTCGACGATGTGCTGACAACTCGCCCGTCCCCTAGCCGCATCATAGGGCCCCGGCACAAAACCGTCCTGCGTCGCCGGACCCGGCACATGCCATTCGCGGCCAAGGCTGGGGGCCATCGGCCAGGCATTGGCCTGCATCATCACTTCGGGGATGTCCCACAGCGCCTGCATCTCGACCACTTTGCCGTTTTCGAACCGAAAGAACTCATGGAACCGCATGGTCACCTGATGCCCGGTTGGCGGGATATCCAACCACGGCCCGCAGAAAGTGCCGGTGTAATACCCGCCGCAGCCCACCCAATCTGCGCCCTGTCCGTCCGGCCCGGCCATGACGATGTAGTCGCGGCGTTCCAGATCGGGCCACGCGGACAGCAGACCCCTATATGCCGTTTCGAAAAAAGCATCGCCGCCGACGCTGTCCCCAAAGGGATGGCACAGCCGGAACAGCGCATCGGGGATGCTGACCTCAGCCAGCGCCTTACGCACGTCCCCCTCGTCGAAATCATACATTGCCGCGCGCAGCGGCGAAATCGCGGCCTTGTTCCGGGTATGCGTATCAGTCTTCATCTTTTTCCAAATACTCTGGGGGAGGCTGAAAGCCGGGGGCAAAGCCCCCTATTCGGCAGCGTCCCGATAAGGTGCGGGGGCACCATAGGGGACGTTAATGCCGCCATACCGACGCACACGAACGTTGCACTGCTCGGCATGGCCCACAAAACCTTCCAGCAGGCACAGGCGCGAGCCATATTCGCCGATCAGCGTCGCGGCCTCATCGGTCAAAACCTTCTGATAGCTGTGCGTTTTCAGGTATTTGCCAACCCAAAGCCCGCCGGTATACCGCCCCGCCTTTTTCGTTGGCAGCGTGTGGTTGGTGCCGATCACCTTGTCCCCGTTCGAAACATTGGTGCGCGGCCCCAGGAACAGCGCGCCGTAGCAGGTCATGTTCTCAAGGAACCAGTCATCGCGGTCGGTCATGACCTGCACATGCTCGGATGCGATGTCATCGGCCACCTGCAGCATCTCGTCATAGGTGTCGCAGACGATCACCTCGCCATATTCGTCCCAGGATACTTTCGCGGTGCCCGCTGTCGGCAGGATGCCCAGCAGACGGTCGACCTCGGACAGGGTTTCCTCGGCCAGTTTGTGCGAGTTGGTCAGCAATACGCAGGGGCTGTTGTAACCATGCTCGGCCTGACCCAGCAGATCGGTGGCGCACAGCTCGGCATCGGCGGCGGTTTCATCGGCGATCACCATCGTCTCGGTGGGACCGGCGAACAGGTCGATGCCGACACGGCCAAAGAGCTGACGCTTGGCCTCGGCCACAAAGGCGTTGCCGGGGCCGACCAGCATATGCACGGGGTCGATGGTCTCGGTCCCCAGTGCCATTGCGCCGATGGCTTGAATGCCGCCCATCACATAGATCTCATGCGCACCGCCCAGATGCATGGCCGCGATCACAGCCGGGTTGGGCTTACCCTGAAACGGAGGGGTACAGGCGATGATCCGCGGCACACCGGCGACCGAGGCCGTGGCCACGGACATATGCGCCGACGCGACCATCGGGAACTTGCCGCCCGGCACATAGCACCCGACGGACTGCACGGGGATGTTCTTGTGGCCCAGAATCACGCCGGGCAGGGTTTCAACCTCGATATCCAGCATCGAGTCCCGCTGCGCCTGCGCAAAGTTACGGACCTGGGCCTGAGCGAACTTGATGTCCGCCAGTTCGCGCTCGGTCAGCTGGCTCATCAGATCGTCGATCTCGGCCTGCGACAGGCGGAATGAGGCGGGCGAGTAACTGTCGAACTTCTCGCTCAGCTCGCGCACGGCGGCATCGCCGCGGGTTTCGATATCTTTCAGCGTGGCTTCCACCACGGCGCGGGTCTTGGCGTCGTCCTCAGCCCGGTCCGCGTCAGATTTACCGCGTTTCAGATATTGGATCGACATGTTCGTCTCCTAACGATCGGAAGTTGGTTGCGTTGCCAAGTGATCATTCCCAGCCTTTCCCTTGAAAGACGTCGCCACCCAGTTGCTTCACAACATTTGCAAAATCGACGCGCACGATGTTCTCGGCTATTTTCGAGCCTTCGATGCGCCAGAAATCGATATATGGAATACGGATGGGCTGCCCCTTGGCGGGTATGCCCATGAAGTCCTGTTCCAGCGTCGCGTGACAGGCGCCAAAGCAGGCAGCCCAGTCGCCGTCCTGCATGAAATGTTCGGTCCTGAAGTCATGGTTGCCGAAGTATTGGCGGAAGGGCAGATACCAGCCGTTCTCGAATTCGGTCAGACCGTGTTTCAAGCCACAGCCATAATTCGCATCCCAGACGAAGTCGGGGTGGAAATAGTCTGAAACATCCACTTCGATGCGCTGCAGCGCGGCCTCCATCGCCTGGACGACGTCCAGCGGCCTGGCGGTCGCGCCCTGGCCCGCCTGACCGCGCCACAGGCGCTCCACGGGCGGATCAAGCCGGTCCCAGCCGTGCCCGTCAAACACATCCCAGCCGAGCTGCGCGGCAACGCTCGCCAGATCGACATCCACCTTGTTGTAGGCAATGCGACCGTCCCGGACCTGCCAGAAATCCACATAAGGGATGCTCAGCGGACGGTCCGTCGTCGCAAGACCCATGAAATCGCCGGAATGGGTGGCGTGACAGGTGCCGATACAGGCTGCCCAGTCGCCATCTTCAAGCCATAACTGTGTGTCAAAGCGACGATCCCCGAATGCCGCGCGGAAGGGTTTCTGCCAACCGGTCCGGAACTCTTGCAGTCCGGATTTGCGGCCACATCCGGCATTGCCATCCCACACAAAATCCTCGTGAAACCAGCGCGACATGTCGGTTTCGGATCGCCCGAGTGCATTTTCCATGTCTTTCACCAAGTCCAGAACGGCGGCCATTACACGCCTCCGCCGGGCATTGGCGGTGTCGCCTCGCCCCGGTCGTAGGTTTCCCAGCCTTTGCCGCCGAACACATCGTGGCCCAGCTGCGCCAGCACATGCGGGAAATCGACCATCACCCAATTGTCCACGATCTTGCCGTCGACAACTTTCCAGAAGTCCATGTATCGGATATCGACGCGCTTGCCAGTCGGGGCGATGCCCATGAATTCGCCCGAATGCGTTGCCTCCTGCCGACCAAAGGCTGCGGCCCATTCGCCCATGTAAAGGCGGGCTTCATCAACGCAGACCTTGTCGGAAAACGCCGCCTGAAACGGGCGTTGCCAGTTGTCCTGAAACTCTTGCAGCCCGGTCTTGGTGCCGCATCCGGTGTTGCCCATCCAACGGAAACCTTCCGAGAAGAACTCACCGATATCGCTGATGCGGTGATCGTTCAGGCCATCGACCATGCCTTCGATGACGGCCTGTGTCTCGGCGGTCTTGCTCAGATCCGTGTCGCGGCTGAGAACCGCTTGTTCAGGACGAGACCCTTTCATGGCAATCCTTTCTTCATGCCTTCGGTAAATGCATATTTCGATCGCAAGGGCGACTTGCGATGCGCTGACGTCAGTCCAGCCGTTCGCCGGTTTTGGCGTCAAACAGGTGGCAGACGGACGAGGGGATATCGACCGCCACCCGCGTCCCGATCTCGGCCCGGTACTCTTTGCCCGCGCGGACCGAGGCAATGGTGCCGCCCAGTTTCAGAGTAACGATCGTTGCGTCGCCAAGCAGTTCAAGCGAATAGAGCGGGGCCGCAGAAGAGCCCTCTGGGCTGATGCTCGCGTCCTCGGCGCGGAACCCGAGGGTCACGGCGCCCTGATGCGAGGTCTGAAGGCCTTCGATTCGAACGTTTTCGCCGGTGAACACGCCGCCGGACACTTCGCCCTCCAGCAGGTTCATCGCGGGGCTTCCGATGAAGCTGGCAACAAAGGTATTCGCTGGCGTGTCATAGATATCTGTCGGTGTCCCGACCTGCTGCACCACGCCCTTGCTCATCACGACGACCCGGTCGGCCAGTGTCATCGCCTCGATCTGGTCATGGGTCACGTAGATCGTCGTGACCTGCAATTCATGGCTGAGGTTCTTGATCTGATGGCGCGTCGAAACCCGCAGCTTGGCATCGAGGTTTGACAGGGGCTCATCCATCAGGAACACATTGGGCTCGCGCACGATGGCGCGCGCCAGAGCGACGCGCTGACGCTGACCCCCTGACAATTCCGCGGGACGGCGGTGCATGAATTCGGTCAGCTCAACCATTTCAGCCGCACGTCTGACACGCTCGTCATGGGTTGCAGGATCGGTTTTGCGCACCTTCAGGGGGAAGCGGATATTCTCGTAGACATCCAGATTCGGATAGAGCGCATAGCTTTGAAACACCATCGCGACATCGCGATCCTTGGGGTCCAGATCATTCACGACCTGGCCGTCAATTGTGATCTCACCTTCGCTGATATCCTCCAGCCCGGCGATCATCCGCATCGTCGTCGTCTTGCCGCAGCCGGAGGGGCCGAGCAGAACCAGAAACTCTTTATCCGCGATCGTCAGATCAAAGTTGTGCACGCCCACAAAGGACCCCCACCGCTTTGAAATGTTCTTGAGCTGAATCTCCGCCATGGATACCCCACAGTTTGCATGCGTTCGCAAAAAACATGCAAAAGATTCGGCTGAATAGCAAGCGGAAGTTGTGGGGTTCATGTGATTCACGCCCGTGAAATAGGCCGTATTAAGCCATGAACTGCGTAATATTAAGAAAAATCAACACCAATAAGGATTAGCTTGTCATGTGGAGATAAATTGGCATAATGATGAATGCGAATGCATAAATGGCGAAGCGACGCCGAAAAAACAAAGGACTTAGCAGGTTGGCACCTGCTCAGTTACCAACCGGAGGATCCCTAACGATGAATCTAGTTAAAAACTTCGCTGCCGGTGCGGTTGCGGCTCTGATGGCCACTGCCGCCTATGCCGAGTGCGAGATTGCCAGCGGCAACGTCAACGTGCTGGCCAATGACTTCCCGGCACTCAAGGCGATCACGTCCACGGCGGCTGAATGCACTGGCGGCGTGACGGTTGCAGCCAACCACAACAAGGATTTCCGCAACATCACCGTTCAGGCGCTGACGGCGAACCCGGCTGAATATACCTCGGTCATTGTTGCGAACTCTTCGATCGTGCCGCTGCTGAACGAAGGTCTGATCCGCCCGCTGGATGATCTGGTCGCCAAACACGGTCAGGCGCTTGGCAAGAACCAGCTGATCACCATCGACGGCAAGATCATGGCCATCGCCTTCATGGCAAACGCGCAGCACCTGTTCGTGCGTCAGGACATTCTGGATCAGGTCGGCAAGCCCGTGCCTGCGACCTGGGAAGAGGTGGTCGAAACCGGCAAGGCGATCAAGGATGCCGGTCTCATGGATCATCCCTTTGCGTTCCTCAGCATGTCTGACTGGAACCTGGGCGAAGAGTTCGTGAACATGTATCTGGGCCACGGGGGCGAGTTCTTCAAACCCGGCACGGCGGAACCGGCGATCAACAACGAAACGGGTGTTGCGACGCTGAACATGATGAAAGACCTGGTGTCGCTGTCGAACCCGGACTTCCTGACCTACAACACCGCGACCGTGGTGCCGATCTGGAAATCGGGCGATCTGGCGATTGCGCAGCTTTGGGGCTCGAGCGGTGGTGAACTGCTGGGCGGTGAAGGCGCGGCGGAAGGTGTTGCGGAAAACACCGTTCTGGCCGGTGCGCCGACCGTTGCGGGTGGCGACACCCCTTCCTCCACCCTTTGGTGGGACGGTTTCACCATCTCCAAGAACATCTCGGACGAAGATGCCGAGGCGACCTTTATTGCCATGATGAATGGCATTTCGCCACAGATGGTCGAATCGAACAACGACGCGGCGGTCTGGCTGATGGATTCGTACAAGCCGGGCCCGGCGGCGGTTGGCGTGGCTGAAACCGCAACAGGCGGGGCCGAGCCATACCCGATGCTGCCCTATATGGGCCTGCTGCATCAGGCGTTTTTCGAAGAACTGCCGGACTTCCTGCAGGGCAACGAAAGCGCTGAGCAGACGCTGGCGGATATCGAAGCGGCATATATCGCAGCGGCAAAAGAAGCCGGTTACCTCTGAGGATTGCCTCTGAAGAACACCCGGGGCGGTCAGGTCCGCCCCGGGTCACCCAATCGCGAAGCTGACGCAGGTGTTGGTCTATGAAACATCGCACGTTCTTCTGGTTCATACTGCCATCGCTGGCCGCAATGATCCTGTTTATTGCGCTGCCTACCGTGTCGGTTGCTATCCAGTCTTTGTTTGTCGAACACGAACAGATCATGGTCGAGGTGGAAAATTGCGGACCGTTCAAATGCGAAACGGTTTTGCAGGTTGATACTGAGGCCACGGCAGCCCTGCAGGAAGAAGCCCCCTTAGGCCGGTTCAACGGTCTGCGCACGTATACGAACCGCAAACACCTTGCCTTTGAACAAGTGGGCGTGGCCTGGGCGGAAACGGACTCCTTTGGCGCGTTCTTCTCAGAGCTGTTGAACCTGCCGTTCTACAAAGCACTCATCTTTACGCTGACCTACACGTTTGTTGTCACACCCCTGGTGGTCTTGTTCGGGCTGGGTGTAGCGCTTGCGGTCAACAGGGTCCCCAGCTTGTTGAAGGGACCGACTATTTTCGTATCTCTGCTGCCCATGATCGTGACGCCGCTGGTGGGGGCGCTGATCATTTTCTGGATGGTGGATGCCGACGGTATCATCGGCGCGACGCTGCAGTGGATGTTCAGTGACCCGAACCTTTCGCTAAAGGCCTCGGCACCGCTGACATGGATCATGTTGATCGTCTACGGAATCTGGAGTTCGACCCCGTTCAGCTTCATTGTCTTTTACGCCGGGTTGCAGACCGTCCCGAAGGAAACGCTTGAGGCCGCGAAAATTGATGGCGCCACCCGCTGGCAGGCCATCCGCTTTGTGGTTGTGCCGTACATGATGCCTCTGGTCGTGTTCATCACGTTGATGCAGTTGATGGACAACTTCCGGATGCTTGAACCCATTCTGGCGTTCCAGGCTTCGGCCAAAGCGACCTCATTGTCGTACATCATCTACAACGACTTGCGCGGCGGCGACATTCCGCAATTCGGATCTGCCGGTGCCTCATCGATCATGACGATCATAGGCGTCGCTATCCTTCTGACACCCGTGCTGATCCGCACATGGCGCGACTTTAACCGGAAAAGGGCCTGATCATGACAACATCCGTCGCAGACAGACGCTCCAAAGGTTTGATCTGGTTCACCACAAGCTTTGTGGTCTTGTGGATATTCATTGCCGCCGGCCCGTTCATCTGGACACTTTGGGGGTCGTTCAAAGTTCAGCCTGACTTCTTTTCCAAGACAGACTGGACCAACGCGATCTATGGCGTGATGACCAAGGCCGAAACCGGCAGCGCCTTTACCAGTGCGGGTTACCAGGGGGCCTGGGTCGAACAGGAGTTCTGGCGCAACAGCATCAACACCGCGATAGTCGTGTTCTTCACCGTGGTAATTTCGCTGACACTTGGAACGCTCGGTGGCTATGCGTTGGCCCGGTCCGGCTATCGCTATGCATTCTGGCTGCTGATGCTGGCGCTTGTCTTCCGGGCAATGCCGCACATGACTTTGGTTTCGGGCTATCTGCTGCCATTTTTTGAGTGGAACATCTGGGGCAGGCTCAGTACCACCATCATCGTTCTGGTGGCGATCAACCAGCCGTTTACCCTGTGGATGCTGCATTCGTTCTTTCTGAACATCCCCAAGGACATGGATGAAAGCGCCATGGTCGACGGCTGTACCCGGTTTCAGGCGTTTCGCCATGTCATCATCCCGGTGATGTGGCCGGGGGTGATCACCACGGGGCTGTTCAGCTTCCTTCTGGCCTATAATGATTTCGCTATCGGTGCGGTTTTGCTGAGTTCGGAAAACCAGACGATGGTCCCAAAAATCAACAGCTTCCTTGGCACAGTGCGCGAAACCGGAGACGTGATGTTCGCTGTTGCAGCGGCGGTCAGTGCGTTGGTTCCACTGTTCTTCCTGATCCTGTTCTTCCAGCGCCAGATCGTCAGCGGCCTGACCGCTGGTGCCGTAAAGGGCTGATCTCAGCCAATCGGAATCCGGCCTTACGGGCCGGATTCTTTTCTGCCTTCCCGAATGACACTATCCAGCGTGCGCCCCATGTCCGATCTTCAATCCGCCAAATCGCTTGTTCGCGATTACTACTCAGCCATCGACGCAAATCCGGTGGAAGCCCTCAAGAAATATTGCGCGCCAGACGCGCTGTGGCGGGGATACCATCCGTTCAACGAAATTCACGATCCGGTTGAAGTCGCGAACCGGTTCTGGGTGCCGCTGAAAACCTCGGTGACGCGCATGCAGCGACGGCTCGACCTGTTCATGGCGGGCGAAAACGGGCTGGACGATGGCGGTACCTGGGTGGCTTCGATGGGGCATCTGATGGGCCTGTTCGATCACCCCTGGCTGGACATTCCCCCGACGAACAAGATTGTCATGCTGCGCTACGCCGAGTTCATGCGCGTGGAGGGTGACAAGATCACCGACACAGCGATGTTCTTCGATATTCCCCATCTGATGATGCAGGCGGGGCTTAACCCGTTCCCGCCGCAAACCGGCGCGCAGCTGGTTCAGCCGGGGCCGATGACCCATGATGGCGTGATGTTCGACCCGCAGGACCCGACCGAAGGGCAAAAGACCCTGGACGCTATCGAATTCATGATCAACGACATCCGCGACTGGAAGGGCCGCGAAGAGCAGGGGCTGATGACCGAACTGCCGCGCAGCTGGAACGACGACATGATCTGGTGGGGTCCAACGGGGATCGGTGCGACCTATACCATCGAGCGATACGCCAAACAGCATGCCGGACCGTTCCGCGAGGGGTTTGGTGACCGCATCTTCAACGGACACATCGCACGGATTGCCGAGGGCAGTTTCGGCGGCTTTTTCGGCTGGCCCAACCTGACCCTCACACCCACAGGCGGTTTCATGGGCATGCCGGCCACCGGCAAACCGGCCGACATGCGCGTGATCGACATGTATCGCCGTTCGGGTGACAAGCTGACCGAGAACTGGATTTTCATCGACCTGCTGCATTTCTGGAAACAACAGGGTTTGGACGTTCTGGCGCGCCTGCCCCATATGCGGGGATAGGCGCAAAAACGCACCCCAAATGGGGTGCGGCTTGCCCTCTGGTGGAATCGTCAGTCGCCCAGAATCTGCATCAGAATGCCGAACTCGTTGAACACGGTCCATTCCTTCAGGACTTTGTTGGCCTTGATCTGCCACTGGGTGATGCCCCAGACATGCGCCTCTTTCCCGGTGGGCTCGCCATAGGCGCCATTGCCGCGATGCGCGCCAACGCCACCCCAGCGAACCGAGACCAGATAGCCGTCTTCGGCATTGCCCATCCAATAGATATCATCGACCGAGATCCGGATATTCGGGAACATCGCGATCATCGACATGATATGGGACCGTAATTGCCCGACACCGCGATAGACCCGGCTGGTCGAGCCCTCAAAGACGACATCCGGTGCGTAAACCCGGTCCATGGCGCTAAAGTCGCGGCGGTTCCAGATGCTTTCGAACGCCGCATGCACGAATTCGCGCACGTTCCCGTCGACCACATCGGGGATTGAGGGCCGCTTGGGAAAACCCTGACCGTCCATGCGATTGGGATCGCTTGCCGCATAGTTCGGCGCAAACGGCCCATGGGCGCGTTGCGAGGCGATGCGTCGTGCGGTTTCGCCGACATCCAGCCCCATCTGCTGGATCAGCGCGGCGGTGTCATAGGCGACATGCTCGTCGTAAATCTCGTTGTCGCGGGCAACGCAATTGGCGATGCACAGCAGGCGCAGGGGGCGGTTTGTCGGGGGGGCGAACCGCGAATACCCGGTATTGGTGCCCAGGATCATCGTCCGGTGCGAGGTGTGAAAGCTGACATCGTCGTTGCCGGCCCAGATCACTTCATCCGCGACCAGCCGAACATCCGGGATCGCATTGTTGGTGTGAACGGTATCCGCAACGATCTTGTCGCGACCATATTGCAAGCCGATATCGTCCCACACCCGGCAATCATGGCTGTAGGTGTCATAGATATATCCGATATCCTTCTCCTCCCAGATCTGGTGGGTGATCCGGACGATGTAATCGACGATGTTCCTGAAACGCGGCTCGAACCCGCGCATGGACTGGGTGACCGCGTGATCGGGCTCTTTGTCCAGGAACTCGCGCGTGCCGCCGCGGCGGTAGTTTTCAAGCGAAACCGAAAAGTCCGAGGGCATATGTTCGTCCCCCAGCGGGCGGAACCGGATATGCGTGTTCTTGGACTGCGTGCCCACAGGGTTTGCCACGGGCTTTACGGGAACCTCTGTTTCTTTTGCCATTGTGAACCTCGAATCGGTAGATCGAATACGTATGCTAAATTATCAGAATATTGAGTTATTTTATACAGGTATAGAGTGCGCCAGTAACCAATGTAATTTTGATTTTTTGGATTTAGGGGATTAGTATGCATGCGTTTTCAATGATGGAACTGCGAAATGCCAGTGAAGTGCAGAGCGCCGAACAACTGGTTCGGGATTTCCATGCTGAGCTTGATGCGGCAACAGAACCTCCGCGCGGACCACCATGGCACTCTGGTTATCCCGGACATCAAGGGACGAACCGGGCGATATTGCCCAGTGCCGGTTCGGCTGGTATTCTATTGGAGCACCATCGGAGAATTGCCATGACTGTTCAAAAGCAATCCGTCAGTTTCACCGAAGCGGCCTATGCCTTTGCCAAGGAACTGGTCGAGGCGGGTGAATACCCCAATGTCAGCGCGGCGGTATCCGGTGAGTTGACCAAGGCGAAGACGGCACGCGAGCGGGAGAATTCGCTGCTGGAGGCAGAGCTTGAGCGCCGCCTGTCGCTGCCGACCGGGAAATGGGAGCCGGTCGGGGATGTTTCCGACATCTCGGCCGGGGCACGGGCCTATCTGACCTCGCTCAATTCAGGAACCTGATGCGTCTGGTTCGCCACCCGTTTGTCGAACGGGATCTGATCGGGATCGCTGATCATATTGTCGATGTGACCGACGGCGATATCGCTGCCGCACAACGCCGACTGGACGAGGTGGATGCGCTGGTGCGATCGATCCTGGCGAACCCGCAGTCGGGGATGCGGCTGCAGGGGCGGCTTTCGGGGTGGCTGGTCCGTGATGGCGGTGTGGGCAATCGCCTGACCATCGTGTTCCGCCCCGAACCCGAGACGGACACGCTCTATATCGCCCTGATCGCATTCGGCGGGCGCAACTGGACCGATATTGCCGCGAAGCGACGGACCGTTCCTGTTTCAGGTTAGGACGCCATCGTCCGGTTGCCATCTGCAAAGCGGACTTGTCGTGATATCCAGTCAAACACCTTTCGGGGCCCCTGGCCCAGATTGGTCTGCCCCCAGGACATCACATACCCGGCGTCGCTGACTACGACGTCCTCGGTCACTTGAACCAGCGCCCCGGATTGAATCAGGCCATCGACCAGCCCCAGCCAGCCAAGGGCCACGCCGTCTCCGGCGATCGCAGATTGCGTGACCATGTCGTAATTGTTGAAACTGACATAGTTCTTTTTGCGCTCGCCGCTGATGCTCAGCTTCTCGAACCAGCCCTGCCAGGTCTGCCATTCTGCCGAGGGCGGCTTAGACAGGCTCAGAAGCTGGACGTTCAATAAATCGGCAGAAGATTGGATTGGCCCCGTTGTGGCTAATAGCTGAGGGCTGGCGACGGCGGCCACTTTTTCCTCGATCAGCAGGACATCGCCGGGCTTCATCCGGTCATAATGGGCGACATGGATTTGAATGTCGCAATCGTCGGCCCCTGCAACGGGCGGGGTCGGGGATGCGAGTATCTGGATCTCGATCTCATCCCCGATCTCTTCGCGCAGGACCGACAGGCGCGGCAGCAGCCAGAAGGTGGAAAACGCGAAGTCCGCCGATATGCGCACCCTCGGTTTTGACTTTCTATTCAACAAGGAACCGACGGCGAGGCCCATCTGGACCATGGCTGGCCGGACCTCGTTCAACAGCCGCACTCCTTCGATTGTCAGCGACACGCCCCGGTGTTCGCGGGTGAACAGCGTGACCCCAAGTTCGGTTTCCAGCGCCTTGATCCGCTGCGAGATCGAGGACTGCGTAAGCCCGAGCGCCTCAGCCGCGCTGGTGAAATTCTCGTGGCGCGCGACCTCGTCAAAGGCGTGCAGTGCGACCAGGTTCCGGCTTAGGCTGCGATTAATTTTGCTAATGTCATCCATAAAAATTCAACTACTGCAAATTTAATCGAATCTGTATCAAAACTTAGGCAAACGGGTACAATAAGCCCGCAAGGCCAGATTTTGGGGAGATATGAATGACGAGTCTGAGCAATTCGCAGCAGGTCCATCCTGCGGTTCACATGCATGTGGAAGAAGTTGAGAGCGGTAAGTTAAGCCGCCGGGAGTTTCTGACCCGTGCAACGGCGCTGGGTGTTTCGGCATCCGCTGCCTATTCGATGATCGGTCTGGCGCAGCCTGCGCGGGCCGCCGGAAATATCCAGCCGGGCGGGACGATCCGCATCCAGCAGGTCGTGCGCGCGCAGCTTGACCCGCCGCTTTACAACTGGCCACAGCTTGGCAACGTGGTGCGCGGTTTTCTGGAATACCTGGTCCAGTACAACGCGGACGGAACGTTCGAGCCGCGCTTGCTGGAAAGCTGGGAGGTCAATGACGACGCCACCCAATACACGCTGCGCATTCGTCCCGGTGTGAACTGGAACGACGGGCGCGGCACGCTGACGGCGCAGGACGTTGCCTATAATTTCGGGCGCTGGTGCGATGGCACCTGGGAAGGCAACTCGATGGCTGCGCGCATGGGTTCGCTGCAGAATGAGGCCGGGGATGGCCCGGCAGAAGGTTCTTTGGAAGTTGTCGACGATCTGACGCTGAGGCTGAACCTGACGCGGCCCGATATCACGATCATTCCGGCGGTCACCGAATATCCGGCTGCGATTGTGCCGGATGGCTGGTCGGGCGATCCGGCCAATGATCCTGTTGGCACCGGCCCTTATAAGCTGGTCGAATATGCGGTCGGCGAAAAGGTCGTGCTGGAAAAGAACACCGATCACGAATGGTGGGGCGAAGGCGCCTATCTGGACCGGATCGAGTTCATCGACTACGGCACCGACGGCGCGGCCCACCTGGCGGCGGCAGAGGCGGAAGAGATCGACATGACCTATGAAACGGTCGGCGAATTTGTCGAAATTTTCGAAGGTATTGGCTGGAACCAGAGCGAATCCGTCTCGGCCAATACGCTGGTGCTGCGCACCAACCGTGATGCCGAGGTGGATGGCGTTGCGCCTTATGCCGACGCAAAGGTCCGCCGGGCGCTGGCGATGGCCTGCGACAACAATGTGTTGCTGGAATTGGGCTATGCCAACCGCGGCACGATTGCGGAAAACCACCACGTTTGCCCGATCCACCCGGAATACGCCGATATCGGCGCGCCGGAACTGGATCCTGAAGGCGCGCGCGCGCTATTGGAAGAGGCGGGCATGCTGGATTTCGAGCATGAGATCATCTCGATCGACGACGACTGGCGCCGGAACACGACTGACGCTTTGGCGGCGCAGCTTCGCGACGCAGGGATCAAGGTGCGCCGGACCGTACTGCCGGGCAACACGTTCTGGAATGACTGGAACAAATACCCGTTCAGCTCGACCGACTGGGGGCACCGCCCGCTGGGCGTTCAGGTGCTGACGCTGGCCTACAAGAAAGGCGTGGCCTGGAACGAAACTGGTCTGGCCAGCGATGAGTTCGATGCGATGCTGGATGCGGCCTCGGCCATCGCCGATGCGGATACGCGGCGCGGGCATATGGAGAAGATCGAGACCTTCCTGCGCGAAGACGGCACGGTCATCCAGCCCTATTGGCGGTCGCTGTACCGGCACTCGCGCCCGGGGATCGTTGGCGCGGACAGCCATCCGATCAACGAGATCCATGTGCACAAGCTGGGTCTGGAAGGCTAAGCACCCGATTGAAATCGAAGACGGCGCGCCCCCGGGGCGCGCCGTTTTTGCGTTGTTCCTGGGGGGTCGGTCAGCCCCGGATATTCTGCATGTCCTCTTTGCTGAGAACGATTGGAAACTCCGCGCGCACCTGAGCATCGGCAGCGCCGAAATGGTTCGGGAAATGGCTGCCCAGAATGGCATTTGCCCTTTCATGCGCCCGTTCCAGCAGATCGAGCTTGCCCTCATTTTCCCACGTGTCGGTACGGGCGCGGTCCATCAGCTGGGGATAGACGAATTCGGAATTCATAAAGCCCAGCGTGTGCGGGTTGCCCAGAAAATGGCCGGGGTCGATGGCGCAGTTGTGGATGACATCCACCGCCAGCGTCTCATCCGTGACCTCGATGCCGCGCAAGGACCGCAGGATCATCCCGCCGGCCTCATTGTCGATGACCATGCTTTCGAAGCTGCAGCCCATCAGGCTGCCCAGCATGCCGCCAAACTCGCATACCCGGTTGGCCCCGGCGTGGGCGGCCAGCGAGAAGGTCAGAGCCTTTTCCAGCCCGTATTGCGCATCGGGCAGCTTGGCGTCGGTCATTCCAGCGCCGACTGAGGTCGGCAGGCCGTAGAACTGCCCCATCTGCACGGCAGCGGCCCCGATCAGGGCTTGTTCGCCACTGCCGCCCGTGAAGGACCCGCTGCGCAGATCGGTGATGAAGGGCCATGCGGAAAAGCTGACCGGGCAGCCCGGTTTGATCAGGTTGGCGATGGCGATGCAGGCC
Organism: Ruegeria sp. F5; assembly: GCF_056533845.1. Lineage (NCBI taxonomy): Bacteria > Pseudomonadati > Pseudomonadota > Alphaproteobacteria > Rhodobacterales > Roseobacteraceae > Ruegeria > Ruegeria sp. F5. Next base: position 443,052 of record NZ_JBQFOU010000001.1, on the reverse strand, counting down.
AGCGTTTCCGCCACCGCCTGCACCAGCGTTCCGGCCAGCGTTGCAGGCGCGGTTGCGCCCGCCTGCGGCGGCACGGCCAGATCGACGGTCAGGCCCAGCTTTGCGGTGTCGACCAGGATCTCCATATTCTCGCGCCCGATGCGCAGGGGCGAGACAATGGGACAGCCGCCAAACACGACCGACGGCTTTTTCAGAAACGACCCTTCGCCACCCGAAGCCAGATCGAACATGCGGATGGCAGGCGGGATATGCCTGCGGTCGCGAAACGCCATGCAGGCCGGTTTCTGGCTGGCCGACAGCATGGCGTAGACCATGTTCATGTCATGGGTGAAATCGTCGGGCACATCGGTGGCCAAAACGGTTGCGCCCAGCATGTGGATATTGTCCAGCCGGTCCACCAGCCGGGTGAAATCGTAGATGTCACGCAGCTCCGAGGGGCGGTAGGACTTTGTTTTGGCGTCAAAAGTCGTGACCGCCGTGCCCGAATTGGCGAAATAGACGCTTTGCGCGGTGCAGTGCATATCGTCCTTGCCCGCGCGGTCGCCCCGCGCGTGGACATAGTATTCACGCGCGGCACCGGCCAGCAGGTCCTCGGTTAGCGCGCGGGGAAAGCACAGGCGGTTGTGCGCGTTCAGCACCGCGCCCCTCGGCAAAACCAGATCCAGCAGTTCGGGGAAGTGATCGGCAAGGCCGGTCTGGTCCAGCACGGTCAGGGCGGCGTTGTGGATGGCCTCCATATCCGTTTGCGACAGCGGGCGATAGCGGCCACCGGCGATGCCGCCATGCACGGCCTCGTTGCCGGTCGTGGCCTGCTGCAGCGCAATGCGCGCCGCGCGGCCGCCACCGCGGCGACGGGATGTGTTTACGATGGCGTCGGTCATGTCGTCTCCTCCCGCAGATCGGTGATTTGCCGGCGGAACCAGTCCTGCTCCGCTTCCTGTTTCGGGCGCTCGAAATCGCGCGCGGCGCGGTGCCCGTCGAAGACCGCATCGGCGATCAGGCCGGGTGAGGCGGCGTCGCCGATCAACCCCAGCGTTTTTAACCCTTTGCCCTGCAACGCGTCATAGAGCGACGTGTTGCGCTGCCGTTCCGTGACCAGAACGACCGAGGCGCAATCGATCTGACTGTGCCGCCCGGAATAGGTGCAGGCCATGGTCGCATGATCCGGCGCGACGCTATGCAGCACCTGATTGCAGCGGATCTCCACGCCCAGTTCGATCAGCCGCGCCTGAATGCGGTGCTGTTCCAGCGTGTAGGCGGAAAAGGCCGATACCGTGCTGTCCGGGGTCACGAAGGTTACATCACAGCCCATTTGCGCCAGCTTTTCGGCAATCACTCCAGCCAGATAGATGTGGTCGTCATCATAGACCAGCACCGAGCCTTCGGGCTCGGACCCGGCCATGATCTCGTCAGGTGTGTAGATAAAGGCGGCCGGGTCGATCAAGGGCGGGGTACGGCGGGTGTTGCGTCCGATCCCGTCCGCCTGCCAGCGTGCGCCCGTGGCCAGAAACACGTGGTCGATGCCCAGTTCCAGCACCTGATCGGCGTCCAGCGTACTGTCGGTGAACATCTGCACATTGGCGCGCTGGCGCAGGTCGTTCAGACGGTAATCCGCGACCCGGCCCCAGGCGGTCAGCCCCGGCAGGTGGCTTTCGCGCAGGACCCGCCCGCCAAAATCCATTTCGCCTTCAGTTAAGGTCACGTCATACCCGCGCCGGGCCAGTTGCATGGCACACTCCAGACCGGCGGGGCCGCTGCCGACGACCAGTGTTTGCTGTGCCTGCCCACGAGACGCAATGCGCTCGGGGTGCCAGCCGCGCCGCCATTCTTCGCCAATCGTGGGGTTCTGGGTACAGCGGATCGGAATGCCCAGCCCGTCGGAGGCGGCGCAGATGTTGCAGCCGATGCATTCGCGGATTTCGTCAATCCGCCCCTCTTCGATCTTGCGCGGGATGAACGGGTCGGCGATCGAAGGGCGCGCGGCCCCGATCAGATCGACCACCCCCTTGCGCAACATCGACAGCATCAGATCGGGCGAGGTCAGACGCCCGACGCCCACCACCGGCTTGTTCGTAACCTGTTTGACATAGGCCAGATAGTCGTTCTGATACCCGTCCTGCGGCTGAAACCGCGTGGTGGCCGAATCGTTCGACCAGTCCGAGACATTCACGTCCCAGATATCCGGCAGGTCGGCCAGCAATTCGACCACGGCGCGGCCTTCCTCGGCGGCCTGCATGCCGTCGGGGCCGAGCATTTCGTCAATTCCAAAGCGAAAAGCCACGGCGCAGGTGTCGCCCACGGCCTCGCGGGTGTCTTCCAGCAACTCGCGGGTCAGGCGCACGCGGTTTTCCAGTGAACCGCCATATTCATCCATGCGGGTGTTCAGATGCGGCAGCAGGAAATGCTGGGCCAGAGTCATCCCGTGGCCCGCATAGACATAGATGATGTCGAACCCGGCCTCTTTCGCGCGCAGCGCGGCGTCGCGATGCCATTGCCGCAGGGCGCGGATATCTGCCTTGTCCATCGCGCGGCCCTGTTTCGGCTGTGCCGCAGTGGTCGCCATCTCGGACGGGGCCAGCACCGGGGCGCGGGACAAAAGGTTGGTCGCGTGACTGCCGTTGTGGACCAGTTGCACTGCTGCCAGCGCGCCGTGTTCATGCACTGCATTGGTCATCAAGCACAGGGCCGGGATGTCGCGGGCATCCCACAGACGACCCTCGGCAAAGGGGGCCAGGTCCGAGGTCGGGTGAATCTCGGTTTCCTGCGTGGACACCACGCCCCAGCCGCCTTCGGCCTTCATGCCGCGCAGGGCGGCTTCGGCGCGGGGGCGGACATGGCCAAGGCCGGTGCAATGAGGGACCTGATAGAAACGGTTCTTCGCAGTGACGGGACCAAGGTGGATGGGCTGGAACAGCGGTGCATAAACCTGTGCGTCGGACATGGCGCGGCCCTTCCTTAAGTTGATCCGTTGCGGTTCCTTTGAGTTTGGTCTTGTCGGCGAATTGACTGTCAGGCGGGTTTGGGATGGGGTCGCCATCGGACAGTCCAATGACATCTATCCGCCCGACATGAAGCCCACCCCGGCGGAAAGATTAAGAAAACGGCCCCAAGCCTTAATGTTTCATTCAGGGTGCGACGGGGTGTCTTCGTATTGGGACCGCCGCAGATCGTTGATCATCGCCTTAGCCAGCGACACGCACATCAGCAGCAACACCAGGCTGAAGGGCAGGGCGCCGATGATCATCGAGTTGGTCAGCGCCTCGAGCCCGCCGCCGCCCGCGATCAAAAGCGTCCCGATCACCAGTGTCAGCAGGCCGCCCCACAGGATGCGATGCGTGACGCTGGTATCTTCGGTGCCGCCGGACATGATCGTGTTCATCACCAGAATGCCCGAGTCCGCCGAGGTGACAAGGAATGTCATGGTCAGAACCACGCACATGAAGCTGATGATGGTCAGCAGATGGCCCGAGATCATCTGTTCCAGCGTCACAAACAGCGTCGCTGTGGTCGAGGCCGCAAGGATCGCCCCGTTGGCATCTCCGTTCAGTTCAAGGTCGATGGCCGAGCCGCCCAGAATGGTCATCCATGCGAAACAGACCAGCGACGGGGCGACCACCGCGCCGAAAATGAACTCGCGCACCGTGCGCCCGCGCGAGATGCGGGCCAGGAACAGGCCGACAAACGGGGAAAACGCGATCCACCACGCCCAATAGAAGGTGGTCCAGCCCGATTGCCAGTCGAACAACCGCCCCGGCGTTCCGGCATCGTAGGCGGCGGTTTTCGTGGCGTCTGACAGCGCGGCAGCTTCCCCGCTCAGGGCGGCAAGGAAACTGTCCCTGGTGCCCCAGGCATCGGTTGCGCCGGGGAACAGCTCGGCCACGAAAGGGGCGGCTTCGGGGGGCAGGGCCGATGCGAATTCGGCCTGTGTCATCGGGGTATGGGCCTGCAGGCTGAGCGGGATGAAGTTAATGATGTAATCCAGCAGGGCCTGCCCATAGGTCGTCATGGCAAAGGCAAAGGAGCCGAACAGGATAAACACGGTCAGCAGGATCAGCGACAGCACCAGATTGAGGTTCGACAGGTATTTGACCCCACGCCCGACGCCTGAAACGGCGGACAGGGTCGACATCAGCATCACCAGCGCCAGGGCCGAAATCAGGCCAGCGGTGGATGGTTTCATCGCGCTGTCTGCAGCCTCCATCAGCCAGTGCCCGCCGGTGATCAGAAAGGCCCCGTCGACAAGCTGCGATACCCCGTAGCCGATGGTCACGGCGACGCCCAGTATCGTTGCCACAACGCCCAGAATATCGATCACATGCCCCGCAATGCCGTTGGAATATTTGCCCAGCAAGGGCGTCAGGGCGGACCGGATCGTCAGCGGCATGCCGCGGGTGTAAGCGTAGTAAGCCAGGCTGAGCCCCGTCACCACGTAGATGGCCCAGGCGTGAAACCCGGTGTGCAGAAAGGTATAGCGGTAAGCGCCCTGGATTGCGTCCTCGCTTTTTGAGGCAACCTCGCCCGAGACGGTCAGGGGATTGGTCTCCCACAATCCCAGCGGCTCGGCGGTGGCGTAAACCATCAGACCGACGCCCAGCCCTGCGCCGAACATCATGGAAAACCATGAGAAATTGGAAAACTCGGGCCGTTCATCCTCGGCCCCCAGCCGCATCCGCCCGGTGGCGGGAATGACGGCGACGAGGAACAGAAAAAACGCAAACACCACGACGGAGATGTCGTAAAAGACGTTGAACTCGGCCAGCAGGCCGGATTTCCAGGACCGCAGCGTGTCGTTGGCCGAAAGCGGCCAGACCAGCGCCCACAGAACCAGAAGTGAGACCGTGATTTTACTGACCAGAGCGATCGGCAGGCTGTAGCCTTTGTAAAACCCGGTCGACTGCCTTTCGATTTTCAGGTCTGTAAATGGCTCTTCCAGCGACATATTTCTTCCGGCCCAGCTCGGTTCCTGCGTCTTTTGCCCCAACGCCGAGCATCCGGGAAACGCCGCGCAACTGCAACCGTTTTCAGCGTGGCTTGCGTTCACTTGGCCACCGTTCCGGCTTGTCAGACGGACCGGTTCCGGGGTTTGCTAGAGCCAGGCGCAAACAGAAAAGACGGCGGGTCATGAAACTGGAATTCCACCATATCAACTATGTGTCTGATGACGTCGAGCGGCTGCATGACTTCTATACGAATGTTCTGGGGCTGCGGGATATTCCGATTGAGAATTTTCCGAGGCCCGAGGCGACAGACGCAACCGGCTACAGCGGCAAAATCCGTTTTGCCACTGACGGGGCGATGCAGATGCATCTGGCCGAGAAGAACCTGGATGTGGCCTTTAAACACGGTGAGGCCATCAACCCGGTAGAACGCGGCCATATCGCTTTTCGGACCGACGACATCGAGGCCTTCAAGACGCTGCTGGACGACAAGGGCGTGCGCTATTCGGACTACGGAACCGCCTTTGCGAAAGAGTGGCACCAGATCTTCTTTCACGACCCCGAAGGAAATATCATTGAAGTTCATCAGGCCGTCTGACCCTGCAGCCGGTTCGCCAAAATAAAGGGAGAGACATGAAACAGGCCGTGCTGGTCGTGGACGTTCAGCCCAGTTTCGACCCGCCGCACTGGCTGGTGGAACGCTGTCAGGCGCTGGCCTCGGGCATGCCGTCGGTTGCGACCGTCCACCGGTACGATGAGCAGAAGGTGCCGTTTTATCGCCAGATCGGATGGACACCGCGCTCGGTCGATGACGGGCTGGTCGGGACGGATCAAGTTTTCTTCAAATTCGGGTACAGGCCACCCGAGGATGTGATCTCGGTTCTTCAAAGCTGGGGCGTGGATCGCGTTCTTGTCTGCGGCATTCAGGCCGAGTGTTGCGTGCTGGCTGCGGGCTTTGCTCTGTTCGATGCCGGGTTGCAGCCGACCATCGTGGCGGATGCGGTTGTCGGGTCCTCGCTGGATCGCAGTGGCAAGCTGGGTGTGGACCTGTGGCGGCATCACTTCGGGCAGGTGGTTGAGAAACACTCTGACCTGTTCTGACGGCGGTATGACCTTTGGGTTCGGACGACCGTTTTGCATTCGGTTCGTGGCAGCAACCGTTTGAGTGCTTTTTTTGACGATATCATTCGTTGGACGATACGCCGCTGACCCGATGGAGAGCACGGTTTTCCGGCGCAATCACCGAAGCTGCGCATGGCCGAAAAAGACAATGAGATCGTTCCAGAGGCGCACTTTCCTGGCCCAAATTTATGATGAAGTTTCAATGCGAAAGGCTAAATTTTCGCGGTCCAGAAAAATTTTATAACAAAAATGTATGTTAAAGTGGTAATAAAGTTAACAGCTGAATAAGTGGCTTTTGAAAAATTATTGACGAGTGGTTAAGGTTAAATGTCGACCAAAATTCAGATATTTCTTTACTCTGTTGTCACGATGAGTTTGCTGGCCTGTGCCCCTCCGGGATATGAAAAAGCCGCTTTCACATCCGTTAACTGGCCATCCTCCGACCAGCCAATGTCAATCGAGCAACGTGCCGAAATCGAAGGACGGCTGCGCGCTCTGGACTATTTGAATGAGCCCGCCGACGGGTTGATCACCTCGAGCACGCGCGCTGCCATACGTGCATTCCAAAGCGATATCGGAGCCCCGGCAAACGGCTATGTAAGCGCCCAGTTGCTGGACGCGCTCAGAACCAACACCGCGTTTTTGTCGAACGAACAGCTGAATCTCAGCGTACAGACCCCTGCGCCGGCACCCACGTCACGATCCGTTGCTCCTGCGGTAGCGGCCTCTTCAGCGGCTTCCGGCACCACAACGGATGATCGTGGTGGTGAAGGCGGTGCCAGTGGTGGCGGTTCGGGCGGCGGCGCAGGAGGCGGGGGTGGCGGCGCTTGGAACTGATCGCTGCAATCAGAGATAAATCTGCGCATTCAACATGCGTATCTGTCTTGTCTAGTTTGGCGGATAGCGTTGCTTTGAGCGAAAGCGACGAAAGACTTCGAACCCTTATGAGAGGGCGCGTCGCTGAGTTAACGACGGACAGCCAAGCCGGTCCGACCGCTCCTGACATATTTGTATTTCAATTTAACCGCCATTTGCCAGACACCGCCGAAGAGCGGGTGCTGACGTTGGCCAAAACACACTGGGAAACAAGAATATTTGCCGCCGATCTTTGTTGATCGGGCGGGGCGTAGGGGGACAGAGTGATGAATATTGTGCGGAAGTTACGCGCTGTCGCGATTGCTTTTTTGTTTACGATTCCAACTTTTTCGCATGCATTTGGCACATACGAAGCTGTGCACAATAGCGTGTATTCAACAAGTGTGTCGTGCATTTTTTGTCATGAACAATCATCACCTAGTTCAGGACAACCCCCGGTAAACGCACAGATTTATGGCGTAGATGTACGTAACAGAATACGTGCGGTGGGATCGTCTGATATGAACGCAGTCATCAGGTACCTAAACGATATTTATGCGCCTAGTCTCTCTATGGTTGACGATCAAAGCGTGCCTGCTAGCGGGCCCTATAATTTGCAAGTGAACCCTTCAGATTCTAGTTCTTCTAGCGGTGTTGCCAGCAGTGTGACCATCCCCTTGGTTTTTGATGGTGGAAAATCAAATAGCGGTCGTGCTTCGGCCCCCCGCACCAAAGAAACTTTGACTGGCCTTACGATCTCAAGTGCGAGTGGGTTGGCAGCGTCCGCTGCGCGAAATGGTAACTCGGCTGACTTGTCTATAAGCTTGTCGAGTGGATTTATTCGCGATCGGAGCGCAAACCGATCTAAGTCCTACCTGATACAGTTCGTGCCCGTAAACGGCAGTGGTTTCAAACCCGTGACGTCAGAAATGTTAAACCGCAACAAGGTGAACGTTCGTTTCCAAAACGTCCCACCTATAGGCCAAGCCGACACACTCAACGCAGGCAGCCCAAACGTGGATTCGACTTCCAACCAGTGGGTGCTAAACGTTCTAGTAAATGACGATGATCCAGATTCTAAAATACCGACGGGGAACACCGTTTCTCCGCCGCCCAAACTCGGTTGCGTTGGATTTGCCAGCGGTTCTGCGGCTCTTGGTACAATTCAAGCGAACGGTGCCGGAAACCGCATACTTTACACGTTGCCTTCGCCACTTCCCGCAGGCCCTACGGCCGTCACTTTTGAATACTGCCCGATTGACGGAGAAAACCTTCAAGGTGGAACGATCACCTCGTCAATCTTGGTGCCGGGGCTCAGCAGCGCCGATGCGCCGACGGCTGTAGATGATAGATTTCCTGGCACGGGCACGGCAGGTCCGATTGAAGACACTCCATTCTCGGCCTCAGTGGCCTTAAACGATTCTGTCCCACCGGGCGGCGGAACCCCGATGTTCAGCGTTCTGACATCGGACACGCAGAATAAGGGTTCAGTCACGATGGCCCCCGACGGTCGGTTCACTTATACATCCGCTCTCAACTACAATGGTGATGACAGTTTCGTCTACCAAGTGACAAACAGCGCGGGGACAGCCCAAGGTATGGTCAATTTGACCGTCACACCTGTCAATGATCGACCAACTGCAAATGTCGTTGCGCCGATTCAGGTCAATGACACAGTTGATCGCCTGGATATCGACTTCTTGGACTCTAGGTATGTGCTTGATGTCGATGGTGATCCACTCACCGTTACTGCGTCTTCATTGGCACCCATTGTAGAAAACTTCCGAGTGCCGAGCGAGATCATATACGATCCAAAAACAATAGCCGTTATCAGCAACAACGTTCTGACCATAAAGCCGTCAGAACTAAAAGAAATGGATATTGGTGACTTTGCCGAGATAACGGTCAACTACTCGGTTAGCGATGGTGTGTTAACCGAGGCGCAATCCCTAACTATCCGAATAAACGGCGTCGATAACTCTATCGGGCGAACACCCGGGTTGTATGCCAACAGTATCAGCCAGCGGTACAACAACCATTTCAAACCAGCTTCGCAACAAACTGGAGGCGCTTGTCTGACATGCCACTTGCCCGGTCGAGTAGGTGTCGATGTCGTATTCAAAAAAGACTGTGCACCGACAAATCCGGTGTTTAACGCCTACGGTTTGGCGCTTTGTCTTGACCGCACGGTCCAGCAAGGTGCGCTCACAAATCTTCCACAGCGTATGGCAAATGCAGAGGATGTTTTTGCGCCCGAACTGAACACCCCAGCAGAAGCTTTGCAGATCAGTGAATCGGCGGGTGTCGGTGATCCTGTTGGTGCGCCTCTGACTGTTAAAGATGCGGGTAAGACCGTTGGAGGTAAAGACACTCAAATCGTAACCTACCTGTTTAGCCGCGGCAAAAACTCACCGCCCACCCAGATCGATACAAGCGGGAACTTCCAAATTTCCTCGAGCGGGCAGATCTCAGTCGCCCAAGGCGCCGCATTGACGCCGGGGCGATATGATGTCGCCGTCCTACCGGTCAACGATGCAGGCCAACTGAACGGCAGCGGGAGTATTTTGCGGGGCTTGCCGGGTTTCTTCCCGGCTGAGAACCCTCCCGTCATCACGATTTTTGTGGGTGCAGCGCCCGTCGAACCGCAACCGGACGTAACGTCCACCATCGCCAATCTATCGATCTCGATAGACGTTTTGGCAAATGACAAAGGCGGATCGGCTAAGTCGCTGGCAATACCCACTGCCGCAACAAATGGCACAGTGACGGTTAACGGAGATTTGACTCTGACATACACGCCGAACCCTGGGTTCGTAGGGACGGATACGTTCACCTACACGGCAACAAACTCTGCCGCGACGACAAATCCCACGTTGGTGACAGTCACTGTTCTGCCTGAAGGCAGCGTCGCGGCGAGAGACGACAGTGCCGTATCGCTATCAGGTATTTCTCTGACCATATCCGTTTTGAAGAATGACCTGGGCGCAGTGACGTCCGGTAATGGGCTAACATCCATCACTCTGCTTTCGGCACCAGATGCGTCCACTGTCGGAACGATATCGGTTGTTGGTCAAACGCTCGTCTTCACTGCGCTGGATAGCTTTGTTGGAACCACAACGGCCGTTTACCGCGCTCAGAATCCCTCGGGTGACCCATCCTCGGCAACAGTGACGATTGAAGTCCTCAATGCTGGCAGCTTCACCATTTCTTCCGCTGTACGCGATCCGGAACTGCGTCGCGTTGCGCGGAGTTTCGAGCAAAGCTGTGTGGGTGCGACGAACAAGGAATTCCTGGATACCTGTGTCAACCTGACCGCTGCGGCGCTGAACGGAGAGGATCTTGAAAACGCCATGCGTGCGCTTCGAAATGAAGAGCATTTTGCGACTGTTGACGTCGCTCAGACAATGGCGCGGGATCTGGGGCGCGGGATCACCAACCGCATTCGTAACCTAAGAAACGGCGGTGTCCGCGGGTTCGACATCAGCGGCGTCAACGTTTCGATGTCAGGTGAGAACATACCCACGCAGCTTTTCAGTGATATCATTCGCGGCACGCTCGGGCTGTCGCGGGATGACAAATTGGGACATTCACCGTGGGGTTTCTTCGTATCCGGTGACTTCTCGTTCAGTGAAAGGGACGGCACATCCAATTCGGATAGCTTTGACAGTCGGGCGGCCAACATTCTGGTCGGGCTGGACTACAGACCAAGCGAGTCCAGAGCCATCGGTGCGGCGATCGGGTATACAGACGCGGACACCGATTTCTCTGATGGTGGCGGTCTGGACAGCAAGGCATTTCAGGCGTCCGTTTACGGCTACGCTGACAGTTGGATCGCGCCGGGTATCGATTTTGATGGCTATGTGACGGTCGGCACCGTGTCCTACGAAAGTGACCGGCGCATCCGGTTCCAGGCCAATGGCGTTTCGGTTGATGAAAGTGCGCAGGCCGATTTCGACGGCACTTATATCAATATCGTGCCGACGTTTTCCTATGTTCAAAGCCTCGGCAAATATGGCGATGCGCTCGAAGAGGTCACATCGGGCGCCGAACTGAGGTGGAGGATCGGGCTTGATTACCTGCGTCTGAAAACCGACGCCTACACCGAAACCGGTGGCGGAGGTCTGGCTTTGAACACGGAATCCGAGACCTACGATTCACTGCAACTTGTTTTGGGCGTGACAGCGAGCAGACCGATTTACCTGTCTCAGCAGGTTCGGGCTGAGGTCAGAGGAGGGCTGACCGCACGTGGAGAGCTTCTGGACGACACCCGATATGTCACGTCCAGTTTTACCAATGCCGGAGTGGGCGCACCCGGTTTCACTATATCCGAGGATGGCACGAACGGGATCGGCGGAACGGTCGATCTGGGGCTGTCCGTGGATTTGTATCTTGGGCAACTGGACTTTGACTATGCCTACGATTTTGCCAGCGACGGGTTCAGTTCGCACGCGCTGTCAATCGGGTATCAGAAAAGCTTCAGTGACCGAAGCGACGTGAGCCTTGGGGTGCAACAGAACTTTACGGATTCGTTCGATCTGCAAGGCCAGTACAACTTGAGGTTCTAGCGATTTGGTGGCTTTGCTGGACACTCCGCTTGAACCGGGCGAACGGGGTGTCTGGCTGGTGACTGCACCCGTTGGTGCTGTGTTAAGTCAATCGCATCCGGTCCACTGCTCTCCTAGAACCGGTAGGTGGCCCCGATAACCGGGCCTGACTGATCGAATTTGAAGTCGTTGCCGTCTATTTCGTGATCGAATGAGATATAGCGATAGCCGCCCCGGATCAGCCACCGCTCGTTGATCGCGTAGTCCGCGGTCAGCAACACCTGCCAGGTTTCGCTGTCACCGCTGAAGCCGCCGTAATCCACGAAGCCGGTGCCGGACCATCTGTCAGACAAAACGACCCGCGCCCTAAGGCCGATCACCGGATCGGTCCAGCTTTCATCCACGGAAACCGACCGGCCGGGTGCTGTCCCGGGCAGAACGTCAAAATCCGTCTCGGTTCTGAACCAGCGGAACCCGGCGGCCACGTCCACATTGGTTGTCGGCGTCTGATACACCCGGTAGCCGAGATACCCGCTGAAGAATTGGGTGGTCAGGGACGTTCTGATCCCGGAACTCGCCGGGCCGGGCGTGTCGTTGCTGAACGAAAGGTCCGTGTAATTGTAATCGGCCAACAGGGACCAGCGCCCGTTGGAGGCCGAAAACGCGCCCATGAAGGCCAGATCAAGGTTCTCCAGTGCGTCGGAGAAGCTGAGCGTGCCGTCCAACGTGCCCATCGGGGTGGCCAGCGAGACATCAGTTTCCGGCGTGAACAGGTAGATAGTCGCCTCGTAAGACCAATCGGACTGCTGGGCCAGGGCCGTGCTGGCGGCCATTGAGAGAAGCGCCGCTGCGATGCTTCCTTTTGTTGTCCAAGCCATTCTGTCCCTCCCGCTCGTTATCTGGTCGTCTCTGTCTTGGCCGCAAACGCAAATTGTCTTTGAAGTTTATCCTTCACGCTGCGGCCTCCGTGGCACCGGCGCTGATGCGGTTGATGTCGGTGTTGGGAAAAAACTCGGCCCAGACATGCCAGAACACGCCCGCGCGCAGGGTTTCGACGCGCTGAAGCTGCCCCTGATCCGAGTGCCCCCAGAAATCGCAGCGGGTGACTGGCTGGCCGCTGTCATTGTACCAGACGCCAAGGCTTTCATATTTTGGGTCCAGGCTGACAACCACATCGCGCCCGCCGACATTGGCATTCACGACCCAGTCGTTTTCGACAATGAAATCATCCGTCCAGCAGGCGGCATCTTGGCCGATGGTGATGCCCCAGACATAGGTTTTGTTCGGCAGGCGATCATCGGACCGGTCCATATTGTCCATCACCGGGGCGTCTTCCTGATGCTGGCGGCCGATGCCCCAGCCAAATGTGATCTCGGTTATCATGTCCAGCAGGCGCAGCAGGGGGTTTGACGAGGGTTTGTTCAGAAACACCTCGCCATCGGGATAGGCCTTGCGGAACCCCCGGAAGGTCATCCGAAAAGTGGGCCAGGGTGTCATCTGCGCTTCGGGGCGCAGCGGGCAGGCGGGGCCGTCGGTATCGGGCGCGCGGTCCGCCTCGCGGAAGCCATAGATGTGCTGGATCGGCTCGCCGGTTTCGTTGTCGCGCAGGATCAGGTTGTTGCCGTGCTGGGCCAGAACTTCCAGGTTCAGGCGCTTGCCTTCGATCCTTGGGGAATAGCCCTGGCCCAGATTGGCCATCGCGCAATAGGTCATGACAACGTCTTCGCCGCCCAAGCCATCCGCATCCCCGGCCAGATGCGGGCGCATGATCTGGGCATCCGGGTGGGCGCGGGCATGGCCGTTGTTTTCCATCACGATGACCGGCGCGGTGGGGCCGACATATTTCTGCGCTTCGTCTAACGGGAAAAACTGCGCGTCATTAAGCTGGTTCCGAAGGCCCAGATGCACCCAGACGTAAGGGAACCCGTACAGAAATAGAACCAGAATGGCCGCCGTCAGCCACAGCCAGAACGGCCCGCCGCCCAACAGAAAATGCGCCAGCGTGGCCACTGCAAAAGCGCCAAGGCCAACCCCGATCAGGCGGTATTCGTTGCGGATGAACCGCACCATATTCTCGCGCTTCACCTTCAGCAGCATTTGCGAGACATCGCCCAGATCGCGGAAATAGACGAACCCGATGCCCAGCGAAACGATCAGTCCCAGTGCGAAGAATATGCTTCCAACCATGCTGTGATCCTCGAATTCGGTGGTGTCCTGCGCGCAGCGCCTTGGGTTATTGCTGCGGTGCACCCCGTTTGGTCATGAACGCCTCGACCGCTTGCTGCGTCTCGGGGCGGATGTTTTCGATCCCTTCATAAGGCATGCCATAGGCGGGTGGAGTATCCGGGTACTTCTCTTTCCGCGCTTTGTGGCGGCCCAGAATGCGTACGAATTCCTGCCCGCCCCAGGATCCGACTTCGGTTGAAACCGAATATTCTTCGCGGGTGTCGCGATAAAGATCGAAGAATTTTGCCAATATTGCGCTTTCGCCCGGCCCCGGCAGTTTCAGCTTGAGCTGATCTTTAACGATCGCCTCGGGTTTGGCGACCGAGTAGATGATCACGTGATCGCGCCGCGCCTTGGATTCATCCGCAAACAGCAGTGCCGCCGACTGGTCCACGCCATCGACCAGACGATCCCTTGGGATGAACCCATCCGCCCCGGCAAAGCGCGAGAGCGTGGTGTACAGGTCCGAGACGTGAATGATACTGTTCAGCAGCCCGTCGGCCTCGATCATGCCGGGCCAGCGGATGAAGGCATCGACCCGCACGCCGCCCTCGGTCGTGTCGCCTTTGCCGCCTGCGTAAATCAACGGGGTAAACCCGGATTGCGGCGCGTATTTGGTGAAATGCCCGTTGTCGCCCATCACGACAACGATGGTGTTGTCGCTGAGGCCAAGTTCATTCATGCGCGCAAACAAATCGCCCAGCCACTGATCCAATAGCTGCATCTTGTCCACATAAAGCCCGCCATTGGCACTTTCCGGCCCGTCCCGCCCGGCGCGGGTGTTGTCCAGCGGGATCATTGGCCAGTATTGCAGGAAGAAAGGTTCGTTACCGGCTGCAAGGCGCTCCAGTTCCTCAAGCGTTTTGTCCTGAAAGGCCTGGTTCATCTCGTCATATTTGGCGGCATTCCAGCGCTCGCCGGATTCCATGCGGATTTCGCGGATCGGGCCGCCGGTCTCGCCTTCGATCACCGTCATCATTGCCGAGGCATCCGGCCTGAACCAACCGTCCAAAGTGTATTTGTCGTCGTAATCCCGGATCGCGACCGAGACCTGCTCCCTGATCGCATCGTCGTTGAAGATCGTCAGTTGCCCCTGCTGGTGGATGGCGTGCTGCGCGTAATCAAAGCCCTGATTCATCGCCCAGCTTTCGGCGATATCCCCCATGTGCCACTTGCCGACATGGCTGGTGGCATAGCCTGCCTGTTTCAGAACCTCGGCCAGCGTGACCTCGGCATCGGGCAGGCCGAAGCCCGCGATGTCGACGGTGGTGTCACCCATCCCCATCCGCACGGGCAGGCGGCCGGTCATTTGCGCCACCCGCGTCGGCGTGCACGAGGGTTCGGTATACATCCGAACCATACGCAGCGCCTGATCCGAGAAATCGTTGATGTTGGGCGTCTGGTAGCCCCGGACCGCATTGAGCTCGGGTATGCCCATATCGCCAAAGCCCATATCGTCGATCAGAACGCTGACGATGTTGGGCGGATTGCCGTCATTGCCATCGCGAAAGGCGGCTAGTGCGGCGTCAACGTCTGCGTCGTCCTGCGCCCATTGCTCGGCGTGTTGCGCCTGCAGAATGTAGAACTCTGCATCGTGTTGGATCGGGTTGTCCTGTGCGTATGCATCAGGCACCGCGATGCCCGCACACAAAACCAAATGCCATGGTCGTTTCATACCGTATCCCCCAGGTCTGAAATTTCGTGCATCATTCGAATTATAACATCATTATATTCAAACAATTAGTGAAATTCCCATTTTATTGCCAACTCATGAAAGTATCCCGTGCCAACTGGGATTCCGGGCGCAGATTTTCGATGCCTTCATAGGGCACGCCCTTGCCGATCTCAGTGTGCGGGTACTTGGCGATCATCTTTTGATGGCGCTTGATCATGTCCTGAAAGGACGCCCCGGCCCAGAGCGAGTAGCCGACCAGAGGATGTTTCTCGCGCGGGTCGCGATAGATGTTATAGGTCGGGGCCGCAGCGCCGGGTTGTCCGGGCGCGGGCAGGTGCATCTTGAATTCTTGCTTGACGACCGACCGCAACACCGGGCCTTCGTAGACATAGACATAATCGCGCCGCCCGTTGCCTTCGCCGTTCAGCAACAGGGCTGTCTGGTCGACGCCGTCAATGACCCGATCGCGCGGGATGTGATCCGTTGCCCCGGCGATCCGCGCCAGGGTGGTGTAGATATCGGACACGTGGAAGATGTCGCCTGCGGCGCTGTCGGGTTCGATCACGCCGGGCCAGCGGATGAAGGCATCGGTGCGCACGCCGCCCTCCAGATGCTGGGTCTTGCCGCCGCGATAGATCAGCTGGTTCAGGCCCGATGTGCCTTCGTAGTGATACATCAACCCGTTATCGGCCATCAGGACCACGATTGTAATGTCCGCCTGACCGGTATCCTCGAGCTTGGCCAGAAGGTCGCCGATCCATCCGTCCAGCAATTGCAGCTTGTCGGCGTGGAACCCGCCATTGCCCGAGATCGCCTGATCCGGATAGACGAAGTTCAGCGGATAAAGCGGCCAGTATTGCAGAAAGAACGGGGCCTCTTCCGCGGCAACCCGTTCCAGCTGCTCCAGCGCCTGCCGCTGATAACGCGCGTTCATGTCTTCGTATTTGGCCTGTGTCCAGACCTCTCCGGCGGCCATGTCCACCTCGCGCGCTTGCCCTCCGGCCTCGGCCTCGACACCTGTTACAAGGCCGTAGGGCTTGAAGCGCTCGTCCATCAGAAACTGATCGCTTTGGCCTTCGGGCACATAGCCCAGCATGGTGTTCGAGCGCATCGCCTCGGGGGTCATGAGGCTCAGCTGAACTTGTTGGTGCAGCGGAAAGGCGGCCCAGTCGAAGCCCTGATTGTGGGGGTAGGCTTCCTCGATATCGCCCTGATGCCACTTGCCGACATGGACGGTGTTGTAGCCCACCTGTTTCAGGATTTCGGGCAATGTCACTTCGCTGGCGGGCAGGCCCTCGCCCACCAGAGCGACTTTGACCTCTTCCACACCGGCCCGGATCGGGTGCCGCCCGGTCAGCATGGCGGTGCGGGTCGGGGTGCAGGACGGCTCGGTATACATCCGCATCAGCGACAGGCCTTCGGTGGCCAGTTGGTTGATGCTGGGCGTTTCGATGCCCATGACATAATTCATCTTGCGGCTGCCCATCTGACCGAAGCTGACGTCATCAATCAGAATGTAGAGGATGTTGGGCGGCTTTCCGTCATTGGCCGCGCGGATGTCAGCCAGCCTGGCTTCGATTTCAATGTCTTGTGCGTCCCAGGCCTCGCCGTACTGCGCGCGCAGGAACTCAAACTCTCCGTCATGAATGATCGGGTTGTCCTGAGCATATGCGGACCCGGTTCCGATCATCAGCATTGGCAAAATATGTCTAAGTCTCATGGTAACCCCCCCAAATCGTCGGCCCATTAATCCCCAAGTCAGCGCGGTGCGCCTGCAGCCGGGCATCAATACTGCCGCGCAAATCCGTAAGGCTTTCTGCCAGATCCGCCAGATACCGCATCTGTGGCACCGTCTGCGGTTTTGGCGGTGGTGCCAGTTCGGCAAATACCGCCTTGTAGTCCTGACACATCCGTTCGAACTCGCTGTCCCTGGCCCGCAAGTGCCGCAAAAGCGGAACCGCCCCCGGAAACTGTGACTCAAAGAATTCGTCATCGGTCATGGCCTGCGCTTTTTGCAGTTTTGCCCGCCAAGCCTGCATCCATCAGAATATGTGTTGAACGTTTATCGCCGCATGCTACCGTAGCATCAGGGTGCCAAGTCCTTCATGTGAATGGATAGTTTTGACGGCCACGACACATACCCACGCACAGCCCGCCGCGCAGGTCTTCTCATCGGATCAGATTCGCGCAGCGCTGGAAAAGGTCCTGAACTCGGATGAGTTCAAGGGCTCGGCCCGGATGCGCGCGTTTCTGACCTATGTCGTGACCGAGGCGCTTGCGGGGCGGTCTGACGAGATACGCGCCAAGACCATCGCGATGGATGTGTATGGCTATGATGCGGATGACATTTCGAAACGCGAAGGCGTTATCCGCGTGGATGCGGGCCGGGTCCGGCGGAAACTGGATGCCTATTACGACGGGAAGGGTGCCGCCGAGGATTTGGTGATCTCACTGCCTGTGGGCAGCTACGCGCCGGAGTTTTTGCCAAAGGGCGGTCACACCAAGACCACAATGAATAAGTGGATGGTCGTCGCCGCAGGTCTGGCGCTTGTTGTTGTCGGGGCAATCGGTGGGGTTCTGATCGGTCGCACTGTACCGCCCGAAGACCCCGAAAGCGGGATAACAGCCATCTTCGATGTGTCCCCCGCGCGGGTCGAGGCGATGAACCTTGCCGATGCCGGGCGGGACCTGATCTTTCCCGTCACCGATCTGGCACGGCTTCAGCCCGCCTTGCTGATGTTCCAGACGGCGGTCGAGCGGGACCCGCTTTATTTCGGTGGTCATGCCGGTGTTGCACAGGTCGAAACCATGCTCGCCATTCTGCAATCGGGATTGCCCGTGTCAGCCGAGTTGATGCAGTCGGCGGACCGGAACAGCGCGTACGCGCTGGAACTGGCACCGGACGCGCCGTGGTCGCTTGCTGCGCGCGCCTGGTTCGAGTTCGGGGTGGACAACCATGACAGCGCGGTGTCTTTGTCCCGGCGCGCGGTCGATCTGGCGCCTGACGACCCGCATATTGCCGAATTCGACGCGCTGATCTCGCTGTACACATCGAATTTCGAGCGGGTTCTGGCCCAATCCGAGCATTATGGGAAACTGGCCCGGGGCAGTGGCCGGCTGGTGTTCGACAACGCGGTAGGGGCGGCCCGGTTCCACACCGGGGATGACCCGGCCGCGATCCGAACATTCGAAAAGACGATTTCCGATGGTGGCCCGTTTGGCCCGATCTCGGCCGCTTACCTGATGGCGGCGCATTGGCGAAACGGCGAACAGGCCGAGGCGCGCCGCCTTGCGCGGGTCTACATGGACACCTGGCCGGACTTTCCAATCGCGGCGGTGAAGTCCCGCGTGTTTGCCGATCCGCAGCCGGTACAGGAACTGATTGAGGCAATGAAAGCTGCGGGATGGTCCGGTCCCGGAGAAGGGGATGAGGGGTGAGCCGCTATTTGTGCCTCAGCTCAGCCACCAGATGATCAATCAGCGCCCGTATCCGCGCGGTCAGGTGGCGGTTCGGCGGATAGGCCGCGTAGAGCCCCACCACATTGGCCTCTTGCGCCTGAAACAGCAGCTGCAGGCTACCTGCGTCCAGAAACGGTTGCGCGGTGTAAAGCGGCACGCGGCCCACGCCCAGACCATCGGCGGCCATATTGGCCACGGCGCGGGGCGAGTTGGCGCGGAAATTTCCTGCCACTGTGATGGTGTATGTGCCGTCCGGCCCCCTGAATCCCCACTGATCCACATTGTTGCCGGTGGCTTGCAGCAGGCAGTTGTGCCCGGTCAAATCCGCTGGGGTTTCGGGTGTACTGAACCGGGCCAGATACTCAGGTGAGGCACAGTAGACGATCCGCATATCCGTCAGTTTGCGGGCCACTAGGGTCGAATCCTTCAGAGCGCCGAAGCGGATCGCCAGATCGAACCCTTCATCCACCAACGAGACATGGTGGTCCGACAAATGCAGTTCGACCGAGACCTTTGGATGCGCCTCCTGAAAGGGTTTCAGCAGATGCACCAGTTGGGCCGAGCCATAGCCCGTGGGGGCGGTGATCCGAATGCGGCCCGCCAGATCGGCCTGCTTTTGCTGCACCAGCCCCTCCAACTCGTCGAACTGTTCCAGCAGGGGCAGGCAGCGTTCGAAATAGGATTTGCCAGTATCGGTCAGGGTGACGCTGCGCGTGGTGCGATGGAAGAGCTGCGCGTTCAGCCGTTCCTCTAGCTGACCGACATATTTGCTGGCAAGCTTGGTGCTGATCCCAACCTGCCGCGCCCCTTCGGTGAACGAGGCATGGGCGGCCACGGCGGCAAAGGTGCGCATTCCGGTGATCGTGTCCATTATCTACACATTGTTCATAGTCATTGAATGAAATGGTATATTATCGCCGGTATCTGGGCAAGCTAAGTTGGGATCCAGTGAAAGACCGACCTCCACACTTGCAAAGGGAACCAACAGATGTCCAACGCCATCCGCATTCACAGTTTTCCGCTGTCCGGCCACGCGCACCGCGCTGTCCTGTTCGCCAACCTGGCCGGGATCGACCATCAGGTGATCAATGTCGATCTGACCGGCGGCGCGCATAAACAGGACGATTTTCTGGCCCTGAACCCGGCCGGGCAGGTGCCCGTTCTGGAAGACGGCGACGTGGTCGTGTCCGACAGCAACGCGATCCTCGTCTATCTGGCCCGGAAATACGCGCCGGCCTATCTGCCAAGCGATCCTGTGCTCGAGGCCGAGGTTCAGAAATTCCTGACCCTCGCCGCCGGAGAGATCACCTTTGGCCCCGCCGCCGCCCGGCTGATCAATGTGTTCAACGCGCCGCTGGACAAGGCGTTTACGCATACGACGGCGGCCAAAGTGCTGGGCAAGCTCGAGGCGCATCTGAACGGGCGCGACTGGCTTGTGGGGGACGCGCCGACCATCGCCGATGTCGCAATCTACAGCTACACGGCCCACGCGCCCGAAGGCGACGTGTCGCTTGAGCCCTATCCGAATGTCCGCCGCCTGCTGGCCAATATCGAAGCGTTGGACGGCTTTGTTCCGATGCCCAAAACCGCAGCCGGCCTGAATGCCGCCTGACACCATCGAAGAGATCGTTAAACACTGACCAGCCGCAAGGTCGCGGCTGGCACATTCCCTTTTGCCGCAAGAGGCCCGCCATGAACGCGCCGATACCGAAAGACATCTCAGTATTTCACAAGGGTGAACAGGCGATGCAAAGCCGGGTCGGTAAGCGCTTGGATATGGAAAAGCTGGGCCGCGCGGTCATTCGCCCCTTCATGCCCGACCAGCACCGCGCGTTTTTCGAGCAAATTCCGTTCATCGTTCTGGGCAGCGTGGATGAGGAGGGCTGGCCGTGGGCCTCGATGTTGCCGGGCAAGCCGGGTTTCATAGGCGCGCCGACCGACAGGCGGTTGACCGTGAATGCAATTCCCGCTGCGGACGATCCGCTTGGGGCCGCGCTCAAAGCCGGGGCCCCGATTGGTGCGCTGGGGATCGAACTGCCCACGCGACGGCGCAATCGGGTGAACGCGATTGTGGGCGAAGTGACAGAGACGGGGTTTGCGCTGGATGTCGTGCAGTCTTTTGGCAATTGCCCGCAATACATTCAGACCCACGATATTCGGTTTATCCGTGACCCTCACGCGCGGCAGCCCGCGCGGACCGAGCGGTTGGCGCAATTGGACAAGGCCGCGCAAAAAGCCATTGCCACCGCCAATTCGTTTTATGTTGCAAGCCACGCCCATACACCCGCGCAAGCCTTTGCCAGCGGGGTCGATGTCTCGCATCGCGGCGGGCGCTCGGGTTTTGTCAAAGTGGACGGCAACAGCCTGCTGGTCCCGGATTTTGCCGGAAACAACTTCTTCAACACGCTGGGAAATTTCCTTCTGACCCCCCGCGCCGGGCTATTGTTTCCCGACTACCAGACCGGTGATCTGCTGATGCTGACAGGAACGGTCGAGGTGCTGGATGAAAACCACCCCGATTTTGCCGCGTTTCACGGCGCGGATCGGGGATGGCGGTTCGAACTGGACCACGGGTTGCGCCTGATCGACGCTTTGCCGTTTCGCGGCGAGTTGCAGGATTATTCGCCCAACAGCCTGATGGCCGATGATTGGCAAAGTTCCGAGGCGCGCGTGCAGGCTGAAAAGCGGCAATCCGCGTGGCGGTCGGTTCGTGTTGCTGCAATTCAGGATGAAAGCGAGACCATCCGGTCTTTCACCTTCGAGCCCACGGACGATCTGCCGCTGCCATCCTTCGAACCGGGCCAGTTCCTGACCATCCGGGTGCAGCCCGACGGCCACCCGCCTTTGACCCGGACCTATACCGTTTCCTCGGCTCCGGGCGATGACGGATATCGCATCTCGGTCAAGCGTGAGCCCGAAGGTGTTGTTTCGAACCATGTGCATGAAAGGCTTGCGGTTGGGGGCCGCATTGAGGTCAAAGCGCCGAAGGGGCGGTTTGTTCTCGACGCAAGTTCCGCGCGGCCTGCCGTCCTGATCGCCGGTGGTGTCGGGATCACCCCGATGATCTCGATGGTGCGCCATGTGCTGAACGATCCGCAGAACCTGCGACCGCTGACGGTGTTCTACGCCGCGCAAACAACCGGCCAGCGTGCCTTTCACGGCGAGCTGAACCGGGCGGAGGAGCTTAGTGAGGGCCGCATCCGTTATCTTTCTGTCATTGGACAGCCAGAAGCGGGCGACCGACAAGGCGTGGATTTCTATGAAAAAGGGCGTATCAGCCCGGAATTGATCCGTCAGACGCTGGCCTTGGATGATTACGATTTCTACCTCTGCGGTCCGCCCGGGTTCATGCAAGCGGTCTATGACATGTTGCTGGGGCTTGGGGTGCGGGACGCCCGGATTTTCGCCGAAAGCTTTGGCCCGGCCGCGCTGAAGCGGCGCTTGGAGAGCGAGACACAGAAATTCGTGCCCGAGCCCGAGGCGCAATCGGCGACGGTAACATTCGCGGCCTCCGGCAAGGTCGCGCAATGGAAAGCAGGCGGCGCCACGCTGTTGGAAGTGGCCGAGGCACAGGGCCTGAACCCGCCGTTTTCCTGCCGGGGCGGGTCCTGTGGCAGCTGTCTGACGCGCCGGATCGCGGGAAAGGTTGCGTATCGGACACAACCTACAGCGGACCATTCCAAGGATGACGTTCTGCTGTGCTGCGCCGTTCCCGCCGAAGGGACCGATGATTTGAAACTCGACCTCTGAGACCCTTCAAAAAGGAACATCGACATGGAAACCCGTCCCCCGCTGTCGCCCTTCACCCGTGAGACTGCAATCGAAAAGGTGCGGCTGGCCGAGGATGGCTGGAACAGCCGTGATGCGGCCAAAGTGGCCAGAGCCTATACGCTGGACACCAAATGGCGCAACCGCGTGCATTTCGTGACCAACCGGCAGGAGGCCGAGGCCTTTCTGACCGGCAAGTGGATCCGCGAGAATGAATACCGGCTGATCAAGGAACTCTGGGCGTTCACCGAGAACCGGATTGCGGTGCGCTATGCTTATGAATGGCGCGATGACAGCGGCAACTGGTTCCGGTCCTACGGCAACGAGAACTGGGAATTTGCCCCCGACGGCCTGATGCAGAACCGCCATGCCAGCATCAACGATCTGCCCATTCGGGAAGAGGACCGCCTGTTTCGCTGGCCGCAGGGGCGACGCCCGGATGATCATCCGGGCCTGTCGGATCTGGGTCTGTAACTGGGGCGGGGAACGGCGCGCGCCGTTCCCACTTTAGCCGATCAAACACCGTCAGCGCGTTCCAGCACGGTGCTATAGGCGATCCCGCTGCGCAGGCTGCGGAAATCGGCGTAGATCTTGCCGTCCTCGATCCTGGCGTCGATCAACCCGTTCACCTGACGCTCGGGGTCGGTCCGGGTCTCAATCATGGCGATGGTGCCGGACCCGTCTTGGCTAAACGTGCCGGTCACCTGCGCTTCGCCCCAGTGATCCGAGCTGGCGCGGCTCCATTTGCTGGTGCCCCAGAACACGTTGTCCTGCTGTTGCTTGATCTCAAGCACCCATTCGGATTCATTGAATCGCGGGGCGCCGTCGCTGTGTTCGTTGGGCAGGCCGACCACGGTGTGGCTGCCGCTCCAGACGCCGGTCAGGTCGGGCGTTGTGTCGGCAAAGGCGTTGGTCGAAAGGGCAAGGGTGCTGGCCAGGGCGGCGGCACCGAACAATTTGGCTCTGGTCATGATTTCCTCCGTTTCCTTTCCATAGATGTTGGAAGCGGAGCAGGGGATTGCCATTGCCGGGGCTGATAATAAAGGAAAGTTCATCTGCGCTTCACGGCCAGCCTGTTCAGTCGGAAGGCAGCGGCGGCAGGGCGGGGATCATCTCGTCCAGAATGGCTCCGGCCTCGTAGCCCAGCAGATCGACCTCCATCCGCGCGGGGTCGCCAAAGGCCCATTGACCGACAAGCCGCTGCATGCGGACATAGCCCGCGTGTTTCGCCAGCGCGTCCGTCCCGTGTGCGTTTTCGGCAAACAGCACCTGTCCGGCGGCGACTTTTTCGGGCATCACGCGTTCCAGATACAGCCGGACCACGTTGACGTTCTTCACGCTCGATCCGCCGTGGTGCAGAATATACATCTTGTCCCAATCGTCCTTGCCCATGGCCGCCCGCGCGTCCGAGACCGCCTTGTGCAGCGCCGTCAGCTCGGCCTGCGCGGTCTGGCGCATGTTTTCGGCCCAGATCGGACGCATATCGTTGATGGCTTTGGTGACCGCCTCGCGCGTGATCTGGTCCTTGGACAGGGCGTCGCTGACGAAGCTGCGGGCGGTGTCCAGCATCTGTTGCTGGCTGGTCAGCAACTCCGGGGACAGACCGAGGCCGTCGAGCGCAGGAAGCAGCGTGTCGATCTGGGTCGAAATCTCGGAAAATTCCTTTTTCCAGCGGTCTTTATCCGCCGCATCCTCGGGCCAGGGCGTGACCGCGCCGATAATTCCCAGCAGGACGTGCGACGTGGCTTTCAGGTTCTGATAGAGCGGCGCGTTTCTGGTATAGCTGGCCTCACCTTCTTCCGAGATCACTGTGACGTCGCGCGCAATGACCATGACAGGCCGCGTCGCTTCGGTCAGTTGGTCCTGACCGCGATGGAAGATCGACAGCATAGCCTTGTCGAAGGTCTCAATTGCCGCCGCCGCGTCGGTTTGATCAGCCGAGGCCGGGACCGCAGAAATGAAAACTGTCAGGCCAAGTGCGGCTGCCAAATCGACACCGCGCCGGATTATTGAGGTTTGCATATCCCATCCCCCTGAACTTTGTTCACCGGGGCATCATACCGCGTTCGGGGCTTTGGCGCGAATGCTGGGTGTTCAGGGGGCCGCGCCCTATCCAAGCACCACATCGCCGGGTAACGAGTGCGACACGACGCGTCTGGCGTTGGGGATGTCATTGGCTAGCGCCCGGTCCTTGGCGGCGTCGGGCGTCAGGCCGTGCGACAGCCATCTGTCTGTCAGCCGGGTTTCGAGGGTCTGCAGATCGACATCCAGAAACACCCGGACTGACCAAAGGCTTTGCAGGTCCGCCCAAGGGGGTTCATCCAGCAGCAGGTAGTTGCCTTCGACCAGAGCGATCCGCTGCTTTTGGGTGACGATGGACCGGGCCGCGATGGCTTTGTCCAAATCCCGGTCAAATTCGGGCACGGCAACCTCGCCTTCGGTCTGCAGGCGGATCAGAAGCGCGTGGAAGCCTGCGACGTCGAAGGTTTCCGGCGCACCCTTGCGGTGAAGCATATCGCGCACCTTCAGGATGGCGTTGTCATAGTGAAACCCGTCCATCGACAGCAGGCCCGTCGGATACCCGCGCCGGTTCAGATCTGCCTGTGCCAGCGCCGCGACGGTCGACTTGCCTGCACCCGGAGGGCCAGCCACCGCAACCAGATGCCGATTGGCTTGAGGCTGCAACGCGGTGGCAGCATCAGCGATCCGCTCTGCCATTACCTCGGGCGAGGGGCTGTCTTGAGTCACGCCGCCCGATCCTCGGCCGGCGGTTCTTTCGCGCCGGTCATGAAGGCCACGGCATCGGACATGGTGTAGTCCTTGGGATCGATCACGCAGAGCCGTTTGCCCAGACGATGCACGTGGATGCGGTCGGCGACCTCGAACACATGGGGCATGTTGTGGCTGATCAGGATGATCGGGATGCCCCGCGATTTCACGTCAAGGATTAGTTCCAGCACCCGGCGGCTTTCCTTGACCCCCAGCGCGGCGGTGGGTTCGTCCAGAATGATGACCTTGGACCCGAAAGCTGCTGCACGCGCCACGGCGACGCCCTGCCGCTGACCCCCCGAAAGCGTCTCGACCGCCTGATTGATGTTCTGGATCGTCATCAACCCAAGCTCGCTGAGCTTGTCGCGGGCGAATTTCTCCATCGCCGGACGGTCGAGCATGCGCAGCCATGACCCCAGCGGGCCCTTGCGGCGAATTTCGCGCCCCATGAACATGTTGTCGGCAATGGAAAGGGCAGGGGACATCGCAAGCGTTTGATAGACGGTTTCGATCCCCGCCTCGCGCGCGTCGATGGGTGAGTGGAAATTCACCTTGTGCCCGTCAAGCCAGACATCGCCTTCGTCCGGTGTCACCGCACCCGACACCGCTTTGATCAGGGTGGATTTGCCAGCGCCGTTGTCGCCGATCACCGCCAGGATCTCACCGGGCATCAGGTCAAAGTCGCACTGGTCCAGTGCCGTGACCTTGCCGTAGCGTTTCACAAGGTTTCGTCCTTTGAGAATGGGTTCCATCAGGCGGCCACCTTTCTGATCCACTGGTCCACGGCAACGGCGGCGATGATCAGGATGCCGATCAGCAGGAACGTCCACTGCGCATCCGCGCCCAACAGGCGCAGGCCCAGAGTGAACACGCCGACAATCAGGGCCCCGAACAGCGACCCGAGGATCGAACCCCGGCCCCCGAACAGGGAAATGCCGCCGATCACAACCGCCGTGATGCTTTCGATATTCGCCAGTTGCCCGGATGTGGGCGAGACCGAGCCGATCCGGCCAATCAGCGCCCAGCCTGCAAACGCGCAGATCAGGCCCGACAGCATATAGACCGACATCAGCGTACGGTGCACGTTGACGCCGGACAGTTCCGCTGCCTCGGGATCGTCCCCGACTGCATAGACATGCCTGCCCCACGCGGTATGGCGCAGCGCGTAGGCAAGGCCCAGGATCAGCGCAATCATGAAGACGACGCCAACCGTAAAGACCGCGCCGCCCACGTTGAACTTCGCACCGAACAGTTGAAGGATCGGCGCATTGTCCTCGATATCCTGCGAACGGATCGTTTCATTCTGGGAATAGAGGAAGTTCGCCGCCAGAACGATTTGCCACATGCCGAGCGTGACGATGAAAGGCGGCAGTTTGATACGGCTGACAAGGAACCCGTTGATGGCTCCGATGATCGTTCCAACCGCCAGCCCGCACAGGATCGCAACCGTGGGCGGCAAGCCGTAGCGGAAGGTGAACTGCCCCATCACGACCGAGGACATCACCATGATTGCCCCGACACTCAGGTCAATGCCCGCCGTCAGGATCACCAGGCTTTGCGCCGCGGCGACGATGCCGACGATCTGCACCTGTTGCAGGATCAGGGTCAGCGCGAAGGGCGAGAAGAACTTGGCCCCCAGCAGAACGCCAAATATGATGATTGCGGCCACAAGGACGATCAGCGGCACAAGCGAGGGGTTGATGTGCAGAAAATGCTGAATCGTCCCGACGAAGCCCCGATGGTGATCGTCAAATTCGGCGACCTGTTCCGGGCTGCCCTGTGCGGCGGCCTCGAAGTCGTCGGATTTCCCGGATGTGTCGGACATAGAGAATCCCCCATGCGTCAAGCGCCCGTCTTTGGATCACTTTAGCAAGAATTTGGGTGAGCAGGCAGTTTGGGTCAGGAGGCCGCCGTCGGCAGCCTCCCGCAGGTTCAGCTTAACCCCAGCAGAGGTCCATGCCTTCCTTGACCGAGATCGACTCGACGCCATCGGCGGTCTTGTCGGTCACAAGGGCAACACCGGTGTCGTAGAAGTCTTTGCCCGGGGTATTTTCAGGCTTCACGCCTTCATCCGCCCATTTCTTCACGGCTTCCACGCCCAGCGAGGCCATCAGCAGCGGATATTGCTGCGAGGTTGCGCCGATCACACCGTCCGCGACGTTCTGAACGCCGGGGCAGCCGCCATCGACCGACACGATCAGCACGTCATTCTCGCGTCCGATAGCCTTGAGCGCCTCATACGCGCCAGCAGCGGCGGGTTCGTTGATCGTGTGGATCACATTGATCGTCGGATCCTTGGCCAGAAGGTTTTCCATCGCACGGCGACCGCCTTCCTCGTTACCGGAAGTCACATCACTGCCAACCAGGCGAGGATCATCCTCATCCCCGATCACATTTGGGTCGGCCAGATCAACGCCGAACCCCTGCAGGAAGCCTTGATTGCGCAGCACGTCCACTGACGGCTGGCTGACAAGCAGGTCCAGAGTCGCAATCCTCGCGTCGGCTGCGGCATCCCCGAGCGTCGCCTTTGCCCATTGACCGACCAGAAGACCGGCGCGGAAATTGTCGGTGGCAAATGTGGCATCTGCCGATTCAATGGGTTCAAGCGGGGTGTCCAGTGCGATCACAAGAAGCCCCGCATCCCGTGCCTGTTCAACGGCGGGAACAATCGACGATGTATCCGAAGCGGTAATCAGAATGCCCTTGGCCCCGTCCAGAATGCAGGTCTCGATCGCTTGTACCTGAGTCTCGTGGTCGCCATCGACCTTGCCCGCAAAGGCTTTCAGGGTCATGCCCAGCTCTTCCGCCTTGGCGGTCGCGCCTTCTTTCATTTTGACAAAGAACGGGTTGGTGTCCGTTTTGGTGATCAGGCAGACGGTTTCGCCCGCTGCCATCGCGCCACCGGTTCCGGCGGCCAGAGCCAGCGCTGCTGCGCCCGCGAGGTTCGCAAGTTTCATCTGTAGTTCTCCCATTTTCTCCCATGCCCGTGCGGGCATATGGGTGATCGGGCGGAAATCGACCCGACCCCACAGGAAAATCATCACAAGATTCGAAATATGAGTCAATAAATAAATCACTCTGAATTATTATTGACAGAGAATGGCGATTTTTCCATTCTTTGGGGCAGGGAGGGGCAATATTGTCTGCCGATTTTACACAGGACAACACCCCGTCAGAACCGGTTGCGGGGGTGCGGGGCACCAACCAAAGCGGCATGCGCGCGCGCAACGAACGCCTTGTCCTGTCCCTTGTGCGCAGACATCAGGCGCTGGCGAAATCCGAGATCGCGCGGATGACGGGCCTGTCGGCTCAGACGGTTTCGGTCATCATGCGGCAGCTTGAAAAAGATGGTCTGTTGCTGCGCGGTGAGCCGATCCGGGGAAAGGTTGGCCAGCCTTCGGTGCCCATGCGGTTGAACCCCGAAGGCGCGCTGTTCTTTGGGTTGAAAATCGGACGACGCAGCGCCGAACTGGTGCTGACGGATTTTCTGGGAAACGTCCGTCAGCGCGCAGGTCGCACCTATGACTATCCGACCCCGGATGCGACGCTGGATTTTGCAAACGAATATCTGGGGCAGATGATGTCCGGCCTGTCGCCCGCGGCGCAGACGCGCGTGGCCGGGCTGGGGATCGCGATGCCGTTCTATCTTTGGAACTGGGCGCAAACCCTGCAGGTCCCGCAGGAGAAGATGGACCCCTGGCGGGAGACCGACATCAAAGCCGTCCTGGCGCAGACCTGCGACATCCCGATTTTCTTGCAAAATGATGCAACCGCCGCCTGCGGGGCCGAACTGGTCTTTGGGCCTCAGGAAGGTCCCCGGGATTTTCTGTACTTTTACATGGGGTATTTCATCGGCGGCGGCGTGGTCCTGAACGGCTCGATCTTTTCGGGCCGTGGAAATGCCGGGGCGCTTGGGCCCTTGCTGGTTCCGACCGAAGCAGGGCAGGTGCAGCCGCTGATCGATGTCGCAAGCCTTTATACTCTGGAACGGTCCGTTGCCGTGCGCGGTCAGGGCACCTCGATCTGGGAGACGACCGAGCATTGGGATGTGCCGGAACCGCTTTTGAACGACTGGCTTGGGCAGGCGGCCTATGGGCTGGCCCATGCGATTGCGTCGTCCTGCAGTGTCATCGACTTCGAATGTGTGAAAATTGACGGCTGGCTGCCGCTGCCGGTCAAGGCGCGGCTGATCGAAGCGGTCAAAGCGCGGCTGTCGCAGTTGAACCTGACCGGTCTTGAACGGCCGATGATTTTCGCCGGGACGGTCGGCCCCGATGCGCGCTCCTTGGGCGCGGCCAGCCTGCCCCTGTCCGAGCGCTATCTGGTTGAGGCGTGACCTTACGAATGGAAAATTCGGCGGGCGGGTTCGCGCCCTCTTCCCCTCACTGAAACGGCTGGCTAAGAAACCCCTCCAGCCCAGTGTCAGGAGAACCCCTTGGACCGCATCGCCCGCACCATCGCCACCGAAATCAATGCGCGCCCCGAACAGGTCAGCGCGGCGGTCAATCTGCTGGATGACGGGGCCACCGTGCCCTTTGTCGCGCGCTACCGCAAAGAGGTTACGGGCGGGCTGGACGACACGCAGCTGCGCACCCTGTCCGAGCGGCTGGTCTACTTGCGAGAGCTCGAGGCGCGGCGCGAAGTGATTCGGAAATCCATCAGGGAACAGGGCAAGCTGACCGACGATCTGGTCAAATCCATCGCGCAGGCGGACACCAAGGCGCAGCTTGAGGATATCTATCTGCCCTACAAGCCCAAGCGCCGCACTAAGGCGATGATCGCGCGCGAAAACGGGCTGGAGCCGCTGGCAGACGCCATTCTCGGCGACCGCAACGCCGATCCCGAAGGCTTGGCGGCAGGCTATGTGTCTGATGCGGTTCCGACGGTGAAAGATGCCCTGAACGGGGCGCGGGACATTCTGACCGAACGTCTGACCGAAAACGCCGCCCTTCTGGGCGAGTTGCGCCAATTCATGCAGCGCGAAGCGGTGCTGAGCGCGCGGGTGATCGAGGGGAAAGAGAAGGAAGGCGCCAAGTTCAGCGATTACTTCGACCATTCCGAATTGTGGTCCGGTGTCCCGTCTCACCGGGTGCTGGCCATGCTGCGCGCATCGAAAGAGGGGATTGTGACGCTGGACATCGCGCCGGAACCGGATTTCGGCGCGGCGCGGGCCGAAAACATCGTGGCGGCCCATCTGCAGACGCGCGGCAGCGGGCCGGGGGATACATGGCTGCGCAAAGTGGCGGGCTGGACCTGGCGCGTGAAGCTGTCGCTGTCGATGATGGTCGAGTTGATGGCCGACCTGCGCAGCCGGGCGCAGGATGAGGCGATTCAGGTCTTCTCGCGCAACCTCAAGGACCTTTTGTTTGCGGCCCCGGCGGGCGCGCGGGCCACGCTGGGTCTGGACCCGGGTATCCGGACCGGGGTGAAGGCGGCTGTGGTCGATGCGACCGGCAAGCTGGTCGCGACGGATACGCTCTATCCGTTTCAGCCCAAAAACGACCTTCGCGGCGCGCAGGCGGCGATCCTGAACCTGATCTCGGCCCATGGCATCGAACTGATCGCCATCGGCAACGGTACCGCCAGCCGGGAAACCGAACGGATGGTCGCGGACACGCTGGGCCTGCTGCCCAAATCGGTCAAAGCGCCGACCAAGGTTGTGGTGTCCGAGGCGGGGGCCTCGGTGTACTCGGCTTCGGAACTGGCGGCGCGGGAATTTCCCGATCTTGACGTTTCGCTGCGCGGTGCGGTGTCGATTGCGCGCCGCCTGCAGGACCCGCTGGCGGAACTGGTCAAGATCGAGCCGAAATCCATCGGTGTCGGGCAGTATCAGCATGACGTGGATCAGCACCGCCTGTCGCAATCGCTGGACTCGGCGATTGAAGACGTGGTGAATGCCGTGGGCGTCGATCTGAACACCGCCTCGGCCCCGCTGCTGTCGCATGTATCGGGGCTTGGGCCGTCGCAGGCCGAGGCCATTGTTGCCCATCGCGATCTGAACGGGCCGTTCAGTTCCCGCAGCGATCTGCTGAACGTCGCACGGCTTGGTCCGCGTGCGTTCGAGCAATGCGCGGGCTTTCTGCGCATCCGCGACGGGGCCGAGCCGCTGGATGCCTCCTCGGTCCACCCCGAGGCCTATGACGTAGCGCGCCGCGTCGTTGCGGCCTGCGGGCGCGATATCCGGCAGATCATGGGCCATGACGGAGCGCTGAAGCGGCTGCGGGCCGAGCAGTTTGTCGATGACCGCTTCGGCCTGCCTACGGTGCGCGATATCTTTGCCGAGCTTGAAAAGCCCGGTCGCGATCCCCGGCCCAGCTTTGTAACAGCTTCATTCACCGACGGGGTCGAGGACATCACCGATCTGAAGCCGGGCATGAAACTGGAAGGCACGGTCACAAACGTTGCGGCCTTTGGCGCGTTTGTGGATATCGGCGTGCATCAGGACGGGCTGGTCCATGTCAGCCAACTGGCGGACCGCTTTATCAAAGACCCGCACGAGGTTGTCCGGACCGGGCAGGTTGTCAAGGTGCGGGTGGTCGAGGTGGATGTGCCCCGCAAACGGATTGGCCTGACCATGCGCAAGAACGGAGGGGCAAACCGCCGCAAACCCTGACGGATGCCGTTCGCCATAGCACCCTGTCATACCAGTGTTAAACCAATGCTGCATAGCAGCATTGACGCCGCAACGTTGGAACTTGACGTTCTACAGTGATACTTGCCGTCGGCATAACAGATCGCCATTAAGCAGCGGCACCTACGCGTCGCGGTATGACTAAAAAAGCGGGCAGGTTTCCGAAGCCGGGTAGACGAAGACATGCAATACAAGAACAAACCCTATGACCGCCTGGAAATCGGCGATACCGCCGAATTGCTGCGCAGTTGCTCGGTCGATGATTTCTATGTGTTTGCCAACAACTCCGGCAACCACAATCCGCTTCATCTGGCGACCGAAGATGGCGATGGCGACAATATCCCCGAGGCGGTCGCGCCCGCCATGTTTGTCGGCGCGCTGATTTCTGCCGTGCTGGGCAACATCCTGCCGGGGGCGGGCACGCTGTACAAATCCCAGAACCTTGAGTTTTACGCGCGCGCCTATGCGGGGGATGAGCTGCTGTCGAAAGTGACGGTCCTTGAAAAGCGACCGAACCGAGAGGTTCTGTTCGACACCAGCGTTTCGCGTGTCTCGGACGGGGCTGTCATTGTCAGCGGCCAGGCGGTTGTGATCGCACCGGAAAAGGAAATGGTTTTTGCCGAACTGGACCTGCCCGGTCTGGTCGTCAAGCGGCACCGCCATTTCGACGCCTTGCTTGAAAAGGCCCATGCGATGCCCGCGATGCCCACTGCGGTTGTCGCCCCGGAAGAGCCGAACTCGCTGGGCGGGGCGTTGCTGGCTGCACGCGAGACGATCATTCAGCCGATCCTGATCGGGGATCCGGACAAAATCACCTCGGCCGCAGACCAGATTGGCGCGTCGCTGGACGGGATTGAGGTCGTACCGGTAAGTGATCACTTCACGGCGGCGAATACGGCGGTGGATCTTGTCGCCGAAGGCCGCGCCAAGGCGTTGATGAAGGGACATCTGCACACGGACGAGCTGCTCAAGGCAGCGCTGAGGCGCGATAACGGGCTGCGGACCGGGCGGCGGTTCACTCATGTGTTCGTGATGGACGTTCCGGGCCACCCCCGACCCTTGCTGGTGACGGATGCCGCGATCAATATCGAACCGGATCTGGAAACCAAGATCGACATCACCCAGAACGCGATTGATCTGGCGCTGTCGCTGGGGATCGAAGAACCAAGGGCCGGGGTGCTGTCGGCGATCGAGACGGTGAACCCGGCAATCCGGTCCTCGGTCGATGCGGCTTTGCTGTCCAAAATGGCCGAGCGTGGTCAGATCAAAGGCGGGCTGGTGGATGGCCCCCTGGCGATGGACAACGCCGTCAGCCTGGCGGCTGCGCGCACCAAGGGGATCGTGTCGCCGGTCGCCGGTCAGACCGATATTCTGGTGGTGCCAAATCTGGACGCGGGCAACATGATGGCCAAGCAGTTGACGTTTATTGCAAATGCGGAAGGGGCCGGCGTGGTGATGGGCGCGAAGGTGCCAATCATCCTGACCAGCCGGGCGGATGATGACAAGGCGCGGCTTTCCTCCTGCGCGGTCGCCGCGCTGCACGCGGCGCGTCTGTCGGCAATGGCAGGAGGGATCAGATGACCCATGTCGTCACTTTGAATGCGGGATCGTCCTCGCTGAAATTCGGTCTGTTCGAGCTGGGCGAGCCTGACCCGGTTGAGGTCTGCGCCGGGGTCGTTGAACGGATTGGTGAGTCCGGGTCGACGCTTCACGCCACAACGGCGGACGGCAAGGCGGTTGCCAATGACGCCGCCGGAGACATACCGGACCACGCCGCCGCGCTGGACTGCGTGCTGGGCTTGCTGGATCGCGTCTTTCCCCACTGTAAGGTCGGTGCCGTGGGTCACCGCGTTGTTCACGGCGGACCGGATACCACAACCCCCTTGCCGCTGACCGCAACATCAATCGAGGCGCTGGACAAGCTGTCGCCGTTTGCGCCGCTGCATCAGCCCAATAACCTTGCAGGTGTTCGGGCGGCCATGCAGCGGTTTCCGAACGCAGCTCAGATCGCCTGTTTCGACACCGCGTTTCACCGCAACCACCCGTGGGAAAACGACGTTTTCGCCTTGCCCCGCGAGTATTACGACAAAGGTGTGCGGCGCTACGGGTTTCACGGGCTCAGCTACGAATACATCTCGGGCCATCTGGCGGAAACCGCCCCGTTCCTGCACGCGGGCCGGGTCGTTGTCGCGCATCTGGGCAATGGCGCGTCGATGTGTGCCATGATCGGTGGCCGGTCAGTGGGTTCGACCATGGGGTTTTCCGCGCTCGACGGTTTGCCGATGGGCACCCGTTGCGGGCAGCTTGATCCGGGCGTTCTGCTGTATCTGATGGATCAGGAGGGGATGAGCGCCGACGAAATCTCGGACCTGCTGTTCAGGAAATCCGGGCTGTTGGGTTTGTCGGGCCTGTCGAATGACATGCGCACGCTGGAACAGGCCGACACGAAAGAGGCCCGGCAGGCGATCAGCTACTTCACCTTCCGGCTTCGGCGGGAACTGGGGGCCATGACCGCCGTTTTGGGGGGGATAGACGCGCTGGTGTTTACCGGCGGTATTGGCGAGAACTCTCGTCTTGTCCGCGAACGGGTCTGCGCGGGAATGGGGTGGTTGGGTCTTGAGATCGACCCGAACGCCAATGCGGATAACGAACGGATCATCTCGACAAACCTGTCCCGCGTTGCCGTCATGGTGGTGCCCACCAATGAAGAACTGGTCATCGCCCGCGCCGCTGCCGATCTGATCGCTGTCCGGGCCCCCGAGTTTCGCAAGAAGGCGTAGGGAAACATCTGCCGTCGGACCGACGAGGATGCGCTATTGGTCGTCCCCACCGGTATAAGTCCAGCGATAGTGCGGCGGTGTCGGCCCCTTGTTGCGCCCGCCTTGCTGCATCTGCTCCCAGCCATGGGCGAGGATGCCGACCGAGCGGGACAGGCAGAACAACCCGCGCGCGAGGGGCGGCGCGAAGCCCAGTTCGGCGTAAATGACCGCCGTGGCCCCATCGATATTCATCGGAACGGGTTTGCCCTTGCGACGGGCCAGTTCAGCCTCAACGTCCAGCGCGATCTGGCGGTATCGACCGCCACAAGCCCCTTTGGCAACTGCATCCCCCACCAACTCCATCAGGCGCGGTGCTCGGGGGTCGGTGGGCGTGTGGAACCGATGGCCGAAGCCGGGCAGGATTTTCCCCTGCGCGGCGATCCATTCGTCCAGCGCGTTCGGCAGCCCCTCGGGGTGGTCTTCCACGAAGTGATACAGGCAAACCGCCTGTTCGCCCGCGCCGCCGTGGATGTCGCCCAGCATGTTCACCGCGCTAGCCATCGCGTTGTTCAGCGGCAGCCCGCAGGTTACGGCCATGCGGGCCGTCGCAATGGACGGAGCCTGCGGCCCGTGATCCACAGCGGCAACCAGTGCCGCCTCGAACAAAAGCGCTTGCGCGGGTGACGGGCGGTCGCCGCGCACCATCAGCCAGATCATCTCGGCAAAGCTGAGATTGCCGATCAGGTCCTGAATTGGGTGCCCGCGCAATTCGATCCGGCCGGGTTCCATGTCTATGATCGCGGTTTTCCACCAGTCGGACACATCGCTCATATCACGCCCTCCCGGCGCAGCGCATCGATCTCGGTATCGGTCAATCCAACCTCGGACCAGATGGTATGATTGTCCGCCCCGAGTTCCGGCGGTGCGGTTGCAGGCATCCGGCGTGTGCCATCCATGACTACCGGGCTGCCCGCCAGTTGCATATCCTCGCCCCGAACGCCGCCGAGTGTTCCGATCAGCCCCCGGTCTGCCAGTTGCGGATCAGACAGGGCCTCGGGCACGGTCAGAACCGGCCCGGTCGGCACACCCAGTGCGTTCAGGTCTCGAACCCAGTCGCGTGCCGGACGGGTGCGCAGTGTTTTTTCCAACTCGTCCCGCAGCGCGAGGCGGTTCCGCTTCCGGTCCTCGCGTGTTTCATAATCCGGGTGGTCCATCAGATCCTCGCGCCCAAGATGCCGGGCGAGGGCCTGCCACTGCTCGTCCCGATTGGCGGCGATGTTGATGGGGCTGTCGGCGGTGGCGAAAGTGCCGGACGGGGCCGAGGTAGTGTTTTCGTTGCCATGCGCGCCGGGGGTCACGCCACCGACCAGATAGTTCGAGACCACCCAACCCATGGTCGAGATCACGGCCTCGGACATGGCCACATCCAGAAACGCCCCGCGCGGATTTGCGTTCAACGCGGCGGCCACGGCAAAAGCGGCGGTCATCCCGCCGACCGTATCCGCCAGGGGATAGCCGACCCGGTAGGGGGCTGTGTCCGCTGCGCCGGTGATCGACATGACACCGCTGATGCCCTGCACGATTTGATCATAGGCCGGATCGTCCCGGCGCGGGCCGTCCTGCCCGAAACCACTGATGGCGCAGTAGATCAGGCGCGGGTTTTCGCTGCGCAGCACCTCATATCCCAGACCAAGACGGTCCATGACGCCCGGGCGGAAGTTTTCGACCAGCACATCCGCAGTCCGGGCCAGCCGTTTTAGAAGGTCCTTGCCCTGAACGGATTTCATATCCAGCGTGATCGATTTCTTATCCGCGTTCTGCGCGAGAAAGCTGATCCCCATCCCCGCCCTGTTTCGATCGGGATCTGCACCCAGAACGCGGGCAAGGTCGCCGCCGACAGGGCGTTCGACCTTGATCACCTCGGCCCCCATCAGGGCAAGCTGATAGCAACAATAGGGTCCGGCCAGAACGTTGGTCAGGTCCAGAACCCGTATGCCTGCCAGCGGCTCAGTCGCCATCCGCGACCCCTGCCGCCCGCGCCCGTGCGCGCCGCGCGCGATAGCTGGGCAGCAGCACCAGAAGGGCGGCGATCACCAGCAGGCCCAGCGTCATCGGGCGTTCCCAGATGAACGCGATGCCATCATAAAGCTGCATGGAGCGGGCGAAGTTGTCCTCCATCATGCCGCCTAGGATGAAGCCGATCAGCAGCGGTGCCAGCGGGTAGTCGGCGAATTTCAGCGCCGTGGCGCAGATGCCGAACGCGACCAGTATCAGCAACTCGGTGGCATTGTTCTGGCCGATATAGGCCCCCATCAGAGTGAAGAATAAAATGAATGGGATCAGATAGTTGCGCGGAACGGCCAGAACTTTGGCGATATAGGGGATCAGCGGCAGGTTCAGGATCAACAGGACCAGATTGCCGATGAACATCGACATGATCACGGCCCAGAATATCTGCGGGTCGTCGATCATCAGCCGCGGCCCCGGCGTGACGTTCAGCGCGATCAGCGCGCCCAGAAGGATGGCGGTTGTGCCGGACCCGGGAATGCCCAGCGTCAGCAGCGGCACGAACGAGCCGGTGCAGGCGGCGTTATTCGCCGTCTCAGGCGCGGCAAGGCCTTTGATCGAGCCTTTGCCAAATTCTTCCTGCTCCTCTTTTGGGGCGATGTTGCGTTCGACCGCATAGCCCAGGAAGCTGGCGATTGTGGCGCCCGCACCGGGCAGGACGCCTATGAAAAAGCCTTGTACGGACTGGCGGCCCACGACTGGGGCGATGGCCTTGGCCTCGTCCTTGGTGATGCGCAGGTCTTTGATTTCGCCATCATCGCCTTTCAGATCCTTGGGTTTCAGGACCAGAAACAGCGCCTCGGGCAGGGCGAACATCGCCATGGCGAGGGTGATGAAGCCAAAGCCCGATTGCAGATCCATGATGCCCATGGTGAAGCGGGGAAGGTTGAACAAAGCGCCTTCGCCGACAGTTGCCATGATCAGCCCGAGGACGGTCATGATCATCGCCTTGGCCACCTGACCGGACCCGGCAAAGGCGGCGATGGCCGACAGGCCGACGACCATCAGAGCAAAATACTCGGCGGAATGAAACAAAAGCGCGACCGAGGACAGGGCGGGCGCGAAGACCATCAGCAGCACAGCCCCCAGCGTGCCACCCGCGAAACTGGCGATGGCCGCGATGGTCAGCGCCTTGCCGGCCTTGCCTTGTCGCGCCATCGGATAGCCATCAAAGCTTGAAGCCACCGTGCCCGCGACCCCCGGCGCGTTGAGCAGGATGGAAGAGGTCGAGCCGCCGAAGATCGCGCCATAATACACCCCAGCCAAAAGAATCAGCGCGGCCGAGGGATCGCCCATGGAAATCGCGACCGGGATCATGATGGCGATGATCGACATCGGGCCGAGCCCCGGCAACATGCCGATGAATGTGCCGATCAGACAGCCGGCCACGACCATCAGCAGGTTCTGGATTGAGAATGCCGTTTGCAGGCCGATCAGAAGTCCTTCGAGCATGTCAGCCTCCGAAAATGCCCGGCAGAGGGCGCATGTAGATGCCAAGAACTTCCTGAACCAGATACCAGACGAACCCTGTTGCAATCAGGGCGACAGGCAGCATGATATGCCATTTGCGCTCGCCCAGAATAAACGAGCCGAGGATCAGGAAGGCCGAGGTTGAGATCAGGAACCCGACGGGGCGCAGGCACAGCGCGTAGACCACCATCAGCGCCAGCAGCATCAGCGCCTGACCCAGATGGTACTCCCCAAGCCGCCGGTAATCGATGTCCGCCTCTTTTGGTTCCGATTTCTCGAACCCCAGCAGGATGATGGCGCAGGCGATGATGCCCAGAACCGACAGTACTTTGGGAAAGGTGCTTGGCCAGATGGGGTTGCGCTGCATGAAAGGGGGCAGGCTGCCATCCATCGTGAACCAGGCTGCGTAGCCATAAGTCAGGCAAACTCCCAGCAAGACAAGCGCGATCCAGCGATCCAACGCCATGGTATCCCCTCCCTTATGTGTTATATAAGTGTGGCAGAGCGGCGGACCGCTCTGCCGTGGGTGGTGCTTACAGGAAGCCCAGCTTCTTCATCAGATCGCTGATTTGCTGTTCCTGCTGCTCGAGGAAGGTTGAGAAATCGTCGCCCGAGTTGTGGATGTTCACCCAACCGTTGCGTGCGCGAACCTCTTCCCATTCGGGGGTGTCGTACATCTTGGCGATGGCATCCTGATAGGCGGCCAGCTTGTCTTCGGGCAGGCCGGGTGCCGCAAAGAACCCGCGCCAGTTGACGAAGGTGGTATCGATGCCCTGTTCCTTCATGGTCTGCGCATCGGGGGCTGCATCCACACGCTCATCCGAGGTTACGCCGATGATCTTGACTTCGCCCGCGTTGGCCAGATCGACCGCTTCCGAGAAACCGGTGGACAGGGCTGCGATCTCACCCGACAGCAGGGCTGCCATGGCCTTGCCGCCTGCGTCATAGGGGATGTACTTGACGCCAAGCGCGTCCTTGCCAGCCGCTTCCATCACCATGGCCGCAACCAGATGGTCCATGCCGCCCGGCACTGAACCGCCACCGATCGCCGTGGCGCCCGGATCGGCATCATAAGCGGCCAGCAGATCCTCCATCGAGTTGATCGGGCTGTCTTTGCCCACAACCAGCGCCGCATAGTCACCGATGGTGCCCGAAACCAGCGTCAGGTCGCGGAAGTTATGCGGGAACACACCAGTCAGCGAGCGGATCACGATGGGGGTCGAGTTGACCATCAGCGTGCCATGGTTGCTGTCTGCGTTTTCGATCAGAAAGCCGATGGCCTTGCCGCCGCCTCCGCCGGACATGTTCTCGTAGGACGCGGTGCCCACAAGACCGGCCTTGGTCAGCGCCTCGCCCGTGCCGCGGGCGGTGCCATCCCAACCGCCGCCTGCGCCGCCGGGGATCAGAAAGTGGATGCTGTCCACGACCTCATGGCCGTCGGCCAACGCGGGTCCGGTCAGGCCCATTGCAGCCACGGCTGCGATCAGGGCGCGGCGGCCCAGTTTGAATGTCGTCATGTTTTCCTCCCATTTGACAACCGGCCGCAGGGCGGCTCAGATTATGCTGAACCAAAACACATCAACCTGACATCAACCTGTCACGCGCGAAAAAACTGCTGGGACGCGATGAAATTTCTGCTGGTCGAAGACAATCAGGACCTCGCGAATGCGATCAGCTCACGCATGCGGCTGGACGGCCATGTGGTTGATCATGCGGCGAAATTAGAGGATGCGACGGCCTTTGTGGAAACCGGCGAATATGATCTGATCCTGCTGGACATCATGCTGCCCGATGGCGACGGGCGCGACTTCCTCAAACGTCATCGAGCTAGTCATCTGGACACGCCCGTCATCGTTCTGACCGCGCGCAGCCAGGTGTCGGATCGAATCGGCTCGCTTGATCTGGGGGCGGATGACTACGTCACTAAACCCTTCGATCATGCCGAGCTTGAGGCCCGCTGCCGCGCCGTTTTGCGCCGCCAGTCAGGTATCTCGAAATCGACGATTGAAATTGGCGGCATCGTCTTTGATCCGGTGGCCGGTCATCTGACGGTTGGCGGGAGTGCCGTGCCGCTCAGAAACCGGGAACTGCGCCTGCTGGAACTGTTCATCAACGCCCCCGGTCAGGTGTTTTCCAAACAGAAACTGGCCGACCGGCTGTTTTCCTATGACGACGATGTTTCGGACAATGCGATCGAGGTCTATGTGGGCCGCCTGCGCAAACATCTTGAAAACTCCGACCTGAAAATCACCACCCTGCGCGGGCTTGGCTACAGGCTGGATCATGGCGGCTAGTCCAACCGTATCGGGATCGCTAAGAAACCGTCTGGTGCTGACCCTGATCGGCGGGGCGGCGATTCTTGCGCTGCTGCTGTTCTTTGCGGTCCGCAACTACGCCGCCCAGGTCGCGCAGCAGGGGCAGGACAACATTCTGGGTGCGTCGGTGACCTCGATCCTGGACGCGGCTGCCCTGCGGGACGGAGAGCTTGAGGTCGACATTCCCTATGCGGCGTTTTCGATGCTGACTACCCCGGCGGATGACCGGGTGTTCTACGCCATTTTTCAGGACGGAGAGTTCCTGTCCGGCTATCAGGATTTGCCGCTGACCCAGGTGGCCGCAGATGGCAGATGGACCTTCCGGTCCGGCGAGGTGCGCGGCGAAAACGTCCGTCAGGTCAGCGCCAGCCGGACTTTGGTGGGGCTGGGCCGACAGACCGAGATTGAGGTGGCGCTGGGGCAGACACAGGATGCTCTGGCCGAGACGCTGGACCAGATCTCGCGCAATGCGGCGCTGCTGGGGCTGGGGTTCTTTGCTCTGGCGGCCGGGCTGTCCTTTTGGGCGACTTCATCGACCATCGGTCAGCTCAACAAGCTGACCAACTCGGTCACACGCCGCGGGCCGCAGGACCTGAGCCCGTTCCGAAAACCGGTGCCGCGCGAGATGGCACCGCTGGTCACATCGCTGAACTCGCTGATGGGGCGGTTGGACCAATCGCTGAGCCAGTCCGAGGATTTCATTGCCGAGGCCGCGCATCGGGTGCGAACGCCCCTGGCAACGGTCCGGTCCTATGCCGATGCCACCCTGCACCGGGTCGAAAAGGAAGAAAACCGCGAGGCTTTGCGTTCCATGGTCCGGGCCATCGACGAAAGCTCGCGTGCGGCGGGGCAGTTGCTGGATCACGCGATGATCACCTTCCGGGCCGACCATCTGGTGCGCGAGGATATCGATCTGGTCGCCCTGATCCGCGAGCTTGTGCAACGGCTGACCCCGATTGCCGAGATGAAAGACCTGTCGCTGTCGTTGGCAGGCGATGCCGAACTGACCTATTCCGGCGATCCGATCCTGATCCAGAACGCGGTGCGCAACATGATCGACAACGCGCTGAAATACGCGCCTGCCGACAGTACCGTCGTCATTAATGTGACTGCTGGTCCTGACGTTCGGATCAAGGTCATCGATCAGGGCCCCGGTTTTCCTGCGGATGAGATCGAAACGCTGACGCGGCGGTTCGAACGGGGCCAGAACGCAACCGGCACCATCGGCTCGGGTCTGGGGCTGACCATCGCGCAGGATGTTGCAACGGCGCATGGCGGCTCGCTTGTGTTGACCAACCAACCGGAGGGCGGCGCATGCGTTATCTTATCGTTCTGATCCTGTGCCTGTTGCCCGCCGGTATTTGGGCCAATGAATGGGAAGATCAGCGGGTTTTCAACACGGACGGCGAAGGCGCGCGCCTGCGCGTTGTCTCCAGCACCGACACTGCCTTGTTCGCGCCGATTATCGAGGATTTCGTGGCCGAGAACCCCTCGATCTCGGTCGAATATCTTGTGACCGGCACCGCAGATATCGACAGGCTTGTCCGGGCGACGCCCGATGCATTCGATATCGTCATCTCCAGCGCCATGGACTTGCAACTGAAACTGGCCAATGACGGGTTCGCCCTGCCGGTCGAAGATGTTTCCCTTCCGCCCTGGGCCCAATGGCATGACCGCCTGTTTGCGTTCACGTCGGAACCCGCGACAATCGTGGTCAATCGCGACGCATTTGCAGGTGGGCCGATCCCGCAGACGCGGCAGGACCTGATCGAAATCCTGCGCGCCCGGCCCGAGGACTTCCGCGGCAAGGTCGGGACCTACGACATCCGCCAATCTGGTCTAGGCTATCTGTTCGCCACCCAGGACGCCCGCGCGTCTGAGACCTATTGGCGGCTGATGGAGGTTTTGGGCGGCCTTGATGTGCGCCTGTATTGCTGTTCTGCCAATATGATCAACGATCTGGCCGATGGGAAGATCGCCGTCGCGTACAATGTGCTTGGCAGCTATGCCGCTGTTCGGACCGAAGGCAAGGACATGCTGGAAATCATTCTGCCTTCGGACTTTCAAACGACCATGATGCGCACGGCAATGGTTCTTAAAGATGCACAGGACCCAAAATCCGCCGCGATGTTCGTGCGTCACCTGATCGAGCAAAACAGCGCGCCCTCAGGCAAGGGGTTCGCGCTGCCCCAGCTGATATCCGGCACAGAAACAGACGAGCGTGCGGCCATATCGCTGGACCCGGCGTTGCTGACCTATCTGGACCGGTTGAAGCGCAAGAAATTCCTGTCGGAATGGGAAAACGCCGTCATTCAACGCTAGAAGTTGCCGTGGCCTGTTGGGCATCCGCAAGCGCCTGCGGCAGGCCATCGCTCCACTTCCGAAGCTCTTCCAGAAATCCCAGCGCGGTGCGCCCGAAATCGGTGATCGAGTATTGCACGGACACGGGCGCGGTATCCATCACCTGCCGGTGGACAAGGCCCTGCGCTTCAAGCTGCCTCAGACGTTCCGAGATCATCTTTTTGCTGGCACCGCCGATCATCCGGGACAAATCGTTGAACCGAACCGGTTCGTCCCGCAGATGCCACAGGATCGAGCCCGTCCATTTGCCGCCGATAATCCGCATGCCGCGTTCGATGGCGCAGGGCTCGGAGCAGGCGTCGGCCACGGTGCGGCGGCCCTTGGCATCCTCTTCGATCTTTGCATGCATGGCGCGGTTCCGTTCGATTTCTATAGGTTACAAAAAGTAAACTGGTTGCATTTCATTCCCGCCACCCACAACTTCGGCTCGTGCCCCCTGCAAGTCAAGGGGGCGGCTTCAATCTTGAGGATATGGAAATGAGCAACATCCTGATTGTAAACGGCACGCAACCTTACGACATTGCGCCCGGGCGGCTGAATGCCAGCCTGACCGAACGGGCCCGCGCCCAGCTTTCCGGGCAGGGGCATAGGGTTCGGGTCACCGCCGTTGCGGACGGTTACGACGCAAATGCCGAAATTGACGCCCATCTTTGGGCGGATGTGGTCATCATGCAGTTTCCGGTGAACTGGATGGGTGTGCCATGGGTGTTCAAGAAGTACATTGACGAGGTCTATACGGCCGGAATAGATGGCCGGTTGGCGGTTGGGGATGGTCGGACATCGGATGCCCCGAAATCCAACCATGGGATGGGGGGTGCTCTGAACGGCAAGACATACATGCTGGCGGTCACGTTCAACGCGCCGAGTGAGGCGTTTGACGACCAGGCAGAGCCGTTCTTTGCCGGTGGTAGCGTCGATGATTTGCTCAGGCCGATGCACCTGAACGGCAAGTTTCTGGGCATGCAGCCGCTGCCGACATTTGCCGCGTTTGATGTGATGAAGAACCCGACGATCGAAGCCGATTTCCTG
Source organism: Ruegeria sp. F5 (assembly GCF_056533845.1). Lineage (NCBI taxonomy): Bacteria > Pseudomonadati > Pseudomonadota > Alphaproteobacteria > Rhodobacterales > Roseobacteraceae > Ruegeria > Ruegeria sp. F5. The sequence goes on along the minus strand of NZ_JBQFOU010000001.1, from coordinate 399,065 downwards.
CGCTTCGACGCACATCTCAAAACCCTGTTTGCCGAGGTCGAAAATGTCCCGGCCTGATATCCATCTTTACACCGCCGGAACTATGAACGGCTACAAACCGGTTATATTCCTTGAGGAGGCTGGCGTTCCCTACGACCTGACCCATATCAACTTTTCCAAACAGGAACAGAAGACGCCGGACTATCTGGCGCTGAACCCCAATGGCAAGATCCCGACGATCTACGACCGGGCCGAAGGTCGGGCGATCTTTGAAAGCGGTGCGATCCTGTGGCATCTGGCGGAAAAATATGGGAAATTCCTGCCATCCGACCCGGTTAAACGGTCCGAAGTTCTGCAATGGCTGTTCTTTCAGGTCGGCCATGTCGGCCCGATGATGGGGCAGGCGATGTATTTCCAGCATATCGCAGCCCCGAACGGGCATGAGGAACCGTTTTCGATCCGCCGCTACGTCGACGAAAGCCGCCGTCTGCTGGAGGTCATGAACGCCCGGCTGGACGGGCGAGACTGGATTGCCGCCGAGGAATACACCATCGCCGACATGATGCTGTACCCATGGGCGCGCGCCTATGTCTGGGCGCGGGTCGAGGTTGACGACCTGCCGCATCTGAAAGCGTGGTTCGACCGGATCGATGCCCGGCCCGCTGTCCGAAAGGCGCTGACGATTCCCAAAGCCAATCCGCAATTTTGGGACAAGAATGCAGATGCCGGCGCCTTTGCCAAAGAAAACGCCGCCCGGTTTGCGGGCGACGTCAGGAAAGACTGAACCTGGGAACCGTTGGCCGGTTTATTCGCGGAAAGCGCGGTTGAAGTAATCGGCCATCGGTTTCACCAGATAGGACAGCGGTGTGCGTTCGTCGGTCTTGATCATGGTCTCGACCGGCATGCCGGGCAGCAGTTCCTGGCCGTTCAGCCGTTCGATCTGGCCGTCGTCCGGGGCGACCTCGGCCCTGTAAAAGGTGAAGCCGGTCTGCTCGTCGGTGAACGTATCGGCTGAGACGTTGACCACATGGCCGTCCAATTCCGGGGTCTCGCGCTGATTGAAGGCGGAAAAGCGCAGGGCGACGGGCTGACCGACATGCAACTGGTCCACGTGGATCGCATCCACACGCGCGGCAACAAGCAAAGGCGTGTCCTGCGGCACCACATACAGCATCGGCTCGCCAGGTTGAATAACGGATTGCAGGGCAAAGACCTGACTGTCGTAGACGCGGCCTGTGACCGGCGCGCGAATATCGAGCCGCGACAGGCGCTCGGCCAGCGACAGGCGCCGCTCGGCCAGTTCGGCGATCTGGGTCTGGACCTCGCGCAGAGTGGTGATCGCCTCTTCGCGCCGTGTGGCGGACAGTTCGACGATCTCGATCTCGGTCGCGGCGATCTGGCCTTTCAGACGCGCCACCGCCGCTTCAAGCCTGCCGATTTCGCCGGTCAGGCTGGCCTCTTCGCGTTGCAGGGCCAGAACCCGGCTGACTTGCGTCAGGCCACGGTCCAGCAGGCTTTGCTGATCGTCCAGTTCCTCCCGAATAAGTTCGACCTGACGGCGCAGGGATACCAGTTGCGCTTCGGTGCCTTCGATCTCGCTTTCGATCTGGACTAGTTGCTTGCTCAACTGTTCCGTCTGCTTGTTCTTCGTTTCCAGCCGCGCATCGAACAGGCTTTGCTGTCCGGCGATCAGATCAGACGCGATGTCGTATTCCTGCTGCACGTCACCCAGCCGTGACGCCAGTTGGTCCGAGTTTTCCCCGTCGCGCTCGGCTTCCAGCCGGGCCCTGCGCGCCAGAAGTTCGAACAGTTGGGTTTCGACGATTGTCTGTTCCGAGGACAGGAACGTGTCGTCCAACCGCAGCAGCATGTCGCCCTCGGCTACTACATCGCCATCGCGGACGAAAATCTCGCCGACAACGCCGCCATCGGGGTGTTCCACCACCTGCCGGTTGCTTTGCACCTCGATCACGCCTGACGACACGATGGCACCTGCAAGCTGTGTTTTGATGGACCAGATGCCCAGCCCACCGACCAGAATGGCCAGCGCGGCAAATCCGACCAGCGCGGGCACGGTGATCCGCCAGACGGGGCGGGCTTTCTGTTTGGTCTGAGCGGGCATCATTCACCTACCTGGCTGAGCTTGCGCTTGATCGCGCCTGCATTCTGCACCATCGCGTTCAGCACCTCGTCCCGGCTGCCGAATTTCACCACCTGACCCTTTTCGACCACCGCCAGATCGTCACATTCGGAAATCGCCTGCGGCCTGTGGGTCATGATGATCGCCGCCTTGCCTTCGGCTTTCAGCCCGCGCACGGCGGCATTCAGCGCCTCGGTCCCGTCCGCATCCAGCGCCGAGTTCGGTTCGTCCAGGATCAGCAATACCGGATCGCCATAAAGCGCCCGCGCCAGCGCGATGCGCTGTTTCTGGCCGCCGGACAACTGGCTGTCATTGCCTTCCAGAAAGGTGTCATAGCCCTTTTCCAGCGTCAGGATCAGGTCATGCGCCTTGGCTTTCTTGGCAGCCTCAACAACCGCCTGAGGGTCCGGGTTTTCGGACATGCGGGCGATGTTTTCGGCAACGGTGCCGTTAAACAGCGTGACCGTTTGCGGCAGATAACCGATGTGGTGGCCCAGATCGTCAGGGTCATACTGGTCCAGCGTAGCACCCCCCAGCCGGATCTCGCCTGCTGCCGGTTGCCACAGGCCCAGCAGGGCCTTTGCCAGCGTCGTCTTGCCGGACCCGCTTTTCCCGATGACGCCAAGCGCCTTGCCGGGCTCAAGCCGCAGGCTGACATTGCGCAGCGTCGGGGTCGATGCACCGGGCGGGATGACAGTCAGGGTTTTGGCCGTCAGGCGCGCGGCAGGGGTCGGCAGCTTGGTACGGGGCCGTTCCGGCGGGGTCTGATCCAGAAACCGGCTGAGCGATATCCACGCCGTCCGCGTGCGTTCGATCATGCCCCATTGACCCACGGCCTGTTCCACCGGAGCCAGCGCGCGGCCCAGCAGAATCGAACCGGCAATCATTGCACCCGGCGTCAGCTCGTTCTGCAACACCAGATAGGCACCCAGCGCCAGCATGGCCGATTGCAAAAACAGCCGCAGCGATTTGGTCAGGGAGGTAAAGCTGCCGGTCCAGTCGCTGGCCGCGATGGTCTGGTGCAGCGCGTCCGAACGCTGGTTCAGCCAGCGTTTGGTCACGTCCTCCTGCATGCCTTGCGAGCGGACAACCTCGGCCGCCTGCCGGGCGTGCTCGGCAAAGGCATTAGCCCGCGCCGACGAGGTCTGCGCCTCGGCCACTTTGCGATGGGTCAGCGCCTGGTTCAGCAGGGCGATGACGATCAGCAACCCTCCGCCCGCTACGGCCAGCCAGCCGAGCAAGGGATGGAACAGGAAGATCGCGGCCAGAAAGACCGGGGTCCACGGGACATCCATCACTGCAAGTAACACGGGTGAGGCGCAAAGCCTTTGAATCGTTTCAAGATCCCGCAAGGCGGTTGCCGGGGCGGACCGGGTCTGCGGGATCAGGGACCGGCGCAGGGTGGCGTCGAAAACCCGTTCGTCCAGTTGCGACTGGAAGCGGGCCCCGAACCGCGCCACGATCCGGCCACGGGCGAAATCCAGCATCGCCATCAGCCCGTAGAGCAGGGCAACCAGCAGGAACAGGGCGGTCAGCGTTTCAACGGCGCGCGAGCCCAGAACCCGGTCATAGACCTGCAGCATGAACAGGGGGCCGGTCAGCATCAGCAGGTTGACGAATATGCTGAACAGAAAGGCCAGTCCCAGAAAGGTTATGCCCTGATTGCGCACATTGTGCAGTTCATGACGGGGGGCCGCAGACATACGGGTATTCGGTTTCAAGGTTTTTCTTCCGCAACAGGCAGTGGGAGATCAGAGAGACCCGCGATTTAAGGCGGGCCCTTGACCTTTCCAACACGGTATATCCACTCCGGCAAGAAACCGCGAATGAAAAGACCCGGCCAAGGCGTTTTTTGGCCGGTTGTGGCGGCAAAAGTGAACTGCCGCAGCGTTTCATTCGGCAGGGGCGGGCACTTAACGCAGTCAGGATCGCTGTGCGGACAAAAACCCAGACACGCGTTTCAGACCTTGCCGCAGAATCTCGGGGTTGTTGGCGTAGCCGATGCGGACATACCCTTCCATGTTCAGCGCCGCGCCCGGCGTGAACAGAACGCCAGTGTCCTGCAGCAATTGGACGCAGAAGTCCCGCGAACTGATCGGAAGATCGTATTTCAGCAATGCCGTGGTGCCCGAACGGGGTGGAACCCATGAAATCCCCGGTTCGTGATTCACCCAGTCCCGCAGGATCGCCAGATTGCCACGGGTGATCTGCTGACTGCGCGCCAGCAGCTTGTCGCGGTTCTCCAAAGCCAGTGCTGCAAAGTGATCGTCGATCATCCCGACCGCGATGGTGTCGTAGTCGCGGTGGATCGTCACCGCCTCGATCACCTCGCGCGGGGCGGTGATCCAGCCCAGCCGGAGCCCGGCCAGCGAATAGGCCTTGGACACTCCGGCGGTGCTGATGCCATTTTCGTAGATATCCGCGATCGAGGCCGTCATGCCCGACCCGTCCTGATCGGTGCCTCGATAGACCTCGTCACACAGAATCCAGGCGTCCGCGGCGCGGGCGATCTCGGCGATCTGTTCTAGCATCGCCCGATCCATCAGCGCGCCGGTCGGGTTGTTGGGATTGTTGATGGCAATCAGGCGGGTTTCCGGCTCGACCAAGGCGCGCAATTCGTCCAGATCCGGCAGAAACCCGTTTTCTTCGCCCAGGTGCAGGTGATGCACGTCAGCCCCGATGCTGGCCGGTATCGAATAATGCTGCTGGTAGGTCGGCACCACGGCCACCACGCGATCACCTGCCGAGACCAGAGTCTTGTGCACCAGCATATTCGCGCCAATCGTGCCATGGGTGACGATGGTGTTTTCCGGGGCCTGCCGGTCGTACAGCGCCGCAATTGCACGGCGCAGCCGGTCCGAACCTTCGATGGCCCCATAGGTCATCTTCATGTCCAGCAGGTCGGACAGATCGGTGGCGTTGCGACCTGTCAGCGCCAGAAGTTCCTGAATTGTCAGGCTTTCGACGCAGGTTTCGGCCAGGTTCCAGTCGCATCTGGTTTCCCATTCGTTCATCCAGATTTCGACGCCGAAAGGTTCAATATGCATTCGGGTGGTTCCTTACTCACTGCCGCAGGGGCGTTACTTAACGCCCGACCCTAAGCGCGTCGAGAGCGGTCAGAATATCAGTGCTAATGGGCACGCCATTGGCCTCGGCATCGGCGCGGGTTTTTAGCCGCCCGTCGCCGGGCACCCGGGCCTGCCCGTTGCCTTCGATCTCGGCGCAGATGCGCGTGACGTAATCGTCAAAGGCCGGATTGCCGAAGCGGGTCGGGTCCAGCGCGATCAGGGTTGCGCCGCCCTTGATGTTGAGCGCGTCGTGTGCCTCGCGGTCAGCGTTGTCGACAGCCAGTGTGCCGCCAGCCAAAGCCGCGCCCAGAACCTCGACCAGAAAGGCGATGGCTGCGCCTTTGTGCGCGCCAAAAGGCAGCATAGACCGCGTTTCCAGTATGGCTTCCGGGTCCGTCGTCGGCTGGCCATGGGCGTCCAGACCCGAGGGCTGTTTCAACGCGCGATCTTCGGCAGCGGCCAGCTTGATTTCCAGCAGGGCCGCGGTGGACGAGGCCTGATCCCAAACAATCGGCGCGCCGCCCTCTCGCGGGCAGGCGAAGGCCATCGGGTTGGTGCCAAAGACCGGCCTTTCACCGCCATGGGGCACCACCAGGGCAAGCGAGTTGATGACGGCAATGGCCAGAAGCCCTTGCTCGGCCAAGGGTTCCGTATCGAACCGCAGGGCCCCCAGATGGTGGCAATTGGCACAGGTGAAGGCGGCGATCCCGTTTTCGCGGGCCGTCGAGATCAATTCCGCGCGCGCTACGCGGGCGGCAATCTGATAATAGCCGTTATCGGCATCGCCCCGCAGCACCCCCGGCGCGATGCGGGTCACGGTGGGCGAGGCGGCGGGATTGGCGTAGCCGGACGTGAAGCTTTGCACATAGGCGGGCAGGTTGCGCAGCCCGTGGCTGCGCGGTCCGTCCCGCTCGGACAGCATGATGATATCCGCAATCACGTCGCTGCCATGGTCGTCCATCCCGGCGGAGGTCAGAAAAGATTTGGCCAGGTCCCGAATTTCGGTGAGCGAAAGCTGTTTTGTTGATGCGTCTGTCACGTGATGCCTCATGTCTGATATTGGGTGGATGCCCGACCGTACCGGCCACCATACACCGATCCCCTGAACTTGAAATCACTGAGGCGCGACCGAGGCTTTTAGCAATTCCTGCGAATAGGGGTGTATCGGCGTCCCGGAGCGCAACGTGTCGGCGGTCATGACCTCGACGATTTCTCCGTTTCGCATCACCGCAAGCTGGTCGCACATATGTGCAATCACCGGCAGGTCGTGAGACACCATCAGATAGGTCAGGTTGCGCCGGGCCCGCAGATTGGTCAGCAAGTTGAGCACCTCGGCCTGCACACTCACGTCAAGGGCCGATGTGGGTTCGTCCAGCAGCAGGATATCCGGCTCGCCCGCCAAGGCCCGGGCGATGGCGACGCGCTGGCGCTGGCCGCCGGAAAGCTGATGCGGATAGCGGAACCGGAACCGCTGCCCCAGACCGACGTCGTTCAGCAGGGTCATCACCCGCTCGTCAATGTCGCCCATTCCGTGCAGGCTGAGGGTCTCGCTTAGAACCTGATCGACCGTGTGCCGGGGATGGAGCGAGGCATAGGGGTCCTGAAACACCATCTGCACGGTCCGAAAAAACGCCTGGTCCCGTTTGGCGCCGGACAGATCGCGGCCTTCCACGCAAATCCTGCCGGACCATTGCGGGGCCAATCCGGTGATCGCGCGCAGAATAGTCGATTTGCCCGATCCGCTTTCGCCGACAAGGCCGAAGCTTTCGCCCTCCATCACTGAAAACGCGGCATCCCTGACCGCATCCACGCGGTCATGGGCACCGCCGAACCAGACATTCAGACCTTGGATATCGAGTGCGGTCATCTTACCCCCTGACACTTGGCGCATCCGCCCAGGACGGGTCGCGGGTCAGAACGCTCAGATGATCGCGCTTTTCGTCCAACCGGGGCAGGGAATTCAGCAAACCTTGGGTATAGGGATGCGTCGCTTCGTGCAGCTTGTTGGCCTGACAGACTTCGACAATGCGCCCGGAATACATGATGAGCACCCGGTCGCAGAATTCGGACACCAGATTCAGGTCATGGCTGATAAAGATCAGACCCATCCCGCGTTCTTTCACAAGCCCGTCCATGATATTCAGAACCTGCCGTTGAACGCTGACATCCAGTGCTGAGGTCGGTTCGTCCGCGATCAGAATCTTCGGGCTGGGGATCAGCATCATCGCGATCATGATGCGCTGTCCCATGCCGCCCGAGACTTCGTGCGGGTAGGACCGCATGACCCGTTCGGGGTCGCGGATCGACACATCCTGCAACATCTCGATGGCCTTCTTCCGCGCCGCCTGCCGCGAGCCGGAATTGTGCTGCAGATAGGCCTCCATGATCTGTTCGCCGACCGTGACGACCGGATTGAGCGAGAATTTGGGGTCCTGCATGACCATCGAAATCTGCTTGCCGCGTACTGACCGCATCTCGCGCTCATCCAGCGTCAGCAAGTCGCGGCCTTCCAGATTGATGTGGCTCGCTTCGACAATCCCGGGCTTGCGGATCAGCCGCAAGATCGCGCGCCCGGTCATGGATTTGCCCGAGCCGCTTTCGCCCACGATGCCCAACCGCTCGCGCCGAAGCGAGAACGACACGCCGCGCACCGCGTCGAATACGCCCTGCCGGGTTGGAAACCGAACCCACAGGTCCTCGACATCCAGCAGGGTCATTGGCCACCGTCCTTTGGGTCCAGAACGTCCCGCAGCCCGTCGCCCAGCAGGTTGAAGGCCAGCGAAACCGTAAAGATCGCCAGCCCCGGCACGGTGGCGACCCACCAGTGATCCAGAATGAACCGGCGGCCCTCGGATATCATTGCACCCCATTCCGGGCTGGGCGGCTGCGCGCCCAGACCCAGAAAGCCCAGACCGGCGGCGGCCAGAATGATCCCCGCCATATCAAGCGTCACGCGGACGATCAGGGATGAGATACACAGAGGCCAGATATGGCGGGTGATGATCCGCAACGGCCCCGCGCCCTGCAGGCGGATCGCGTTGATATAGTCGGCTGAGCGGATGGTCAGCGTCTCGGCCCGCGCCATGCGGGCATAGGGCGGCCATGCGGTCAGTGAAATCGCAAGCACCGCGTTTTCGATGCCCGCGCCAAGGGCGGCCACGAAAGCCAGCGCCAGAACCAGACGCGGGAAAGCCAGGAAGATATCGGTGATCCGCATCAAGATCACATCCACCCAACCGCCTGCATAGCCCGCGACCGTTCCCACTAGCAGCCCCGCAACCGGTGCGATCAGCGCAACCAGCGCCACGATGTAAAGCGTGATGCGCGCGCCATGGATCAGGCGCGACAGGATATCCCGGCCCAGACTGTCGGTGCCCAGCAAATGCCCCTCGGTCCCGATGGGTTTCAGGCGGCTGGACAGGTCCTGAACAAAGGGGTCATGCGGGGCCAGAATGGGGGCCAGGATGGCCGTGAAAATCAGTACGATCAGGATGGTCAGGCCAACCATCGCCATCGAGTTGGACCGCAGATTCAGCCAGCCTTTGTAAAGGCTCGACAATCTGGCATGACGGCGCGAGGTCGGCGCGTCGGTCAGCAGCCATTGTTTCAGGGTCAGATCGCTCATTTCGACCTCGGGTCCAGGAACCGGTAGAGCAGGTCGGAAAAGATGTTCAGGCAGATGAAGATCAGCCCGACCACAACCGTGCCCCCCAGAACGGCATTCATATCCGCACTCAGCAGGGCGGTGGTGATATAGCTGCCGATGCCGGGCCAGCTGAATATGATCTCGGTCAAAACCGACCCTTCCAGCAGGTTCGCATAGCTCAGCGCGATCACGGTGATCAGTTGCACGCGGATGTTCTTGAACGCATGGCGCCAGATCACCTGCCGCTCGGACAGGCCCTTGACGCGCGCGGTGATGACATATTCGGCCGAGAGCTGTTCCAGCATGAAGGACCGCGTCATCCGGCTTATATAGGCCAGCGAGTAATAGCCCAGCAGAGCCGCAGGCAGAATGATGTGAGACATTGCGTTGCGGAACACATCCCAGTCCCGCGCCAGCGCGCTGTCCACAAGGATCAGGCCGGTGCGCGTGGGCACGATGTCCTGATAGAATATGTCCAGACGGCCCGGCCCGCCGACCCAGCCGAGAATTCCGTAAAACACCAGCAGGCCCATCAGGCCCAGCCAGAAGATCGGCATCGAATAGCCCACCAGCGCCACGACCCGGGCGATCTGGTCGATCCATGAGCCCCGTTTGACGGCGGCAATCACGCCCAGTGGCACGCCGATCAGGATGCCGATCAGCACCCCAAGCGTGGCCAGTTCCAGCGTTGCCGGAAAGACGCGGGCGATATCTTCGGACACCGGTCGCGCGTTCAGCAGCGAGTCGCCGAAATCGCCCTGCAGCACGTCGCGCAGATAGTACCAGAACTGCACCAGCAGCGGCTTGTCGAGGCCAAGCTCCTGATACACCGCATCATAGGTCGATTGCGACGCGCGCTCGCCGACGATGGCCAGCACCGGGTCGATGGGCATCACGCGACCGATGATGAAGGTCACGAACAACAGGCCAAGCATGGTAATCGCAATGGTGCCCAGCGTCGCCAATATGCTTCTGGCCCAATGGAGGAGAGGCGCCGAACGGCGCCCCCCCTGAGGTCTTTCGGCCAACGCCATTTACTTGGTCACCTGCCAATACGAGGCCGAGGTGATCGCCTGACCGGTCGAAAAGTCGGTCACGTTATCGCGCAGCGCCGATTGCTCGATCTGCTGGAACATCACGACAAAGGGCGATGTATCGCGGAACAGTGCCTGAATGTCTTTGTACATATCGGCGCGTTTCGCGGTGTCATTCTCGGTCACGGCAGCAGCGGTCATCTCGGTCAACCCGCCGGTATCCCACGAGTTCCGCCAGGCCAACAGACCGGTGGCATTGGCCGCGTCCGAGTTGTCGGGGTTATAGGCAAACGTGCCCGCATTGGTCTGCGGATCGGGATAGTCTGGCCCCCATGCGCCCAGATACACGTCCAGTTCCCGCGCGCGGTAGCGGGCGAGGATCTGCTTGGCGGTGCCCACGGTGATATTCATCTTGATCCCGACCTGACCCAGCGCGTTCTGCAGCGCCTGCGCGATCTCGATACGTTCCTGCGCTTCGCGCACGCCGACTTCGATCTCAAGGCCACTGACACCCGCTTCGTCCAGCAGGGATTTGGCTTTTTCGACGTCGAAGGTGAACGGGTTGTTGTCCGAGGCCCCCAGATAGGTTTGCGGCAGGAAATTCTGATGGATCGTGTACTGACCCTTCAGGAAACTGTCGCGCATGCCTTCATAGTCGATCAGATACTTGAACGCCTGACGGACCTGCGGTTTGCTGAGTTCGGGGTGTTTCTGGTTCAGCGAGACATACATCAGACGGCCTTTCAGCTCGTCCGCGATGCGGATCCCTTCGGACGAGGACACACCGGCCACATCCTCGGGGTTCAGGTTGCGGGCAACGTCGATGTCACCGCGTTCCAGCAGCAGGCGCTGGCTGGCGCTTTCCTGAACATGTCGCACGACCACACGCTCCATCGCCGGAGCGCCCAGATAGAAATCCGGGTTGGATTGCAGCGTAACGCTTTCATTCGGCTTCCAGCTGACCAGCGAATAAGCCCCCGACCCGGCCGAGTTGGTCTTGAGCCACTCGTTGCCCAGATCGCCGTCCTTGTCGTGCTCCATCACCGTCTTCTTGTCGACGATGCCGCCAATGGTGGCGGTCAGGCAGTTCAGCACGAAAGAAGTCGCATAAGGCTTGTCGGTCGTGATGGTCACGGTGTCACCATCCGCGACGATTGTCTGCTCGACGTTTTCCGGCGTGAAGCCGAACTGGGTCAGGATAAAGGCAGGCGTTTTGTTCAGAATGATCGCGCGGCTGAGCGAGAACTGCACATCCTCTGCCGTCACCGGATTGCCGGAATGAAAGCTCAGCCCTTCGCGGATTTTGAAGGTGATGGATTTGCCGTCCTCGGACACCGTCCAGCTTTCGGCAATCTCGGGCTGGAACCCGGCGTCGAGGTTCAGCGGGTCGAAATTGACCAGCTTCTGATAGACGTTCCGGCTGACATCCGAGCCTGCGAATTCAAAGCTTTCCGCCGGGTCCAGCGTGGTGATGTCGTCGATCCGGTTGGCGATAACCAGCATGTTGGGCGGCGTTTCGGCAATCGCCGCGTTCGATGTCACGGCCAGCGCCAAGCTTAGCGCGGCCCCGGTAAGTAATCTGTTGAATGCGTTCATTTTGTCCTCTCTGTCATTTGGTTTTGGTCACGATCCCCAGGTCTTTTCCAGAACCCGCAACCAGTTCTCATGGCAGAGCTTCTTGACGAGCTCTTCGCCGTATCCATGCCGCAGCATGGCATCCCGTAATTGAGGCAGCATCGAGATATCGGTGATCTCATCCGGTACGATGGCCCCGTCATAGTCCGAGCCCAGCCCGACCCGATCCTCGCCCAGTATCCCCATCAGGTGATCCAGATGCCGCATCACCTGAACTAAGTGCACATCCGGCAACATTCGCCCGTCTTCGCGCAGGAACGCGGCAGCGAAGTTCAGGCCGACCATCCCGTCACTTTCGGCGATGGTGCGCAGCTGATCGTCGGTCAGGTTGCGGGTATGGGGGCAAATGGCGTGGGCGTTGGAATGGGTGGCGACCAGCGGCGCCTCGGAATGGCGGGCCACGTCCCAGAACCCCCGTTCGTTGAGGTGCGACAGGTCCAGCATGATGCCCAGATCATTGCACCGGCGCACCAATCTGAGGCCGTGATCGGTCAACCCGTCGCCAGTGTCCGGCCCCGAAGGGTATCTGAACGGAACCCCGTGGCCGAAGATGTTTGGCCTGCTCCAGACCGGCCCGATCGACCGCAGGCCCGCAGCATGGAACACGTCCAGCGCGTGCAGATCGGTATCGATGGCCTCGGCCCCTTCGATGTGAAGGATCGCGGCGATCCGGTTATCCGCGATGCAGGTGCGAATATCGGCTGCCGACCGCACCACGCGCAGCGCGTCCAGACGTTCCAGTTCGAACAGGATGGCCGCCTGGCTCAGGGCCGAGGGCAGGGCGTCTTCGGCATCGATCTGATCCGGCAGCGGCAGGTCGTATTCCGGCTGCACCATCTCTTCCATCTTGGCGTCCGCATCCATCGGCGATGGCACCCAGATGGCAAAGAAGCCCCCGGCAAAGCCGCCGGTCCGCGCCTTGGGCAAGTCAATCGCACCATCGAGGCCGGACAGGAACCGTTTGGCCCCGGCCAGCCCGCCAGCTTTGGCAAGCTTTGACAGGACATCGTTGTGGCCGTCAAAGATCGGGGGTGTGGAAGTCATCATTGTGTGGCCGCAAAAAGTCTCATTTCGACACACGCTAACAGACCGGATCATCATTGTTGCCAAAAAATTCAATGAGTTTTACTCATTGATCTAGTCGCTTTCATGAGGGTCCGTCGCGATGGGAAAGCCCAGAAACTGGCATTCGCTGCCCGAGTATCAGGCCCTGCGTGCGTTGATGCAGGCGGGAACAACAGCGGCGGCAGCGCGCCAGCTTGGCCTGTCGCAATCTGCGGTCAGCCGGTCGATCGGCAGCCTCGAATCCCGATTGGGTAAGACATTGTTCGAACGCGATGCGGGGCGGCTGCGGCCGACGCAAGAGGCGGTTCGCCTCAACATGCGGCTTGATCCGCTGTTCGAGGCGCTGGACCGCATCGACGGCCCCAGCGAAACAGTGCAGGAAACCCTGCGACTTGTCGCACCACCCAGCTACGCCCATCGCTATCTGGTGTCGCTGATCGCCAGCTTTCTGCGCGGGAACCCGGGGTTCTTTGTCAATCTGGAAGTCACGACATCGGATATGGTGACGCTTGGCGTGCTGGAAAACCGGGCCGATCTGGCGGTGACAGGGATCGAGCAAAGCCGGGCAGGGATCAAACTCATCCCCTTTCGCGCGTCGCCTGCGGTCTGTGTGATGCGGCCAGAACACGCCCTTGCGCAGCGCGATGTGTTGACGCCATCGGACCTGCATCAGCAGGAATTGATTGCCCTGACATACCGGCATGGACGTCGGGGCCAGCTTGACCGATTGCTGCATCAGGCCCGTGCCGAACCCCATATTGTAGCCGAGGTATCCACCTCATTCGCAGCAGCCGATCTGGCGCGCGAGGGGTTGGGGCTGGCCGTCATCAATCCCTTCCCGGTCTACATGTACCGCGCGCCCGATCTGGCCTTTGTCCGGTTTGACTCGCCCATGCGCTACCGGGGGCATTTTGTCGTGTCCGACCAGCGCCCGATCCCGCGCATCGCGCGGGCGTTCATGCGGCACCTCCGGCTGAACACGCCGCCCGATCCGTTCTCGGAGCGCAACTAGCGCCGGTTATCCCCCCGGCGGGCTGTTCTGGTAATAGAATGACAGCTTCCGGCTGACCCCACCCGGCGGCGGCGGGAAGGGCGCGGCGACGCGCACTTGTTCCCGTGCCGCGCGCTCCACATCCGGCGAGCCCGAACTGCGGATGATATCGACCCAGGCCAGCGAGCCATCCGGGTCGATCTGGAAAAACACCTGCGCATACCCGCGAGCCTTTACAAAAACCGGCGGCGCGCGATTGAGATGCACAAGCACCCGACCGGCATAGTTCGTCTCGTTCGCATTTCCGGGACCACGGCCCCCGGACCGTGTGCCCGAGTCGCTGCGGGTAAAGGCATCAAGCCCTTCCCGGCGATAGACGGTCAGCGGCGAGTCGATGGTTTGTTCGGGGAATTTCAGATTGTCGAAATTCCTCAGGTTTTGGGGCGTGCCCTGCGGCGTTGTCTGTGGTCTGCGATCAGGAAGGCGCGGGCGGATCGAGGCGGTCACGGCCTGCTTGGACTCGGTTTCTTCGGTGTCCTCGGGCGTCGGCTCGGCAGAGATGTCCGGTTCAACCGCGTCACGCTCCAGCGGGATCACAGGCACTGCCGTGACCTCGGGCGCTGGCAGTGCGGCCAGTTGTTCGGGTGCGACCGGTGCCTCGGCTGGGGCTTCGACGGTTGCATCTGGCGTGCCCTGCGGGACCTCAGCGACAGTTTCGGGCTCGACCGGAGGGGTTTCGGTTGCCTCATCGCTGGCACTTTCTTCGCTGTCGGGCTGGCCGACAGGCTCGATCACCTCGGGTTCCGGCGCTTCCGGCTGGGCAATCTGCGAGGTTCCCGTGTCGGGCGCGAACACCCGCTGCGGATCGGGCGAGGCCACCTTGGCCTGACTGGTCGGTATCTCGGCGGGTTCGGGTTCCGGCGGGGTTTCAACCGGAGGTTCCGGGGTTTCCGCCTGTTCCGGTTCGACCGGTTCAGACGGGGTTTCGGCAAGGTCTTCGAAACTGTTGCCCAAAGCCACCGTGTCGGGTGCGGTTTCCGTGGTCTGCGGCGCGGCCAGATTGGGTGCGGTCATGCTCAGGCCAAGGATATGCACAACAAGTGACACCAAGGCGGCCACCACGGCGACGAAAACCGACCGGCGGATCATTCCAGAGCCTGCTCGGTGACGAGAAACACAGACGATGCGCCCAGCCTGCGCAGCGCCCCCGCGACCTTGATCAGCCGCGGGCCGGGGGCGTTCCGGTCGGGCAGGATGCGCACGGGCCCGTCCTGATGGATAGCCATGTAGCGTTCCGGATCGGTCGGCGTGCCGCGAAAGCTGAGCGTGCCATCCTGATGCAGGATCAGCGCATCGGGCGGCTCACGCCCCTCAAGCTCGGCAGTGTCCACGAGGTCAAGATCGGGATCCAGCGGCGGGGCCACGGTGCCGGCGATCAGAAAGAACACCAGCATCAGGAACACAACGTTGATCAGCGGAATGGTCGAATCGCGGGACCGGCGGGGGCGGGCGTGGCGGATCATGGCCTTACTCCAACACCGTCACGGTCAGCCCATCGCGTCCACGCAATGGCACCAGCAGGTCCACCAGCCGCTGGGCCGAGGTCTCGGTATCAAGGCTGATCAGGACCTGTCCGGTTTCGACCTGTGCGACCAGCTCGTCCAGCGTCACCGGCGCGCCGTTCAGCGCCAGCCGGTCGGGGCCAAGCTGTACAAATACACGCTCGGTAGTATCGCCCGAGGCCGCGTTGCCCGCCGTTGCATTGCTTAGCTCGATCTCGGCAAACCGTGAAAAGGTCGAGGTCAGCATGAAGAACAGCAACAAAAGAAAGATCACGTCGATCAGGGGCGTCATCGCCATGCGGCGCCGGATAAAGGGGGCCGGGTTACGCATGTTCCGGTGCGGTTCCGGGGCGTCCAGCGCCCGCCACTTCATGCAGGGCATGGCCGGGCACCAGAATGGTGCGCAGGGCCTTGTCGGCAAAAACCCTTTCCCGCGCAGTGCGGCTTTCGAACCACGACAGCACCATCGACGTGGGCATCGCCACCGCCAGCCCCACGGCGGTTGTCACCAGCGCGACCCAGATGCCGCCCGCAAGAAGCGACGGATCGACCGATGAGCCAGAGGTCTGAAGGCTGCGAAACGCTTCGATCATGCCCAGAACCGTGCCGAACAGCCCAAGCAGGGGCGCAAGCTGGGCAACCGTGTCGAGCAGGCGGAACCCGCGTTCCAGCCCTGCAAGCGCAAGGCCTGCTTCGGCGTCCAGCCGGTCATCGAGGCCTGGCGTGTCCGGCGCATCCATCGCAGCACTGACAATGGGCGCAAGATAGCTGCCGCTTTTGGTAAGATGCGCGCGGGCGGCTGCCCGGTCGCCTGCATCCCAGGCGGCCAGTGCTTCGGACAGGACCTTGTGCCGCCCGACGCCACAGGCCGCGAATTGCCACAGCTTGTAGATCGTCACCGCCAGTGTCAGCACGGACATGACGATCAGGATGGCGACAACAGGCCCGCCGAGGGCCAGAATTTCACGAAACGCGTCAAGAATGCTCATCCCAGAAGCTCCACATCCACACGGCTGCTCAGCGACAGCGATTGCTGACAGATATCGCTTTCCGCGCCGTTGACCACGCAAGAGTTCGCCCCGTTGATCAGCGCCTGCCCGACATCGGCGCAAGCCGTGCCGGACAGGTCGAACTGGCGCACACGGGGGCGGTCAGCGGGCAGGTCGCGGAAGTCAAACAGGGACAGGCTCATCACACCGCCGTTGGCGTCAAAGATCACCGTCTCGAACACGGCTTTCTCGATGGGGGTTCCGGTCTGGTTTCGGGCCAGAAAGGTCAGTCGGCAGGCCTGGCCCGCGTCTTGTACCGTGTTCAGTTCCAGAAACAGGCCCGAACCGGTGGTTTCGGCCTCCTGGGCCGTGGCCGCAATCGGTGATGCTCCGGCAAGCAGGGCCGCAAATGCGAAGGGACGAAACGACATCAAGGGGCTCTCCTGACTACAGGGCGCGGAATGTGAAGGCCCGCGATGCTCCGCTGGCGCTGTATCCGTCATATCCAAGTAGACGCATGGGTGAAAGGGTGGCCGACGCCATTGTGACCCGACGCGTGAGCGGTGTCTTGCCAGAGGTGTTGCAGCGGCGTGATCAAAGACGAGAGGTCAGGATATCGACCGCCGCATCGAAACTCGCCACGTTTTCTTCGGCGCGGGCAGACAGATGCGCGCCTTCGAGCAGGGCCAGCGTCGCGCGGGCATCGGCGGTCGGGTTGGTAACGCCCCGGATCGTTCCGTCTTGCCGCCCAAGTTCGAAGACCGCAGTGATCCGTTGTATCATCATTGCCCTGAACGTCCTGATCTTTTCGATCACCTCGTCCGACAGGCTTTCGCGGCCGCAGATGAGCGATACACACAGGCACAGCGTTTCGCCTCCGTTCAGCGCCTTGCGATAGAGCGTAATCATGGCGCGCAGACGTTCGGCACCGGTTTTGTACTGGCTTTCGATGCCGGTGCACTGGTCGTCCATCGCTGCGTGGTAGCGTTCCATCAACGCGGCGGACAGGGCGGCTTTGGTCGGGAAGTGATAGTGGATCGAGGCTTTGCGGATGCCGACCGCTTCGGCCAGATCGGCATAGCTGAAACCATCGAACCCCCGCGCCCGCGCGGCGCGTTCAGCAACGTCCAGCAAGGCTGTTTTGGTGTCTGTTGTCATGGCGGATCAGACCCTTTCCAATGCGATACGGGCCAACGCGGTCTCTGCCGCCTCCAGGGCCCCTTCGATATAGCCGCCGAACTGAACCGCGACCTCGGTGCCGCCAAAAATCAGCCGGTCGCCCCAGATATCTTTCAGCGCGTGTGGAAGCCCATACCGAGGATGGGCGTATAGCGGCTGCAGATCCCGCTCGGTCGAGGTGAATGGGTCAAAAGCCCAGTCCTTGATGCTGAGCGACAGAGGGTTAGCGGCTTCGGGTCCGAACAGGCGGACCAGTTGCGCCCCGATCAGTTGGCGCAGCATCGGCTCGTCCAGACGCGTTTGCGGGGGCGTGCCGACAAATCCGAACAGGGCATAGGGGCCGTCCTTCGCGGGCGAGGCATCGTGGATTTCCACCATCGGGCCCCGGCGGCTTGTCGCGTCACCGGACAGGCCAGCCTTGCGCCAGAAGGGGGTTTCGTAAACGGCGACGGCTTTGGCCTGACCAGCCATCCATGTGGCGACCCCGGTCATCGCGGCGACGGTCTGGTCGGGGAGGGTTGGGGAAAAGGCGATGTTCGTAGCGACCCGAGGCGGCAGGGCCATCACAACCTGTTGTGCGTGGAAGATCAAACCGTTGCGGGCGGTTGCGGTAACTCCGTCGCTTGATTTTGAAAGTGCGTCGATGGGAGTGGAAAGGTGCAAACGCCCCTCCGGAATTTCGGCGGCCAGCGCATCAATCAAGGCCCCAAACCCCTGTTTCAAACGATACGACCCCTGCATCGAGGCAAAGCCCCGTCCGCGTTCGACCTGCCCGCGCTCATCTTCGAAACTCAGCGCGCCTTCGTAGTATTGTTCGAACCACTCCAGCCCCAGCCGTTCGATCAGCGCGGCGATCCGCGGCTGACCGGGCCAGAACCATGTCGGGCCCAGATCGAACTGGCCGCCGCCCAATTGCCGGGTCAGGATACGCCCGCCCAGCCGGTCCCGCGCTTCGACCAGCAGGAAATCCCGGCCTTCCCGGGCCAGTTGTGAGGCGAGGCTGAGCCCCGACAACCCCGCGCCGATGATGAGCGTTTGGGTACGCATCGTTCAGAACCCTTCTGTGGCCGGGCGCAGATCCAGTTCGTGGGTCCAGGTCGACGGGGGCTGGTGGGCCAGTTGCCAATAGACCTCGGCGATCTCGTCCGTCTTCATCATCTTGGCCGGGTCAAGACTGTGCAGCCCGCGCGATCTGGCGGTGTCGATGATGCCATCCAGAATCACATGCGCCACATGCACGCCCGCTGGCTGGTATTCGCGCGCCAGAGATTGCGTCAGCCCCCGCAGCGCAAACTTGGCTGAGGCAAAAGCGGAAAACCGCGCCCCGCCGCGCAGCGAGGCTGTGGCACCGGAAACGATCAGCGTACCTCCGCCACCGCTGACCATAGGTTGCAGGACAGACTGGCCCAGTACGACCAGCGACTGGACCATGGATTTCCACGTCCGCTGATAGTCTGAAAGGGAGGTTTCGGCGAAAGGCGCGATCACCAGTTCCGCAGTGTTGTGGACAACGATCTTTGGCGGGCCATGCGCTGCGATCAGATCGGCGACCACGGGGCCAACGGCATCGGGGTCAGAAACATCAAGTTGATGAAACGCACCGACCGGATTGTCCGGCGTCGTGCGGCCCAGACCCACGGCGGTCATGCCGCCGGCCTGAAACCGGGCGAGCAGGCTCTGGCCAAGGCCTGCCCCGGCCCCAGCGACAAGTGCGAGTGGCTTTTCGGCAGGCATGGATCAAACCTCCGGTGCTTTGGCAAAGGGCAAGTGGCCGGTCTTCATCCAGACCTTGGCACCGTCCGGTCCCGCGATTGCGGACAGCGGCTCACCTTCGGGCAGGCGCAGCCAGTCGTTCTTGGTCAATGCATCGCCGCCGGTCGTCATCGAGCCATCGATGACCAGCAGTTCGATGCCTCCGGTCGCGTCGGACGCGAGCGACGCGCCGGGGTCGAGATGGCTGTAGGTGACAATCTCGCGCGCGTCTTCGTGCAGGGTTGCGGTAGCGATGCCATTCTTGGGCGCGGCCAGTTCATCGGCCATGGTTTTGCGGAACTGGGTGCGGTCCTCCATGTCAAACTGCCAGAGTTTGACAAAGATCGTGCAGCCCGGCGCGGACCCCGGCGTATGCTGCGAGGTTGGCGGGTTTCGCACATAGGTGCCCGCCGGGAAATCTCCGTGTTCGTCCTGAAACACGCCGTCCAGCACGATGAACTCCTCACCGCCCGTATGGGTATGGGCCGAGAATTTGCTGCCCGGCGCGTAGCGGACAATGGTTGTCGCGCGGGCGACCTCACCTCCGATCCGGTCCAGCATGCGCCGGTCCACGCCTTTCATGGGCGAGGGCTGCCATTCAAGCTGATCCGAGTGAACAACGACGCGGGAGGAAAAGTCCGAGTTGAGTTCCATGGGTCTATGTTCCTTTGGCTGGTTGCGGGCGGTTCAGACTGCACGCGACGGGCGTGTCGCCTTTTGGGGTTTGAACTATACCTACTAATAGGTAGGCAGATTTGCAATTGAAAGGAATACAAAATTCCGGCTTTCACGGATTTGTGTGCCTAAAGCCTGTTTATTTGGCCACCGAATGGCCGAACCCAAAGTCGGTGAAGCAAACCGGACCGCAGTTACTCTGCGACTTCCGGGGTCGAGTCGTGTTTTTTGAACTGCTGATCGAACAGGCGGCGGAAGTTGCCGTCCAACTGCATCAATTCATCCAGATTGCCCTGTTCGACAATGGCACCGTCCTGTACCACCATGATCTGATCCGCTTCCAGAATGGTCGACAGGCGGTGCGCGATCACGATCACGGTCACGTCCTTTGTCAGAGCGTCCAAAGCGTTCTTGACCAGCGATTCCGATTCCGCATCGAGCGCACTGGTGGCTTCGTCCAGCAGCAAAATTTCGGCATTGCGCAGAATGGCGCGGGCAATCGCGATGCGCTGTTTCTGGCCCCCGGACAGGAAGGTTCCGTTTTCGCCAACCGGCGTGTCGTAGCCCTGGGGCAGATCGCTGATAAAGTCATGGGCATGCGCGGCTTTCGCGGCCTCGATCACCTCTTCATCTGATGCGTCGGGCGCCGAGCAGCGCAGGTTCTCCATCACCGATGTCGAGAACAGGAATGTATCCTGACCGACATAAGAGATTTTGCGGCGCAACGAGGGAAAACTGACCTCACGCAGGTCCTGCCCATCGATCTCCACACTGCCCTGATCGGGGTCATAGAACCGCATGATGAGACCAAAAATGGTCGATTTGCCGCCGCCGGACTGACCCACCAGCGCGGTGGTCTTTTTGGCCTCGAATTTCAGGTTCATCTCCTGAATTACCGGAACGGCGCCGTGATAGCCAAACGTGACGTCGCGCAAGGCAATCTCGCCCGGACCTTTTTGCAGATCATGCGCGTCCGGGCTTTCCTGCATGGTGTCTTCCTGATCCAGCAATCCAAACAGCATGCCGACACCGACCATGCAGGCTTCGATCTGGACCCGCATCTTCGAGAGGCGCTTGGCGGGCTCATAAGCCATCAGCAACGCTGTGATGAACGACATCAACTGGCCCGCCGAGGGCTGTTCGCTACCGGCGATTCCCATGGTGCTGACGACTAGAACGCCAGCGACCGCGAGCCCTGCCAGAAACTCCATCAGAGGGCTGGCGATGGACTGCAATCTGGCGATGTCGTTGGATCGTTTTTCGACCGATCGGATCGCCGTCTCCATGCGTGTTATCATCCGGTCCTCAAGGGAAAAGACCTTGATCACCTTGATGCCGCTGGATGTCTCCTGAAGAACGCGGATGATTTCGGCCAGAGATTTGAACTCGGCCTGCATGATCGCGCGCACGCTTTTCAACAGGTAACGCACGCCCAGCAACGCGACCGGTCCCACGATGAAGAACATGACCGAAAGAACCGGCTGCTGGTAGACCATGACGACAACAAGCCCGACCAGGGTCAAAGCGTCCCGGACAAAGCCGGTGACCAGAACGTCGATCAATCGGCGCGCCATTTGCGCGCCGTTGGTCGTGCGCATCAAAAGATCAGAGGATTCGTTGGCACTGAAAAACGCAACACCATGCTTGAGCAGCTTGCGGTAAACACGTTCCTGCTGCGCCGCAACAATGCGGTTGCCCGCACGGGCGAGGTACATGGCCTGAACGTAGGACGCCAGAGCCTTTGCAAGGAACAGACCCACCACGCCCAGAGCAATCACATGGGCCCAGCCCCGCATATCGGGGCTGGTCATCGCATCGACGATATACTCCATCATGTACGCAGACCCGGCGGTCGTAACGGCAACGATGACCATTGCAAAAATGGCAATGCCGTACAGCCCGCCCTGCGCATAGAAGCTTTCGCCGATCAGTCGGCCCATATAGCCCGATCGCCATTCGTTCCAGGCGCGCTTTACCATTGCATTCTCCAGATCGTAAAACCGTGCTCTCGCTCAGATAACCTATATTCCTGTCTGCCAAAAGTGCAGATGATGCGAGGCTGTAGCCCGGAAGGAACATAAGCCGTGCTTTGTCCGGGACTCAGACAGGTTAGATAGATGCGGGCACTTGGTAACACAAGCATTTCGGCAAGAAATTGGTTGATCCGCCAGATTCCCAACCGGACGCGGAAAGCCCGCTCGGCCGCAGGGGGCGAAAAACTCAGGATCCCGCTAGGTGTTTGATTTTGATACTTCAATATGGTAATTCTTGCCGGGATCATTGCGGCGTTCCACCGCTGTCAAAATCGCCCGTTTTTTTCCGGGTGGCCGGTGACAACGGCGGAAATTCGCCGCGATGCAGAGAAAACGGTTATTTGGCGAAAGATCGCTTTTTATCCTCTTGCTCGTACCCTGCTTGCTGCTTAGTAACGCTTGGGATTTTTTGGTGAAAGTTCGGTGTCGATCAGGACCTTTATTCTAAGCCTGCCAGAGGATGCGGAACGGCGACGTTTCTGCAGGGATGAACTGACTCATCTTGATCTGCAGCATGAGTTTACGGATGCAATTTCCGGCGACCAGCTGGAAGAGGCTGATCTGCGGCGCATTTATGATGCCGATATGAACCGCAGCAAGTTCAAACGCCCGCTCAGCCGCAGCGAGGTTGCCTGTACGCTGGGGCATCGTCAGATCTGGCAGAGGGTCGCGGACAGTCCCAATTCGGTAAGCCTTGTGCTTGAGGATGATGCCACATTCGTTCAGGACCCCAGACCTTTCCTGGACGCGATAGATCAGTGCGCCGAGTGTTTCGAAGATGTCATGATCAAACTCGACGGGGTGTCTGACCGAAACGCCCGCGTTCTCAGGAAAGTTGGCGATCAAAGTCTGGTTCTGTCTGACCGTTTGCCGCCACGCACCACCGGGTATGTCCTTGGGCGCAAGGCCGCCGCGCGGCTCGTCGAGCTTGCCGCGCCGATTGCGCGGCCGATCGATATCGATCTGAAATTCTACTGGGAGCACGAGATACCGATCCTCACACTCGTCGAGCAGATGGTGGAAGAGCGTGAGACCTTCAGCAGTACGATCGAACCTTGCCGGACCGCGACCAAAACAGGATCGTCTTTCAGCAGGTTTGTGCGGAACTTGGTCTATCAGGCCAAATACACCCACGGACGGTTGAGCCATCCCCTGCGCCCTGACATGATCGAGGGGCTCGGCCCGATACTTCGCCCTGAATCCCAGGTCCAGACGCGGTCATGAAAAAGAACCTCGTCGTCGTGCGCGCAGGCAGCCAGTCGCTGCATTCCCGCTGGCAGGACATTCCTTATGAGGACCGGAGTTTCGATCTTCTGATCAGTTTCTTTTCAGACGAGGCGTTTGCGCAATTCTCCCCCGAGCCGGGTGTCGAAGCCGTTTTGGTCAAGGGTGGTAAGTGGGATGGGCTGTACCAGACGCTCAGGAATCGGGACCTGACCCAGTACGACTACTTCTGGTTGCCGGATGATGATCTGGATATCAGCGCGCAGGACGTGAATGCCCTGTTCCGGGCCATGCAGGTCTACGGCCTGCGCATCGCACAACCGTCACTGAGCCCCGAGAGCTATTTTTCCCACTTTGTCTTCAGCCAGTGCCCCGGTTTCGTGCTGAGATACACGAACTATATCGAAATCATGGCTCCCTGCCTGCACCGGGACATCCTGACCAAGGCCCTGCCGCTGTTTCAGGGCACAATGAGCGGGTACGGTTTGGACTACATCTGGTGCCGCTGGGCCGAAGCCGGTGCGTTTCGCGCGGCGATTCTGGATGAAATCGCGATGCACCACACGCGGCCCGTCGGCAAAAACCTGAAGGTCGCAATGGCCGACAAGGGCAATCTGAGCTCGGAAGAGGAAGAGGCGGTTCTGAAAAACATGTTCGACCTGTCGCGCCGCACCGTGCCAATCGTCTTCGCGGCGATACTGCAAGGCGGGCAACCGATCTCGGGCCGGTTTCAGGTCGGCTGGCGCATGTGCCGGAACTGGATGTCGGTTCTGCCGAGCTTCCGCAGCGCGCAGGAGGCTCGGGCCGGAATCTTCAAGATCGCTCGCCGGCAATTGAGCAAGCCGTTGGACATGTCCACGATTTCGATGAAGACAAACCCCGACTCGATCTGACTGCTGGCCTTTCTGGACGTTTGCCGCCAGACCGGAACTCAGGTCGCACCTCAGATCAGGTTGAGGCTTACATCCCAATCCAGGGCCTGAACACGCAGGGAGTCTCCGGCTGCAACCGGGACAGCCGGGCTAAGGCCACCCGTTGCAACCCATTGCCCCGGCAGCAACGGCGCGTCAAAATTCGCCGCCACCCGAAGAAACTCGAAAGCGGCCCCCAGTGGACCATTGGGCAGATTGGTGGAACTGCCGGATGGGGTTTCTGTTCCGTTGTGCCATGTGCGGGATGAAAATTCCTGCTTCAAGGCAGTTTGATCGAATGGAGTGATCCCGGTGATCCAAAGCGCGCCTGCTCCGGCCCTGTCCACGATCTGGCCGTTCAGAATCGGTTTCAGCGCTTCGGGAAGAACCGATGCCGGAATTTCGAACCCGATTGCCATGCGGGAAAACTCCATATCGCCTGCCGCGCTGGTGCCGCGCGTAAGCTCCAGCATGATCTCGGGCTCGGCCAGCGGCGCATTGAGATGCGCAACCGGAACGGACGCAGTTTCCAGGAACACTTCGTCCGGATGCAGCGGGCCAATGAAGCTGTCTGTGTTCTGAAACACTTTCCGCGACCATGGATTGGCCCCGCCGACTTTCCATGCCGCGATATTTTTCATTTGCGCAAAGCTGACGGCATATGCATCGGACATGCTGTCGGGGATGTCTGACTCGTCCAGCAGAGCGGGGCGCCCCGCTGTTCGGGCTTGCGAGAGCGCTGCGCGAATGTGTTCTGACCGTTTCTGATCCATAAATTCTCTGCAATTCATTGTGTCTGGTCATCCATAGCTTCGAACAGACGTAACGCAAGCGAAGTTTCTCTCAAATCGTGCGGGTTGATGCCCGGGACGGACTTCCAACTTGCGCCGGTTTTGCAGCCTGATATGGTCGGCGCGGTTTGGCGTTCCGGCTGTATCGCACGGTTTCGGAACGTTGCTGGGCGCTGCGCCACAATAATAGAGAGATTGGTTTATGACCTTGCGTGTGGCCATAGTCGGTTATGGCAAAATGGGGCGGATTCGCCACGAGGCTATGGAACGTCACGGCGGATTTGAAGTGGTCGTGGCCTGCGACACATCGTTGGATCCCGATGCAAGTGTTCCCATGGTTACAGACCCGCTGGCGGTTTACGACTATAACCCGGACGTCATCGTTTGCAGCGTGCCGAACATGATGATCCCGGACGTGGTGTGCACGGCGCTGGAACGCGGAAAACACGTATTCTCGGAAAAGCCACCCGGTCGCAACTCGGGTGATGTGCGCCGCATGATGGCCGCTGAACACGCGGCAAACGATCGGGTTTTGAAGTTCGGTTTCAATCACCGGGTCCATGACGCGATTGAAGAGGCAAAGAAGCTGATCGATGCCGGCACGATGGGTGAGCTCTATTTCATGCGCGGCGTTTACGGCAAGGCGGGCGGCCCGAACTATGCGCAGAACTGGCGCAATGACCCGGCACAGTCCGGTGGCGGCATTCTGATTGATCAGGGCATTCACATGCTGGATTTGTTTCAGATGTTTGCCGGTCGATTTGAGGACGTGCAAAGCTATGTCCAGCGCAATTTTTGGACAGATGTTCCGGTCGAAGACAATGCATTCGCGTTGATGAAGAATGCCGATGGCATCGTTGCCTCGGTCCACTCTTCCGCTACGCAGTGGCAACACACGTTTCGGCTTGAGCTTTATTTGCGCAATGGTTTTGTCTCGGTGGACGGCATCCTTTCGGCTTCTGGCAGCTATGGGACAGAGGTGCTTACGGTTGCGTTGAACAGGCTGGATGCAAGCGGCAATCCGATCCCGAACCCGGAAAGTCAGGAATTGCGCTTTACGGAAGACAAATCCTGGGACAAGGAAATTACCGAGTTTTACGACGCGGTTGTAAAGCACGAACCGTTGCGCTGCGGTACATCTCAGCAAGCGTTGGATGTGATGGAACTGGTCGAGAGAATTTACTCTGCCGATCCAGAGTGGCATCGAATACTGCAAGACCAAACCACGCTTTCCGATCAGGCAATCTGACAATGCAAACACCTGTTTTTCTTGATCATCTTCCGGATGTCAGCACCATCACCGGGGAAAAACCCGCCCAATACCGTCTTGCCCGTAACAAGGCGCTGTTAGAGTTGATGCTGGATGGCGATACTACCTGGACGGCGCGTCAGAATTGTCCGGCCTGCGGCGGAGATTTTGCCAGAAGCAAGAACTTTTCCCAGACACTGCTGGAATTTCAACGCTGCACCGGTTGCAACACCATTTATGCGCAGCGCGTTCCCGGCCAGCAGACGCTGGACCGTCTGCGGCTTGATCTCATCGGTCAGAAAGAAGCCGGAGATACAGGCAATAACCGCGAGTTCGAATTCATCTCGCTTATGAATTGGATCAGCCTGACCGAAGCGCGGCTGCAGCGCCCGCTTGATACAGTTGTCGATATTCGGTTTGCCTCGCAGGCGACCGCATGGCCTGAATCGACGCGGCGGTTAAGCCACAATCGCAGTTGGGATTTTCTGCCGCTCACCCCCGAAAACGCTGATTTTGACGATATCGGCGAGCGTCTGAGGAACATAGCACCCCGGGCAGTCTTGATGCCGACAGAGCTGGACCGGGTTGCCGACCCCGAGGCCCTGATGCGGACGATCAGGCAATCGGTTCCCGCCGGAACGGTGATTTTCATTGCCAGTTCCTGTGCGGACGGTCTGGAGTATGAAATCCTGGGGGCGGATTCCCCCAGCTTCATTCCACTTGATCGGCTGACCGTATTTTCCATCAAGGGCTTTCAGGCTTTTTGCGCACGGATCGGCCTTTCGGTTCTTGAAGTTTCGACGCCCGGTCGGCTGGATGCGGTCATTCTGGATCGCTACTTCAAGACCACCGAGAATTCTGATATCCCGTTCTGGTCTGGCTTTTTTCGAGAGGCAGACCAGAACCGCTTGCGTGACTTACAAATCCTGCTACAGCGCAGTCTGAGATCCGGGGTTCTGCGCTTTGTCCTGGAAGCCTAAGAGTGACCCATCTTCGAAGGATGAATGGATATGAAAGACTTTTTCCCAAACACGCGTTTCCCGAGTTGTGAAAGCTTTGCTGGCCAGTATTTCGACACCCTCGCGAAGGCGGCAGCACTAAGCAACCTGAGCGCACTGGATCAAGTTAGTGCGTTGCTTGTCGAAACGATCCAGGCGGGCAACTTCATCTATATCTGCGGCAATGGTGGCTCTGCCGGTATCGCCAACCATTCGTTGTGCGACTTTTTGAAATGTGTACGCACAGACACAGAGCTGAAACCCCGCTTCATGTCGCTTTCCGCGCATACAGAAATGAATTCGGCGCTTGCCAATGACATTTCATATGCCGAGGTTTTTGCCTACCAGCTGCAATCCATGGCGCGCCCCGGCGATCTGCTATGGACCGTAAGCTCGTCAGGAGACAGCGAGAATGTCGTGAGGGCGCTTGAAGCCTCCAAGGACATCGGCATGAAATCCATCTCGTTCACCGGGTTTTCCGGCGGGCGGTCAAAGGGCTTGGCGGATGTGAACGTGCATGTTGAGGCCACGAATTATGGCGTCATCGAAGACATCCACATGTCGTTCATTCATATTCTGACCCAGTATCTGCGTATGTCGAATATGGACGAAGCACTTATTGCCGAACGAAAGTTCTGATCATGCCCGCTCAGCCAGCGCCAGACGGCTTGCATGCGGCGTTGTGCGCCGCACTGCCCGGTTGGGTGAAAGAGGTATTCAACGAGCGGCCGGAAGTCTGGGACAAAGGCTCCGATGGATTGGACTTGGTCACCAGTCTGGACCTGAACATGCAAAAGCTGCTTGAGGCCAGGCTGCCGGGATTGCTTCCCGGTTCCTCGGTGGTGGGAGAGGAAGACTACCGCCCGCACGAAGGTTCAGGTCCGCTCTGGCTGGTTGACCCGCTGGACGGAACCGTGAATTTCGTTGCCGGAGTACCCGTTTACAGCGTTGCAGTGGTCTTGATCATCGGCGGCGAACCGGCGCTGTCCGCTGTCTATGATGTCGTGCAAAACGATCTTTATTCGGCGCAGAGGGGTGGTGGTGCTTGCCTGAACGGGGCGGCTTTGCAATCCACGCCCGGAAAATCAAAACTGGCGGTCGTGTCCTCGGGGTTGCTCAAAGATTTTGCAACTGTCGCGCCTGACGCGCTTGCACAGCTGCTGACCGAGTTCAAACTGCGCAATTTTGGCAGTCAGGCATTGCATTTGTGTTACGCCGCAGCCGGGCGTGTCAGCCTTGTTGCCAGCCGGGAAGCCAAAGGCTGGGATGACATGGCGGGTGCCCTGATCGCGCAGGAAGCTGGTCTGCGCTATGCCAGCTACGACGCCAGTGCTGTGTCGGTGCCGCTGGACGGCGATCAAAAAAGCCTTTGTGCGCCTCGGGAAATTTTTGAAAAGCATAAGCCGCTATTTGCACGCAGTTGCGCCTGAGTCGGCTATCGATGGGAAGGAAGATATGAAAACAATTGCAATGATACCGGCGCGCATGGGCAGCCAGCGTTTGAAGAAGAAGAACCTTGCCCCGCTCGCGGGGCAACCGCTGATTACCCACGCGATCGAGAAATGCAAGACCTCTGGCTGCTTTGACGAAATCTACGTCAATTCGGAAAACGCGGAATTCGGACCCATCGCCGATCAATACGGTATCAACTTTTACCAGCGCCCCGAGGAGTTGGGTAATTCAGTCGCAACATCAGAGCAGTTTGTTTATGACTTCCTGAAGAATGTCGATTGCGACCTTCTTATTCAGGTACATTCGATTGCGCCCTTGCTGACAGCCGAGGAAGTAAAGAACTTTGCCGAGGCGTTTATCGCATCGGACGCGGATGTGATGCTGTCCTGCATCCAGGACCGGATTGAGGTGGCGTACAAAGATCAGCCCGTGAACTTCACTTTCCAAGAGAAAACCAACTCGCAAGATCTGGAGCCCACCCAGCGCGTAACCTGGTCGATCACCGGTTGGCGTGCAAAGTCCTATATCGAGGCTGTAGAAGCGGGCACTATCGGCACTTACAACGGCAAGATCGCCTTTTACCCGGTCAGTGCGATCTCGGGCCACGTGATCAAAACGCAGGAAGACCTTGATATCGCCGAAGCTCTTTTGGGCGTTCTGGCAAAACGCAATAACGCATAAGGGTTCCGTCATGCATGTGCTTGTTTCCAACATCATGATGATAAACGAAAAAGATCGTTTTGACGCACTTTTGTGGGAGAAAGGGCTGACGCCAATCTGGCCTGAAGTGAACCAGTTCATGGCCGAACCGCAATGTCTGGAATACGCTCAAGACGTGGATGGTTGGCTCGCCGGTGATGATCAGATCACGCAAACCGTTCTCGAGGCTTATCTGCCGCGGCTCAAAGTGATCTCGAAATGGGGCACCGGTATCGACAGCATTGACCTTGACGCAGCACAGCGCCTGAACGTGCCGGTCTGCAATTCGCCGGGCGCGTTCCGGGATGCGGTCAGCGAATATGCAATTGGCCTGTTGCTTGCTGCGACACGCCGCCTGGCGCGCACCGACCGGATGATCCGTGCGGGTGAATGGCCAAAGGGGCGCTTTCCCGGAATGACCGGAAAGACCATGGGTGTTGTAGGTTATGGGGCCATTGGTCAGGGGGTGGGCCAAAGGGCGCGCGGACTGGGCATGAATGTGATTGCGCATGATCCCCATATGGATTCAGCGCCGGACGGCACGCAGATCGTTTCGTTTGATGACCTGTTGGATCAGGCCGATGTGATCTGTTTGTGCTGCAACCAAACGCCTGAGAACTATCATCTGATCAACGCAGATACGCTGGAAAAAGCCCGCGATCAGGTGATCCTGTGCAACGTGGCGCGCGGCGGGCTTGTGGATGAAGCGGCGCTGATTGACGCGCTGCAAAGTGGCAAAGTCGCGGCGGCGGCGCTGGATGTTTTTGAACAGGAACCTCTGCCCACCGATCATCCGCTGCTGCAGTTCGAAAACGTCGCCGTTTCAAGCCACAATGCCAACAGCACCGTGCAGGCCATTGAATATGTGCATGAAAACACGTTGAAAAACCTGTACCGGCACTTGGGGTTGTAGTCGTGCGGGGTGCTCTGCAAGCGGGATCGACGGCGAGAGGTGGGTTTGGTGGCCGACCACACCTGGCGGGTATCAGGCTGACCGGGAATACCTCTGAGGCGCATTTTTGTCCGGTTATTCTATGACCCATCAAGCGAAGATTTTTGATGATCGCCCCTGTACTCTTGGCGAAGGCCCCCTCTGGCATCCGGAGCGCCAGCAGCTTTTCTGGTTCGATATCGTCAATTCGAAACTCCTGTCGCGCGTCGTATCCCAGTCCTTTAACTGGCAATTCGACCGTAATGTCAGCGCTGCGGGTTGGATTGATCGGGACCATCTGCTGATTGCCAGCGAAACCGGGTTGAGCCGCTTCAATCTCCTATCAGGGTCCGAAGAAATGCTCTGCGACATCGAAGCCGACAACCCGTTGACGCGTTCTAACGACGGTCGGGCCGATCCCTGGGGTGGCTTTTGGGTGGGCACCATGAGCAAATCCGGAGACGCGGGCATGGGAACGCTCTACCGCTGGCGTCCGGACCACCATGGTGGCGGCGAATTGCGGGTTCTGAAGCGCGATTTGAGCACTCCCAACTCTATCTGCTTCGACCATAGCCGGGACTGCGCGTATTTTTCGGACACCAAAACCCGTATCATCTGGCGCTTCCAGGTTGACCCCGAAACCGGTTGGCCAGTGGGCGAGGCGGCGATGTTTGTCGATTTGCGCGCTACAGATGACCATACTGAACGCAAACCGGACGGTGCCGTGGTGGATGCAGAAGGATGCCTGTGGAGCGCTCAATGGGGTTCGGCCCGCGTCGCGCGCTACAGCCCCAAAGGTGCTTTCCTGTCCGCGATTGATCTCCCAACCGGCCACACGTCTTGCCCTGCGTTTGGGGGTCAGGATTTCCAGCATCTCTTTGTGACGACGGCGCGCCAGAAGCTGCCCGAAAATCGCCCGGAGTGGTTTGAACATGCCGGAAACACATTTGTTGTCCATTTGGATGTGCGTGGTAGTGCTGAACCGCGCGTTATTCTCAAATAGCAGTGCGCAAACCGGGCTTGGCGAAAACCTATTGTGCTAGGTGGCCTGAATTCAAGTCCGACCCGAACGCACACAGACGTCAGGCCGGTTCCTCAAGGTAGCAGCCGCTACTTCGCGAAAACCGATTGATTCACGAACTCTGCCAGCCGTTTGTTGCCCTCGGCGGACAGATGCCCGTCGTAGACCGGGTGGATCACATAAGGCCTTTTTTCTGGATACAACCCGGTCGCATCCAGAACCTCCACATGCCCGGCATCCTGAAACAACTGCTTTAGATCGACATAGGACTCAATTTCGCTGCCCGATTTTCCGGGGTGGAGGACAACGATCAGGCGCGCGTTGGGAATCTCCTGAACCTTATTCGCTACGAATTGCACGAGGTCCGAATAGGGCGCCGCCTCATACCCCAGCCGGTTAAGGGCCCTGCAGCGGCGTTCGCAGAAATAGTGGAGAGAGGAATAGAGGACGTACTTTTTGAACGAGTAATTTCTCAGGCGGCCGATCTTTGCAATTTGACCGTCCGCAACCTCAAACCTTGGGTAATTGGGATGGTAGTATAGCGTTTCGATGTAACCACCCGCGCTGCGCCCCACATGTCCGATATAGGCGACGTATACGAATGTGACCGGTTCACGCTCTGCTATTTCTGCAACATCCTCAAACCGCTCGTTCAGCAGAAATGCGTTCTGCCCGATACCCCAACCGCTCAGCGCCCAAATGTCTCCGCGCATGCCGGTCAACTCGGACAGGTAATAGGGTATCGTCTGATCATCCCGGACGCCGTCCCCAAAGACGCGAGAGCCGCCAATGAAAATCAGCCGCCCCTCTGTGCGGACAGGTGCGGGGTTCACGCGTTCCGCGTTATCGTCGGTCTTCAGAAAATACTCGCTCAGCAGCTCTTCGCCGAGAACCTGATTGGTCTTTTGCCCCTCGCAATTTGCTTTGCGCCGGTAGCCGAGATTGGGATCGATAGCATAGCCGCAGTCTACATGCCCCGGGGCAGGCACACGGGCAAAAGCCGATCCAGAAGAACTGGTGTCGCCGGACTTATCAAACAGCAAAGTTTCAATCAGCGGGAAACAGACGATTAAACCAAATATCGTGAACGCGGAAACCCAGGCCGACGACCCGATGCCCAGCAACACCGTGCCGATATAGAAAGGCATCAGCAGCACCAGAAAGTGACTGTCAGGGGTGCCGATCACGTTGTCGACGTAACCTGTTGACCAGAGGGCATAAATCACAGGGAAGTAAAGCACAGCCGAAACCAGCTTGACCCAGAATGAACCGAATAAGAAAACCACAAAATATATTAAAACGAGTGTCGCATAGACCAAGTGGTGCGCCAGGTCTGCGGAAAAAAACATGCTCCAGCCCAGCATCAGGATGGCGTAACTAGCTTTGAAGAAAAACTCTGCAGGCGAGATGCCGAAGCGGTTCAGAAAACGAGCGGACGACATAGTACATACCTCAGTAGACAAATTGCTTTAAGTCAATCATTGCATCCGGGGTCAAGTGCTGAATGTGTTACTTCTTCATTGTGCGGTTGATACCGAAATCGGCCCAGTCGGTTCCTTTCCTTGAGTATGCATCCTTTGACGTCGCGCATGCAGGGGCTGTCCATGACCTCGGGTCAAGCAGGAAATTATGGCTATCCGGACACAAAAACGAACAATATAGTAAAAGCGTTTTAGCACCTCGGACACACAGCTGTTCTTGGGGGTGAAGCTGGATGTTAAATCTGGTAATCGGTTGTTTTTCTTTAAAAATACAGGGTTCGGTTTGTGGCATCTTTGCATTGGCAAAGTTATCGCGGAAGGCACCGATTGTGACACATTTCCCTCTTGTTTTGGCCACAACGTTGATTCATCAATAGGCCAATTTTGAGTATCAGACGCGTCGACCACGACAGTTGCCGCGTCAGTCTGGTTGTTTGAACGAATATGTTAACCTTGGTGCTGGCCCTGGATTTTGCCAGCAAAGAAATCAATAAGTAAGGCTAAAGAGCATGACACCTTCTTCCCACGATCAGATTGCCAACTATTTGGTATATGAAGGGGGCACTAAAGCGACCAGCTGGTCGTCCAGTTCAATTACCGTCAATCTTTCGGGCCTGCCTTCGGCGGTAAAGACAATGGCTCGGCTGGCCTTGTCCACGTGGGAAGATCTGACTGGGGTCAGCTTTTCCGAAACCTCCTTCGGCGCGCAGATCGCTATCGATGACAATCTGTCTGGGGCTTATGCCGCATCCCGCTATTTTCCTGGTGCCACAAAAAACACCCTGTTCGACGTGGATATCAATATCAGCGCCAGCTGGGTTCTGTCCTATGGTATCGGGACGGACACCTATTCTTTCCAGACCTATGTTCACGAAATCGGCCATGCGCTAGGCTTGGGTCACGCCGGGAATTACAACGGCAACGCCACTTTCGGGCAGGACAATCTTTTCAACGATGACAGCTGGCAAACCTCGGTCATGTCCTATTTCTCGCAAACCGAGAACACGTTTACCAACGCGTCGTTTGCGTTTGTAGTCACGCCGATGATCGCAGATGTGCTGGCCATGTGGGAACTCTATGGCAGAACGAATGATCTGAGGGATACGAATACGGTATACGGCGTTGGGTCAACCGCCGGAGGGGTTTACGACGAAATCTCCAGCATCGGAGATTCGGTGACATTCAACATTGTAGATGACGGCGGGTGGGACATCATTGATTTCTCGAATGATACCCAAAACCAAACCGTGAATCTGAATGCCGAAGAATACTCTGATGTCTACGGGCTGGTCGGAAACATGGCGATCATGCGCCATACGGTGATCGAACAGTATAACGCGGGGCAGGGCAGTGACACGATCACCGGGAACTCGGCGTCAAACGTCCTGAATGGCAATGGCGGCAACGATACAATCTACTCCAAGTCCAACGGGTCCAACAACAACACAATCAACGGCGGCAACGGCAATGACACAATCTACCTTGCCAATGGCACAGGGGCGGACACGGTCAACGGGAATGCGGGCAACGATACCGCTGTCGTGCGAAACAACACCGGATCCTTCACCGGAGGTGTCGGTGTCGATACCGTTCGGTTTGTTGCCGGAATGAACAACTATCTGCTCAACACCAATGGCGGCAGTTACGAGTTCTACAATGTCCTGACAGGCCGGACCTTTACCGTGGCAAACGATGTGGAGCGGTTTCAGTTCTCCAACGGGTCGCTCAGCCTGACCAAGTCCGAGCTGGCATCGGCAACGCAGATCGTGGACATCGAAACCACCGGCACAGCACTGCGGCATGCCAATCAAGGGATCTACCTTGTGGGCGGCAACTCGGGAGATATCGTTGTAACCAAAAGCGGCGATGTTGTCGGCGATGGAACCATAAACGGGTGGTCTGCGATCCAGGCGCAATCCAACGGCTCTGGCGGCTACAACCTGCTTTGGAAAAGCGACAACGGCGATTTTTATGAGTGGACCCTGAACAGTCAGGGGGCGCAGGTGAGCGGGACAGCCGTTGCCAACGCCGTCGACCGGGAGGTCTTCTATGGTGCGGACCTCAACAATGACGGCACGATAGGGCACACGACGTCGTCGGTTGAAAACAACGGTTCCCTTGAGCTGATCCTTTCAACGCATGGCATGTACCTGATCAACGGCACCACGGAGATTACCAAAAACGGGGTTGCCATGGGGCCAGATTCGATCCCCGGTTGGACGCCGATACAGGTCGAGGCCTCTGGCGGCGGGTACCGCGTGCTGTGGCAGAGCAGTTCCGGCGGCTATTATGAATGGACGCTCGACGGCCAGGGTGAAATCATCAGTGGCAGCGCCATCGGCAACGTCATCGATGTCGAAAACTTCTATGGGGGTGACCTCAACAACGACGGCCGGACCGGCCATTTCAACACCTCTGTCGAAAATGACGGATCGAACGATCTGATCTTGTCGTCGCGGGGCATGTATCTGATCGACGGCTCCACTGAGATCACCAAGAACGGCGTGGCCATGGGGCCTGACTCCATCCCAGGTTGGACACCGGTTCAGGTCGAGGCCTCTGGCGGCGGGTACCGCGTGCTGTGGCAGAACAACTCGGGCAGCTACTATGAATGGACGCTCGACAGTCAGGGCGAGCTTGTCAGCGGCGCCGCCGTCGGCAATGTCATCGATGTCGAAGCCTTTTACGGGGTCGACCTCAACAACGACGGTCGGACCGGCCATTTCAACACCTCTGTCGAAAACGACGGATCGAACGAATTGCTGTTGTCGTCACGGGGCATGTACCTGATCGACGGCTCTACGGAGATCACCAAGAACGGGGTTGCCATGGGACCCAACTCCATCCCTGGCTGGACACCGGTTCAGGTCGAGGCCTCGGGCGGCGGCTACCGCGTGCTGTGGCAGAACAACTCTGGCAGCTACTATGAATGGACGCTGGACAGTCAGGGCGAGCTTGTCAGCGGCGCCGCCGTCGGCAATGTCATCGATGTCGAAGCCTTTTACGGGGTCGACCTCAACAACGACGGTCAAACCGGCCATTTCAACACTTCTGTCGAAAACAACGGATCGAACGAACTGCTCTTGTCGACGCAGGGCATGTACCTGATCGACGGCTCTACAGAGATTACCCGAAACGGGGAGGCCATGGGACCGGACTCCATTCCCGGCTGGACACCGATTCAGGTCGAAGCCTCTGGCGGCGGGTACCGCGTGCTGTGGCAGGGCAGTTCCGGCGGCTATTATGAATGGACGCTGGACAGTCAGGGTGAGCTTGTCAGCGGCGCCGCCGTCGGCGACGTCGCCAGCGTTGAGAGTTTTTATGGCGTAGATATTGACGGAAGTGGCTCGATTGGGGCCGCTGCCGCTAATCAGCCCATTCAGGTCTCGGTCAGCAGTCAAGCCGAACTATTGCCACCCAATCAGACCGATTTGGCCGTTGACGACCCACAGGACGATCTCGAATTCGACTTCATCCCGAACATAGATGTAGGCATCGAAGAAGGCGACACTGTGTTGCGTGTGATGGACAGTAGCGACAATGGGCTCCCCGGTGCTGAAAACGCTAGGGCCAAAATCTGGGACAGTATCGCGGACTCAGAATTTGGGCAGGATGCAGATATCCTTTCTCCCGGTGTTCTCGAGGAGGAGTTCTTTTTCCTTTGAGCCGGGCATAGTCCTTTCATCGCGTTCGAAAGCGGGCTTGCAGCGCTCAGAAGTCGAGAACTGCAAGCTTACGCGATGTGAAATCCTGACCGGCGTCATACTGCTTTGGGGATGCCAATCCCGTCGCCGCTGGCCACTTGTTCGATCGTTGCTTTGTTGCTAAGCAGCATCCAATTGAGCGGGCCCTCAGGCCGCGCGCCCGTAGCAGAATGGCCCCCTATGCCCTCATTTCGACAGGTATTCAGATCTTTGCGAGAGGGGCGTCGCCGCCCGAACTTCACCGAACAGCGTTTAGAAACGATGTCTCGCCAGCTTGAAGCTTTGGAGCAAGGCCTGAACCGTCTTCAAACGCGCCAGTTGGAACGCAGCGAGTTTTTGCTGCAAGCTATACGCAGTTCTGACCGCAGCCTTAGCCTGGATATCAAGGCTTTGTCCAAAGCGAAGGAGAACGTTCCGGCAGGGCAAGCCTCATTGGCCGATCTGCGCGCGGCTTTGGCTGACCCCAGTCACAAACCCCGCCGATTGCCCAAGCTCAAGGATGTATTCAGCGAATACCCTAATGTTCTTGAAGAAGGCAAACCCCTTGAACTATGGGGCTATGATGTAGAGTACCTTGATCCCAAGGCACTTTGGATTCAGCTCAATGAACTGATCTTTCGCCGCGAGTACATTTTTTCGCACGATTTCGACGCACCCCATCGGATTATCGATGGCGGCTCCAACATTGGCCTGTCCGTTTTGTTTTTCAAGGCGATCTACCCCAATGCGCATGTGGTTGCGTTCGAGCCCAACGAAGAGTGCTACGAAGTGGCGCGCAGAAACATTGACCGTAACAACCTAAGCGATGTGACATTGGTGAAAGCGGCGCTCGGTCCCGAGAGCGGCTCTGCCAGGCTTTATCTCAGTGACACTGACAGTATGGCCGCCTCGCTTGCTCCGCGTCGGATCACCGAGGAAATGGAAAACAACGCCGTTGATGTTCCGATGGAAGGATTGAGTAGCTACCTGGAGACGCCGGTGGATTTCCTCAAGCTCGACATCGAGGGTAACGAGGCCGAGGTACTGGACGCTGCGCGCGACAAGTTGGGCAACGTGCGCAACCTCTTTTGCGAGTATCATTTTTCGGAAACCCAGCCAGACAAAAACAAGCTGCGCGATATTATCGATGTCCTTGATGATGCTGCGTTTGATTTTCAGGTGGGCAAGTCCTTGTGGTTTGGCGAACACTCCGAGTCGGCACCCATGGATTTCATTGGCAAGGACTATAGCGGCGTGATCTACGCCAAACACCGCGCTAGCAGGATGGCGGGTTCTGACATGCCTGCGGACGCCGCAGAAGTCTGACCGCTACAGCGACTAAGGGTGAAACGCATCATGTTCAGCAAGCTTTTCAAAAGCTCACAAATCGGCGGCAACGGGGCAGGCACCTCTGCGTCTTCCGAACAGCGTATTGCGCAGTTGGAGGAAACTGTGAAGACGCTGGAAAAGACGGTTCAGAACCGCACCAACGAGATTAACAAACTAAAATACAAAAGCGTTTTGTCCGACCGCACCTTTGAAAGCCTCTTTCGCGGCTTTTATGGCCGGTCATTGCACGATTTTGTTGGCCGCCATGCAGGAGAGAGGTGTTTTGTCGTGGGCAACGGCCCTTCGCTCAACAAAATCGACATGTCCCGCCTGAAGGATGAGGTGACGCTCGGCGCCAACCGGGCCTTCATCGGGTTTGAGAAATGGGGGTTTTCCTACGACTATTGGATGGTCCAGGATCGCATCCTGGCCGATCAAAGTGCCGATGAATTCTGCGAAAACCTGCCGAAAGAGATGATCAAATTCATCCCTTATACGATCTTGCGGCATTTCGATATTGCCCGGCTGGACAACGTGGTGCCGTTCCATTTGGACTACACGCGGCAATGTTCTTTCTCGAACGATCCTTCCGCATTGCATGAAGGGTTCACCGTCACGGTGGGGTTGCTGCAGGTCGCCGCCATCATGGGCTTTACCAAAATCGTGCTGGTCGGGGTCGATCACAGCTATCAGATTCCCAAAAACAATGTGAACGACGACAAAAAATGGTCAGGCCAGGGCCTTTCGAACCATTTTTCCGAGGATTACACTAACTTCAAAAATGGCCAGGTGTGGGAAATGCCTGATATAGACAAGATGACCCGGGCCTATGAAGCGGCAGCAGCCTGGGGCCGGGAAAATGGCATCGAGATCGTAAACGCCTCGCCCGGAACCCATCTTGAAGCTTTCCCAAAAGTTGAATTTGAAAGCCTGTTCCAATCCTGATTGCTGCGTGACATGCCCAAGATTTCAATCGTCGTTCCCATTTACAATACCGAAGCCTATTTGCGGCAGTGCCTGGATTCGATTCTGGCGCAGACGCATGAAGACATCGAAGTCATTTGCGTGGACGACCGAACACCGGATGGATCAGTCGATATCGTAAGGGACTATATGGCTGGTGACGACCGGGTATGTCTTTTGTCCCACAGTGTAAATCAAGGGCTGGGGCCCGCCCGCAATACAGGTATCCAGGCTGCCACGGGTGAGGTTATCGGCTTTGTAGACAGCGACGATTGGGTCGATCCCGAAATGTTCGCCACCCTCTGGGCGGTGATGGATCGCGACAAGGCTGACATTGTCCAGTGTTCTGCGCGTCGCATCAAAAATGGCAACAACATAGGTTCTTATCCGAAATCTGCAGGTACGCGGGATAGCTTTGTCATGCATTCAATGTTTGGCGAGGGTCCTCGGCTGGTCGGCGCGGCCTGGAACAAGATCTACCGGACGCGGCTTTTCCATGACAATGGCATTGCCTATCCGCCGATCCTTTTCGAGGACGTGGCCACCACGCCACGGCTGGTGCATTTGTCCAAGCGCGTGTCGAGCGTAACCGAAAGTTATCTGAACTACCGGTTCCGCGATGACAGTATTGTCAACTCGGTAAACCAGGACACTTTGGTCAAAAGGATCGACGGCCTGCTCACGGCTGCTAAAATCCTTGGTGGGTTTTTTAACCAGCGGAATGCGTATTCTCTGGAGTTCATTCTCAACTTTCGGACATTCATGCTGCATCAGATCGGGAACAACCTGCGTACCGCACAAGCCCTGCCCAACGCGGACGACACGTCGGAGCGATGCCATAAGGTTCTGCGGGCGCATTTCTCGGACCAAGACCGGGACGCACTGTATTTTTTCCCAGACCAGACGGAACTTCTTGAGCGGTTTGGCGCACAGTGAAAAAACAGCTTCTACCCGTCGTTCCGCCCGTAGGATAAACTAATCGCCGAGCCTCTGGTTTTACTTGATAGGATAAACTCCGTGATCTCTTTCATCGAACGTCGTTACAAGCAATGGACCCGAGGGACCTCTGGTAAGCCCAAAGGTGATTTACCTCCGGGCTCATCCGGCATGCCTGGCGCTGCGACTTCGTTTGTCGAGCGTCACTACAAGCAATGGTCGCGCGGACTGGACGAAAAGTTCAAGACCGAGGGGCACGCGCCGCATGACGCCTGCACCCGGCTGGTTCAGGATGATTTCGTGGACATCGCCTTTCATCCTAAATTCAAGCTTGCCAAGGATGCCAGCTATTTTGCTATCGGTTCCTGTTTCGCGCGCAATATCGAAGCAGCTCTTCTGAAGGAAGGGTATCCGGTGTTGTCGCTTGATATTGAACTGCCACCCGAGGCCGAAGAGCGCATCTTTTACTTCCGAAGCGAAGTGATGACCAAGTTTAACCCGCACTCAATGGAAATCGAGATTGAGCGTGCATTCTCCGACACACCGCCCGAATACGGACTGATCGAACTGAACAAAGGTAAACTCTGGAACCCTCAACTTCATCAGGTGGGGGAGCTTTCGGCCGAAGGCCAGTTGGAAACGACCAAAGCGGTCCGCAAAACCGTTCGTAAAATTGCGGACGCCGATGTGATTTTCATAACGCTCGGTCTGACTGAAACTTGGTGGGACACCAAGACGAACACGCCTCTCAACGATGCGCCCGCGGACTGGCGTTTTGCCAAACGGACCGGCCGTTTTGAGTTTCGAAATACCGGGTTTGCCGAAAGCTATAAGAGTGTAAATCGATTGCTGGACCTGATCCGGGCCAATTCCAAGCGTGATCCGAAGATCATCCTGACGGTGTCGCCCGTGCCCCTTTTGCGCACGTTCACGGATCAGGACATTATTGTTGCAAACTCCTATTCGAAATCGACCCTGCGTTCCGTTGCGACCGAAATCGCAAGCGAACACGAGGATGTCGACTATTTCCCCAGTTTCGAAATGGTCACGTACTCGCCGCGACATCTGGCTTGGCGGCACGACCAGCGCCACGTGGAGAAACCGATGATCTGGAGTGTCACAAGACGCTTCAGAGAGGCCTATATCGAAAACTAAGCTCTGGGAAAGAAGGTAAATTTGCTGTTCGCAAGGCCATGTATTTGCGAACAGAATCTTCCCCATTGACTCCTGTGTCGAGACGCCCGGTTGAAAATCCGTTGCGTATTAGGGCGCAGCTCAGTCGTCTTCGAACTTCTGAAAATACCGAAAACACACAATCGGGTCCTGTTCTTTCTTGCTGACAAGAAACGGGCCTATGGCCAGATGATCCAGATCGGTATTCACAAAACACCTGAATGCATCCTCCGGTGTGCAGACGATTGGCTCGCCTCGGACATTGAAGCTGGTGTTAACCAAAATCGGGCAATCGGTGAGCCCCCGAAACTCTTCGATCAGGGCATGAAACTCTGGATTGGTTTTCTTACTAACGGTCTGAACCCGGGCCGAATAATCCACGTGAGTTACCGCAGGGATCTTACTGTGATCCGTTTCGGGCCGGATGTCCTGACCTTCGTCGGTGGTGGCTTTGTTGCCGCTGTCCTTGGTGCAATGTTCTTCCTTCACTTGCGTGACAAGCGACATGTACGGGCTTGCGCCATCGAATTGAAACCACTCGCCGGTGAACTCTTCCAATACCGCCGGTGCAAACGGTCTGAAGGATTCCCGCTTTTTCACCTGAAGGTTCAGTTTGCGTTGCATTACGCGCGAGCGTGGATCCGCGAGAATGGACCGGTTACCAAGCGCGCGCGGGCCGAATTCCATTCTTCCCTGAAACCACGCCACGGAACTTCCATTGGACAGTTCCGAAGCGATTGTTTCGCGCAGCTCTTTCATCGGCAATTCCGTAAAACTCGCGCCCATAGCTGTGAGCCGCGCACGAATATCGTCGGCATCGAAGGCCGGCCCCAGATATGCCCCTGACATGCCGTCAGATTGGGAAACAACCTCTCGTTCCTTCCCCTCAACCACATGATGCCCGTAAAGCGTGGCCCCAAGTGCCCCGCCCGCGTCGCCTGCTGCTGGTTGCACCCAAAGGTTTCCTGCACCGACTTCCTGAGACAACCGGCCATTTGCAACAGAATTCAGGGCGACCCCCCCTGCAAGACAGATCGAGCTGCAACCCAATTCCGAAAGTGCTGTGGCCGAGAGTTTTAGAACAATATCTTCGACCACGCGTTGAATGGAAGCTGCGACATCGGCATAGGTTTTTGTCAACAAAGAGTCGGCGTCCCGATGTGGAACGCCAAAAAGCCTTCCCAGCTTTTCCGCAACCAGATCATTTCTGGAGAAACCCTGAAAATACGCCTGATTGATCTCGAACGAACCATCGTCGTTGATGGAGATAAGCTCATCCCGGATTTGTTTTTCAAAAACCGGGTCACCGTAGGGTGCGAGCCCCATCATTTTATACTCACCCGAATTAATTTTGAATCCGGTGAAATGCGTGAAGGCTGAATAAAGCAGGCCCAGGGAATTCGGGTACTTCATTTCCTTGAGCATCGATATCTTGTTTGCTTCGCCCAAAGACAGGCTTGCGGTGGCATGTTCACCAACCCCATCCAGCGTGAGCACGGCAGCCCGATCAAAAGGCGACGGAAAAAACGCGCTTGCTGCATGAGCGGTGTGGTGCTCGACAAACATCAGGTTCGATTTGCAATCGAAATCCGGGACAGCGCTACAGATTCTTTCTTCTATGTCCCTGTGTTGGAACAAATGGCCGCCCAACCAGCGCGACATCGCCTCGTCAAACTCTTCTTTGCCGTCCGAAGGCAGGCCAAGCACGGTCTCGACAATTCGGTCGAATTTCAGAAGCGGGTTTTCGTAAAAGACGATCTTCTCAACGCTTTCGCCATGCGCTGCCGCCTGAGCGACGCAGTACTCTAACGCGTGGGACGGAAAGGAGGCATCGTGACGCTTGCGGGTAAAGCGTTCTTCCTGCGCAGCCGCCAGCACCGAACCATCGCTTCCGACACACGCCGCAGCAGCGTCATGGTAAAAGCAAGAAATACCAATTATCGCCATGATGTTCTTTCGTTCTCTATTCAGTAGAGGGGATATTTGTATTGCAAAAGCGCGCTGACGGGCGTGTGCAAACGATACTCATCTTCATCAGATGAAATCTTGATGCATTCTTCCAGGAACGCCGCCGCGCCCGTCCTGCCCATCGTGTGGAAAAGGGCCGCCGCTTCCTTGAAGTTCTCAGGCAGGTCCCGGGCGTGGAGGACAACGGATTCATCTGAATCCCGCACACTCCACCCAGTCTGGCTTGGCTTGGCATCTGCGTTGCCGGACCCCAAAGATCTGGACTTTTCCCATAGCCTGTCGAGCGCATCACTCATTCTTCAGCCCCTTGATGTCGAAACGTTTGCCCATTTCGTGAACCATTGCCTGGGCGATAACCCGGTCGCCAGCCTCATTCTGGTGCCTGTAATCCCGGTACAACTTGACCTTACCGTCGAACAGTAGGCTCAGATCACAACAATGCGCATAGCTATCCGGCTGTGACTGCAACTGGTCGCGAACGGAATTGTAGAAGCCGATTGCTACATCCCGGTAGATACTTCCGTCATTCATGTACTTGCTGGCAAAAGGCTCCAGCATGCTCGTTCGTTCCTGTTCATCAAGGTTGTAGTCACCAAAGATCATTGTCGGCTGCAAACAACACAACAGCTGCGTACCCGCATCGGCACACAGCGCCTGCATCAATCGCATGTTGCGCAGCCAGACCTCGCTCTTGTCATCGCGATGGGGCAGTCCGCCAACCCAGTCGCCAAACGCCTCTGTTGACTCGCAAAGGTATTCTGCGACGCGCCGTTGGTACGAGTGCAAGAGCGGATACTCCGGGCG
Source organism: Ruegeria sp. F5 (assembly GCF_056533845.1). Taxonomy (NCBI): domain Bacteria; kingdom Pseudomonadati; phylum Pseudomonadota; class Alphaproteobacteria; order Rhodobacterales; family Roseobacteraceae; genus Ruegeria; species Ruegeria sp. F5. The sequence continues at coordinate 355,704 of NZ_JBQFOU010000001.1, read as the reverse complement.
CGTATGCCCCCAGGTGAAATCATTAATTCCGGACAGTGAGACAACCAGGTCAGGCTTGATGGACGGCAGGTCCCTGAGAACTTTGATGAGTTCCTGACTGGACGAATACCCCGCAACACCGCCGTTCAGAATGACGGCGTTAACCCCTTGATCAATCAGGATATCCCCAAGAAACGCCGGCCACCGTGCGCTCCCAAAGTCAGTTGTCGAGCCTCCGATCGTGAGAATGACAATATCCTTGTCTTTCAATCCCTCTCCCTGCGGCCAAATATCATAGCCTGGGATCGCGTTATTCTTCTTCGAGTAACCCAGAAAGGGGTCGTAAACACTGTAATCGGGTTTTTCATATGGGAAAGCTTCACCTAGATTTTCGTAGGGCGTCGTCACTTTGGTGTTCATTCTTCGCACTCTCCTTTTCCGGTGGTGATAGAGGCAGCTTTCTGGTGCTTCAACCCAGCGCAAGGTGCGATTGCGGGATTATGCGCAATTTATCTGTCAATTGTCGTTGCGTCTGGGAAGTCCTGATGGCCGGTTTTCGGTTTGCTTGGGGCTGGCGACCGAACCCTGCTCTGTCCGGTATCCAGACCTCTGTTTTGAATGGCGTAAAAAGCTTCCACGGTTCCTATTTGTGGCGGCCCCGCAAAGTGCGAGAGGCGCGTTTCAAGGAACGGGCCAATCCGCGCGCATATCGTTTCGAGGACCTAAAGATACGTTTATGCTTCTTTGACTTGTCTGCCTTTGGGCGCATCCAGCCGGTATTCCGTGAACCGCCATCCGACAGAGTATTGCGCGACCCGGAAACAGCTTTCGGAACCTCGCCGCGCAAAGCGGAGCGTATAAATTCGACTTTTCCCTGCGACATGTAAGAGAACATCGACGCGAGGTCGTCACGTTCAAAGAACTCATCGTCTCCCGGAAGGAACAGGCCTGAAATGTCAGCCAGATAGGCCTCTTTCAAATCCTCCGGCAACCGGGTCCAGGCAAAGTGCAGAAGGTGAATTTTGTAAGGGACGTAGTATTTCTGGAACTCGTCGTAGCGCCCGAATTTGGTATAAATTTCATTCATCAGCCGGACAGCGTCCAGCATTCCGATCACACGCGGATTGACCGATTGGGTCATTGAGTTTTGGTTTATACGAAACTTGTAGAACGGCTTGTTCAGAACAAAAATGTTCTGGCTCGAAAGCAAGGTGCGCAAATTCTGCGGGTTATCGTCGAAATTGGCGCAATCGAGATCGAAATAGAGGTCCTTGTCGCGAAAGAAATCGGCCTTGAACACCTTTGCCCAAGGGAAGGGATACTGCGCGAACAGACGTTTATGCTGCTCTTCCATCGCAAAGAGCCCCTGCTGCGGCAAATAGTTCTGAAATTCGCGATGCCTGGGCCGGCCCGTCTTGGAAACGTTGTAAAGCTCGTCAAAAAAGAAATACAGCACATCAGCCTGCGTTTCCTGCATCGCTGACAGCAGTTCTTCATACGCGGTGGGGACCAGCAGGTCATCGCAATCAAAGAAGTGCAGGTACGCGCCTTTGGCGTGCTTCACCCCAAGGTTGCGAGCCGAGCGTTGGTTGGGTTCTTCCTGATAAAGCGGTTTTACACGCGCGTCCCGGCGGGCAAAATAGTCCATTATTTCCTGCGACCCGTCGGTGGAGCCATTGTTCACGCAGAGAAGTTCAAAGTCACCAAAACTCTGTGACAATATCGATCCGATGCAATCGGCCAGATATTGCTCGCCGTTAAAGACCGGCATGATGATCGAAAGAGCGGGCGTTCCCTCGACCAGTTGCGGAGCCTTGTTATGCGCGTTCAGGGCAATCTGTTCGGCTTCCAGATGCGCAGGCCCGGATGCGTTTAGCAACGCCACAATGTCTTCCGCGACTTGCGACTGCGGGCGGCCGAATTCTGCACCCGAAACGGAATAAACATAATACTTCAAAAGCCGCGCGACGTGCTCTTCGAATGATGTCTTTTGCGCCGATGTTAAGCCGGTCTGAAGCGCGTTCAGAACATCGTCTCTGAGAGCATCCCTGCCGCTCAGTTCATAAACCGCGCCGGACCCGTTCAACTGGTTGCGCCCAAGCATCAGGACAGGAGTGTCCCGCATCAGTGCTTCGTAATTTCCTTGTGAAACCTTGACCAGCGCGAGATCGGCAATCTGCAGGCAGTCATCAAGGTTAACGTCCTTCAGGACCGTCACATTGGGGTACTCGTCTTCAAGGTCCAGTCCGCGCGTGATCGAAATGGGATGGGGCTTGTAGATCAGGTGGATGTCCGGATCGTTCGCAAATGCCTCGGACAAGTTGCGGACCACATCGTCATTATCGCGGAAAAAGGGGGAATGATACGTACGGGCGTTGTCATCGTACGGCATATGGCCGGAAAACGCACAATTACTGCCGATATAGGCGACAACCTTTTTTCCTGAGTTTTTCAGTCTCAAAAGCTGGTTAGAAGCGGCTGGCGAAACATCGACCTTGACGTTCCGCGATGGCCGATCACGCCGGATTTTCTCGAGGTAGTTTTTGGCGGCCAACCTATCCGCATCCGCCAGGGGCAATGCGTTGAAGGCATCGACATTCCGGGCGACCCAGCTTTCCCCCATATGACCAAGACAGTCAAAGGCCAGCGTTTCAGGAAGAACGCCAAGCTCCATGGTTAGAAACGGGATGCCGCGTTGCTTGCAGATTTGCCTGAGGATTCGAGAGCACAGCAGATACGCGCCCCAGCCAACAACCACATCCGGTCTGTAATAAGCTATTGCTTTGCTTAGGTAAATATATGCCGCGTTTGCCACCGCGCGGGCATTTCTTTGCGAACACCCATATTCCTTGACCAACGCGGCGATCGCGCTGGCAATTGCGTCTTCTGGGATATCGCTTCGTTTGTATCCAAACTGACGGCCAAAACGATTGTCAAAAACGGTGCGTGTCACATGAGCCAGCAGATCGGGCAAATCCTCGGAGATCAGCCCGTCATTGTCATTGGCATGTACGTTTCCGTCGATCACCGCCAAGTCAAAGGCATTGTTGTTGAGGAAATCCGTCAATGTGCCGCGCAGTGGACGATGGCTGCCAGTGTCGAGCCAGGAAAAGAACAGCATTCGCTTCTTTTGGCTGTCGGCCGTCAGCTTCATCCATTCTGCGCGTGCAGCGGCTTTGGTCTTTATGTTGTGCTCGGTGAACAACGGCGACGGGGCGTCAAACGGGTCGTAATCGGTTAACCGGCGGATTTCATCAAACCGTTCCGTTTGCTCTTCCATAAAGAAATATGCGTTTTCGTTGACCAGATAGGACGGCGCGATTGACGGATAGGCCCCCCACGCGCCGCCCGCGAAGTGTACAACATACGGTTTTTCTTTGGTTTTCTTGTGAAAGAACTCTTGCGGGCTGCGCTCGTCCAGCAGATTTTCCCCGCCGTTGCACAGATGCAGAATATCCCCTTCCTCAAACAAGCGGAACAGCTTGGGATCCTGGGCCCGGATCAACCGCACAAGATCCTGATCGTGCCAGAGGCAGTCCCGGAACAGTTCGATGTGACAACTCGAGAAAAGCGCTTCGACCCGCCGGAAAATCGAACGCATTGTTCGGGGGGAAGAGATTACGAACCCGATGTTTATTTCATGCTGGCCAAAATCCAACCCGTCGCTTGCATGAAGCCGGGAATAGTGGGCGTTTTTCATCCACAGGTTGGTGCCCGGTAAGTTGCTGTTTTCTTCCTGCCAATACCACAAAACGTCAGGATCAGACTGCACGGAACGTTGAAACAGGTCGTTTACGTCACGCTGAAAGTACAGATCGTTGTCACACAGCGCCACAGCGTCATAGTTTCCGCCGAACTTTTCCACCCAGTCATTGATGATCAGCTTGCTCATTCTCTTGTTGCGGTACAAAAGAAATGCATCGTCTTCTTCCAGTTTTCCACGCAGGAATTCAGGCTGCGAGCGCGCTATGTCACGGCGGTATTTCCAGTTCTGGAAGCTGGCAAGTGGATTGATCAGATAACGGATACCGCGGCTTTCAAGGTATTCCTGGCACCCTGCGCTCAGATGGGTGGAGATGACCCACAAGTCCCCTTTGAAATTACCTTTTTCCGGGTCGAACAGGGAATCAATCATCAAATTGGCTTGCGCCACGTGCATGGTATTGGCTGTAAAAACGATTGCGTTTTTAGTCATCTCGAAAAACCTCGGGACTGAAAGTTCTTGGCATTGAATGTGCTTTCCGACCGGGCCGCCGACGCAAGATGCCAGGGCGCCAAAGCACTCTGATTTCTAGACAGGCTTGACAAAAAACGCAGGCGCGTCTTCGCCATTTGCCACTTTAGCTTCGAACCCACGGGCGGTATCCAGGGCCTCTCGGATTGTCACGTCCATGTCGAGATAGCGATACGTTCCAAGCCGACCCACAAACGTCACGCCGCGTGTGGCATTGGCAAGATCAACATACGCGCTCAGCAGTTCTTTTTCTTTGACCTGACGAATTGGGTAATAGGGAATATCTCCGGCCTCTGCCGAGCGCGAGAACTCACGGTAACAGACAGAGCTTTCGTGTTCTTCCCAGGGTGCGAAATGCTTGTGCTCGGTGATGCGGGTGTAAGGAACGGTTTCCTCACCATAGTTCATCACTGCGCATCCCTGATAATCCCCGTCATAATCAAACCGTTCGAAATCGAGCGTCCGATACCCCAGCCGCCCAAGTTCAAAATCAAAATACCCGTCGAGCGGGCCGGAATAGAACACGTGATCAAAACTTTCCCCCATCGCGCGAGTGAAGCTTGTGTTCAGGTGAACCGTGATTCCGGGATGGTCCAGTATCGCCTGGATCATCGCGCTATAGCCGTTTTTGGGCATGCCCTGGAATTTGTGGAAAAAGTAATTGTCGTCGTAATTGAAGCGCACCGGCAGACGTTTCAGGATGGAAGCAGGCAGCTCTGACGGGTGCATGCCCCATTGTTTGATCGTGTAACCCTTAAAAAAGGCTTCATACAGATCCTTGCCCACAAAACGCAGCGCCTGTTCTTCAAACGTCTGTGGATCGTCAATGCTGCTATCAGCCTGTTCTTCGGCAATAAATTCTTTGGCCTCGTCCGGCCGCATTGTCTTGCCAAAAAACTGGTTGATGGTGTGCAAGTTGATCGGAAGCGAAAAAACGCTCCGCTTGCCATTTGGATCGCAAGAGGTTGTCTTAACCCGGTTTTTGAAAGGCAGGAATTCTTCAAACTGGTTAACGTAGCCCCACACTTCGTCATCATCCGTGTGGAAAATGTGTGGGCCGTACACATGAAGCATTATGCCGGTGTCAGGATCGCGGTCGGTATGACAATTTCCGCCGATGTGATCGCGGCTGTCGACTATGGTGATATCATGCCCGGCTTCGGCCAAATGGCGCCCGATTACGGCACCTGAAAGCCCGGCTCCCACCATCAGATATTTTTTTGTCATGCCCTGCCCAACCATATGGTCTGATGAGCGAATGCCCTACTGGAATGTCTGTCCCTGCGCAACCACACCTGTGCCATCTGCGCGGTGTCGCAAGGCTGAAAGGGCAACGCAACCAAACGACATGGATCAGAGGCGGAAAACCGCGCAAAAAACCATCAGATTCGCCAAGCGCCGGTTTATACGGCGCAACCGTTTGGGCGCCGCCAAGGACGATCCATACCCCAAGGCTTGTCTTGCGGCAGCGCCCCGACGGCGTTTGCCACAGGGCCTGCGACTTGTGCCCAACGCCGCGCGTATTTCCAGCCCGATACCATGGTCGCGCTGCCGCGTGGACTTCCCGGTCTTGGTTGCTATAAAGCATTTCGATCAGCGGATTTCTGCGCTTTGCTCCCATAGTCGCGTTGTCACAAGATCCGCAGGCCGCGCAAGAATTATCCAGTTTGGAGGTCGCTTATTTACCATGATTCCATTTTGGAAAATTAAAAGAGAGTTGCGGCGTGCGTTTGTGCCCGGGTATCGCGCCAGAATTTACTCTCATGTCAGCAAGCGGGACAAAGATTACCTGAAGGGAATAACCGGCAAGTATGCAGGGCAAAGGTGTTTTGTCATTGGCAACGGCCCAAGCCTTACTGCGGCGGACCTTGAAAAGATAAAGGATGAGATATCATTCGCTTCCAATAAGATCTCTCTGATTTACGATCAAACATCCTGGCGCCCCAGTTTCTATTGTGTTGAGGACAAACTGGTTTTCACCCAATGCCTTGATGAAATACAAAAACTGTCGGGATGCGAGAAACTTTTTCCCGCCAATATGTTCTCTGACATCAAAAGATTTGATGGCGCGATTTGTTTTCCCACGATCCCACCAAAATACTGGGATAACCCGTTGGACGATCCCGAATTCCCGAAATTCAATCCAGACCTGACCGGCGGAGTTGGCTGGGGATCGACGATTGTTTACACCGAGATACAACTGGCGATTGCAATGGGCTTCACAGAAGTCTGCCTGCTGGGATTGGACCACCAATACACCGACGGTAAAGTCTCGGAAGGTGAAAAGGGTGTCATGATCAGCGACGGAGAGCAGAACCATTTTCACCCGTTATATCGCCCTCCGGGTGAAAAATGGCACTCGCCAAATTTGCATGTTCTTGAGGTATCCTATGCAAAGGCCCGCTCGGAAGCAGAGAAACTGGGTGTACGCATTGTCAACTGCTCCAGACGCACGAGCCTGAGTGTCTTTGAGCGGCAGGATCTGGAAAGTGTTCTGGCCCGCAGCCCGAATTAGGTTGCTTGGGGCAAGCTTGCGGTGATGGTGCCCAAATGGTGACGGAAAGCCCTAGTATAAGTTTCTTTTCTTTCCCCAACCCAGTGTGTCAATCCTGATCGCACGGGCGGCGCCCGTGATGCACAAATAGGTCGCGCATTAGTCCATGAGCAGCAAGATCAGTTCCGAACAAGCCGTCCGGCGCGCGGTGCAGACGCATTCGAGGCGCGTCTGGCGGTTTGCTCTTGCACTGTCGGGTGCGTCGGATGTGGCAGATGATTTGGTGCAGGCCACATGCCTGAGGGCGTTGGAACGGCATCATCAGGTGACATCCTTTGACCGGCTGGACAGTTGGCTGATGACGATCTGCCGCTCGATCTGGCTGAACGAGGTGCGCGCGCGGTCGGTTCGGCGGGCGCAGGCGCTGTCGGTGACGCCCGAGGCCGATCTGGTCGCCCCCGGGGTCGATGCCGAGACGAATATTTTCGCGTCTGAAGTGTTTACACAGGTGATGCACCTGCCAGAGGCGCAGCGCGAAACGGTTATGCTCGTCTTCGTCGAAGGGTACAGCTACCGCGAAGCCGCCGCGCTGCTGGAGGTTCCCATCGGCACGATCATGAGCCGGCTGTCGAATGCCCGGCGGGCGCTGAAAACCGTGATGCAGCACGATGCGGCCGGGGCCGCGCAACGGAGTGGCAAATGAAGGTCTCTGACGACACACTTCTGGCCTATCTGGAAGGCACATTGGATGAGGACCAGTGCCATGCCATCGAGGCTGCGGTAGAGGATGATGCCGAGCTTGAGCAGCGTTTGATGGCGCTTGATCCGTTTGCCCCCGTGGTTCTTGGGGTATTCGAAAAGCTGCCGTCGGATACCCCGGTCATCGACCTGCCAGAACCCGCGCGCACCGGCGGTGTTCTTCGATTGGTTGCCGTTGCAGCCTGCGCCGCGAATGCCGCTGTGGCGCTGACCTTCTGGGCGACCCGCCCGGTCCCGATGGGGTGGGCCGAACAGGCCGCGATCTACCAGTCCCTCTATGCGCCCGAAACCATTGCGGCGCTGGATAGCACGCCTGCCTTGCTGGACACGCAGTTCGCGCAGGCGGAACAGCGTCTGGGCCGCCCCCTGAACCGCGAGACGCTGGAGGGATTGCCGGGGCTGAACCTGAAACGGGCGCAGGTTCTGTCGTTCAAAGGCAAGCCGTTGGTCCAGATCGTTTTCGCCGACGACCAGGGCCAGCCCTTCGCCTTCTGTGTCATCCGTCAGGGTCCGGCGGCCCCGAACAAGGACGTCAAACACGCGGTTCTCAGCGGGTTGGCGACCGCGACCTGGGCGCAGGACGGCTATGGGTACATGCTGTTGGGGGGCGACGCGCAGACAGATTTGGGTGGTGAACTGGACGTTCTGATGCAATCCTTCTCGGGCTGACAGAAAACCCCTTGTGAAGCGGCGAAAATGCCCAAAGAATACCGGGTATGAAGTCGAAACGTGTCATGCCCGAACCGGATGACGAGGCCGAGGATCTGGGGCCTCGGAGCATTTATGACGCGGACCCTTCGGAAGAAGAGGACCTCTGGTTTCTCCCCCCCGAAGATGAAGGGCCGCAGGACGCGTTTCTACCGCCGGGGCCGCGCGCCGACACCCGAACGCTGTTCGACCCGCGTGACTGGCGCGCCGCGCAAGACGGGCTGTCGGCTGAACTGGCCGATGTTGCCCTGACTTTCGGTGCGCTGGACGAACGATTGCGGGCGGGGCCCGAAGGGTGGACGCATCGTCTGGCCCTGATGGATGTGTCCGATCTGGGCTGGTGGACGGGCGACCGGATCAGCGTGGATCGCCTTGCGCTGTGGACCGGGTTGCGGATCGGCGCGACCGGAGACGATGTACAGGCCCTGTTCCGCGCCGGATGGGCGGTGCGGCGTCTGACCGGCGGGGCCGCGCCCTCGGTCGGTGGGTGGGAGGGTGGATTGACCGCTTTTCTGGACCGGATGGCGCAGGGCATCGAAGAGGTGCCCGAAACGGTCGCGGATCTGGCCGAGGTCATGCGCAACGCAGAAGGTCTGCACCCGGTGACACAGGCCGCAATCGCCTTTCACGCCTGGCGTGCGCTGTCGCAGGGCATCGGGCAGGATACCGAGGCCGCCATCGTCGCCGCCCGGCACGCGGCATCGATGGGTCGGGGCGGGGCGCTGTTCATGCCTCTGGCCTTGTCGGGGCCGGGTGCGCTGCGCGGGGTGGGCGAGCCACATGAAAAGCTGTCAGCCTGGTTGCAGGGGGTAGGGCAGGCGGTGCTGGCGGCTCTGCTGCATCTCGACAGGGTGAGCGCCTGGGAGGTCCGCGCGCGCGAGGCGGTCGAAGACCTGAGCGGCCGGACACCGCCGCGCCTGATCGATGTTCTGACCGCATGGCCCATGGTATCGGCCCCTTTGGCCGAGGAACTGACCGGAGCGTCCCGTGCAGCGGTGCAGCGCAATATCGACCGGTTCACCCGGCGCAACCTGATCCGCGAGGTCACAGGGCAGGGGCGCTATCGGGTCTGGACGGCGGCGCTGTAATCCAGCAACCAATCCCGAAACACCCGCGCCGAGGGGCGCAGAGAGGCGCGCGAGGGATAGATCAGGTGATAGGCTTCCTGCCCGGATACCTCGACCCCCGGCAGGCAGGGCACAAGCCCCGACAGTTCCATGATCCGGTCCGATGCCGGGGCGCGCGCCAGGGCAATTCCGCCGCCGCAGGCTGAGAGTTCCGCGGCCATCAGGGAATTGTCGGCAAAGAAATACCGCGCCTGTCCTGCTGGCAGTCGCAATGTTTCAAACAGGTGTAGCCAGCTTGCGCGGTGGGTTGAAACCTCGATCAGGGTGAATTGAAACAGGTCTTGTGGCGAGTTGATCGCAGCCGCAATGTGGGGCGGGGCCACGGGATACAGACGCTCGCGCAGCAGCTCGTCGCCTTCGGTGCTGAACAGGGCGGGGTTGCCGAACACGATCTGCAGATCGGTGAACCGGTTGGCGAAGTCCGCGATCAGGTTGCCGGTGGACAGCGACAGGTTGATCTGGGGCTGCGCGCGCTGAAACTCGGGTAATCCGCTAGCCAGAATGCCATGGGCGAACAGCAGAACGGACTGCACATAAAGCCTCTGTTCGCGTGTTTCGCCAAACAGTCCGGTCGTCGCCGTTTCCAGCATCAGAAGCGATTGCTGGACCGAGGGCAGATAGGCTCGGCCTGCCTCGGTCAGGGTTACCGCATGGGCGTGTCGATGAAACAGAGGTGTTCCAAGCCGGGTTTCCAAAGCCTTGACCTGCTGGCTGACAGCGGCGGCGGACATGTTCAACTGGCTCGCCGCGCGCGAGAAGCTTTCGGTGCGGGCGGCGGCCTCGAACACGCGGAGCCAGTTGAGCGAGGGGATGCGGGTTGTCATGCGATCAGGCTAAGCAAAACTTATCCTCACGGGCAAGACTATACGTTCTGAGCTTTCGCGCGGGCGGCCTATGGTTGCAGTCAGCGATCAGAACGGATGCCACGCCATGCCCCAACCTGCCCTGCCACCGCGCCCCAAGCGGAAAATCTGGAACTACACACCGCAACTGCCGATCCAGACCTCGCCCTATTGGGACTGGCCGATGAAACCTCTGGCGACGCTCAGATACCTGCTGCAAAGCTGGAATCCGCTGGCACTGCGGGCGTTTCTGTTCGTCTTTGCCATCATCACGTGGACTTTTCTGACGCCGTCACTGGCGCGGATCGAAACCTTCAGTTGGGACTGGGTCGCAGAGATTTGGTTCCGCAATTTCTGCATCCTGATGGTGGTGGCTGGCGGCTTGCATCTTGCCTTGTGGAAGTTCCGCACCCAGCAGGACGAATACCGCTATGACATGCGCCCGATGATGAAAGGGGCCAAGGTCTTTACCTTCAAAAATCAGGTCTGGGACAACATGTTCTGGACGCTCGGGCCTGCCCTGACATTCTGGACATTCTGGGAGTGCCTGATCCTTTATTCCTATGCCAATGGCTGGGCGACGATGATCACCTTCGACAGCAACCCGGTTTGGTTTGTCGTGATGGTGATCTTTGTTCCGATCTGGGCGGGCTTCCATTTCTACTGGCTGCATCGGTTGCTGCATGTGGGGCCGCTTTATACCAAGGTGCACGCTTGGCATCACCGCAACATCAACACCGGCCCCTGGTCCGGGCTGGCGATGCATCCGGTCGAAAGCTTTTTCCTGATGTTCGACACGATGATCTTCTTCCTGCTGCCCGCCCACCCGATCCATGCGATCTTTCTGCTGTTCCATCACGGGATCGGCGCGCCGACCTCGCACGCGGGGTTCGAGCATGTGAAGCTGGGCAACAAGGCGAAGTTTCAGCTGGGCGATTTCTTTCACCAACTGCACCACCGGTTCTTCGACTGCAACTACGGCACGTGGGAGACGCCGTGGGACGAATGGTTCAACACGTTCCACGACGGGACCGAAGACGGCAATGAGCTGGTCAAGGAACGGCGGCGCAAGATCTGGCTGGCCGAATAGGCCGGGCGGATTCAGCGCCCGACGCCTACATAGGTCGCGAACCCGGAACTCAGCGCTTTGCTTTTCGAGTAGATGTTACGCAAATCGACCATGCGGGGGGTTCTCATCGCGCCAGACAGATCGGTCAGCTTCAAGGCCCGAAACTCGTTCCATTCGGTCAGCAGGACCACGACATCCGCGTCCTCAGCAGCGGTATAGGGGTCATCCATCCACTCCACACCGGGCAGCAAGGCCTCGCCTTCGGACCGGCCCTGAGGATCAACCACGCGCACCTTTGCGCCGCCACCGATCAGGGCGGGCACGATGGTCAGCGAGGGCGCATCACGCATGTCGTCCGTGTTGGGTTTGAAGGTCACGCCCAGCACAGCCACGGTCTTGCCGTTGAAACTGTCGTCGCAAACCGCGCGGATTTTATCGACCATCCGCTTCTTGACCTCGTCATTGACCCGCATGACCGTCTCGGTGATCTGCATCGGATGGGCAAATTCCTGACCGATCCGGGCCAGAGCGGTTGTGTCCTTGGGAAAGCACGAGCCGCCATAGCCCGGCCCTGCATGCAGGAACTTGTTGCCGATGCGGCCATCCAGCCCGATCCCGCGCGAGACCTCTTTGACATCCGCGCCAACACGCTCGCACAGGCCCGCGATTTCGTTGATGAAGGTGATCTTGGTCGCCAGAAACGCGTTGGCGGCGTATTTGATCATCTCGGCGCTTTCCAGATCGGTGGTCAGGATCGGGAAGTCGCGCAAGTAAAGCGGGCGGTAGATTTCCGCCATCACCTCGGCCGCGCGGTCGTTTTCGATGCCGACGACCACCCGGTCAGGGCGCATGAAATCGTCGATCGCCGCGCCTTCGCGCAGAAACTCGGGGTTCGAGGCGACGTCGAAATCCGCATCCGGATTGGTCGCGGCAACAACCTGATGCACCTTGCGGTTCGTGCCAACCGGTACCGTGGATTTCGTCACGATCACGGTGTAGCCGGTCACGGCATTTGCGATCTCTTCGGCGGCGGCCATCACATAGGTCAGGTCCGCATGGCCATCGCCACGCCGCGTCGGCGTGCCCACGGCAATGAACACCGCATCCGCGCCGTCCACGGCCGCAGCCAGATCGGTGGTAAAGCTCAGACGCCCGGCTGCAACGTTCTTGGCCATCAGCACATCCAGCCCCGGCTCATAGATCGGAACTTTGCCAGCCTGCAGCATCTGAATTTTCTGGTCGGCCTTATCGACGCAAATCACCTCATGACCGAAATCCGAAAAACACACGCCCGACACCAAGCCGACATAGCCCGTGCCGATCATCGCAATACGCATTCAACAAAGTCCTTCTTACCTAATACCGCCGACGGCGCGCCTACATTCAAAGAAACCGCCGTCAGTTTCAATGCCCGATAGCGGCCTTGGCTTGCATTCCAACGGTTCTTGCTGTTTTTGAGACACCACATCGGCGCACGAGTTTTGTGAGGCAAACCATGACCAAGACGGCATTGATTACCGGTATCACCGGGCAGGACGGATCGTACCTGGCCGAGTTCCTTCTGGAAAAAGGCTATGAAGTTCATGGGATCAAGCGGCGGGCGTCCTCGTTCAACACGCAGCGCATCGATCATATCTATCAGGACCCGCACGAGCCGAACCCCAAGCTGCGGCTGCATTATGGCGACCTGAGCGACACCTCGAACCTGACCCGCATCATTCGCGAGGTTCAGCCGGATGAAGTGTACAACCTGGGTGCACAATCCCACGTCGCGGTCAGCTTTGAAGCGCCAGAGTATACAGCGGATGTCGACGCCATCGGCACCCTGCGCCTGCTCGAGGCGATCCGCTTTCTGGGGTTCGAGGGCAAAACGCGGTTCTATCAGGCCTCGACATCCGAGCTTTACGGTCTGGTGCAGGAAACCCCGCAGCGCGAGACGACGCCGTTTTATCCACGCTCGCCCTACGCGGTTGCCAAGCTGTATTCCTATTGGATCACGGTGAACTATCGCGAGGCTTATGGCATGTATGCCTGCAACGGCATCCTGTTCAACCACGAAAGCCCGCGCCGGGGTGAGACCTTTGTGACCCGCAAAATCACACGCGGACTGGCCAATATCGCGCAGGGGCTCGAAGACTGTCTGTATATGGGCAATATCGACAGTCTGCGCGATTGGGGCCACGCCAAGGATTATGTGCGGATGCAGTGGCTTATGCTCCAGCAGGACGCGCCGGAAGATTTTGTAATTGCCACCGGCAAGCAATACTCGGTGCGTCAGTTCATCGAATGGTCGGCGGCCGAGCTTGGTATCTCGCTGGAGTTCACCGGCAGTGGTGTGGATGAGGTCGCAACGGTCGCCGCCATCGACGGCGACAACGCGCCCGCGCTGAAGCCGGGGGATGTGATCATGCGCATCGACCCGCAATATTTCCGACCGGCCGAGGTGGAAACGCTGCTGGGTGATCCGACCAATGCCAAAACCAAACTGGGCTGGGAACCGGAACTGACGGTGCAGGAAATGTGCGCCGAAATGGTGTCCGAAGACCTCAAGACAGCAAAACGCCATGCGCTGTTGAAAGAGCATGGGTTCGCATTGCCGGTCAGTCTGGAAAACGGCTGAGGAGGGCCGCATGCGCAAGATATACATAGCCGGGCACCGCGGCATGGTTGGCGGCGCGATCCTGCGCCGGTTGCAAAAACGGCAGGCCGCCGGCGAAGCGCTGAAGCTTGTCACCCGCAGGCATTCTGAACTGGATCTGACGGACCAAGCAGCAGTGCGCGATTTCATGCAGGCCGAACAGCCGGATGTGGTCATTCTGGCCGCTGCAAAAGTCGGTGGCATTCACGCCAACAACACTTACCCGGCTGATTTCATTTATGAAAACCTGATGATCGAATGCAACGTGATCCATCAGGCGTTTGCGGCAGGTGTGAAGACCCTGCTGCAACTGGGCAGTTCCTGCATCTATCCGCGCGAGGCGGCGCAGCCCATGCGCGAAGATGCCCTTTTGACCGGCATTCTGGAACCCACAAATGAACCCTACGCGGTGGCAAAAATCGCCGGGATCAAGCTGTGCGAAAGCTACAACCGGCAGCACGGGGTCGATTACCGCTCGGTCATGCCGACGAACCTGTATGGGCCTGGCGACAATTTCCACCCCGAAAACAGCCATGTCCTGCCTGCCCTGATCCGCCGGTTCCACGAAGCCAAACGGGACGGTCTGGACGAGGTGATCATCTGGGGCACCGGCAAACCCCGGCGCGAGTTCCTGCATGTGGATGACATGGCTGAGGCGTCTCTGTTCGTGCTCAACCTGCCGCGCGATGTCTACACTGCCAACACTTTGCCCATGCTGAGCCATATCAACGTGGGCTGTGGCGAGGATATCTCGATTGCCGAACTGGCGGCGCTGGTGGCGGAAACTGTCGGCTTCTCGGGCCGGATCACGCAGGATGTGTCAAAGCCGGACGGGACAATGCGCAAGCTGATGGATGTGTCCCGCCTTGGAGATATGGGATGGCGCGCCAGCATCGGGCTCGAAGACGGGCTTTGCGACACCTATGCGTGGTTTCTTGAGCAGTCCGATCAGAGTTTGCGCGCCAAATAGCCGCCCGACCACCGGGGCCGGGCGGCTACGGCAGTTAGAACCAGCGACCAATCGCGATGGCGGTCGGTGACTGAGTCCCGGCGTCCGAGACGGCAGAGAGAACTTTGCAGGCCACTTGCGACGCCGACGGCGCATCAAAGCCAAGGAACCGCCCCGAAGCCCCGCCGCTGCCGCTGACAGCGGGGGCTGCGGCGAATGCCACCGGAAAGTCCCATGTTGTTGAGGTGCTTGCAAAAAGCGCGCCCTCGCCTGTGGTGCAGGCCACAGCACTCAGTTCGGCAGTGCAGATTAGCGTGCCATCCGCGAACCGGACAAATTCGCCATTTGCGTTGCTGCCGCGCTCGATTACGGCACCGGTCGGGATGCCCGAGTTTTCGGACACCGACCCCAGCAGATTGCCGGGCCCATAGCCATAATCCGCGCGCATCAGACGACCGGTTGTGGTGTCATCCGGGCTGGCCTGAACCGCCGCCCCGCTTGCGGTTCCGGTGGTGGGATCAAACGCCAGCGCCTGGGTCCAGCTGCCGCCGTCTGGCGAAACCTTTATGGAAAACCCGGTGCCGCCGGACAGGCCCATCTCGGCATGGCCGGTCCAGTTCGACTGAAACAGCAGTGAGGCGGTATCGCCCGTATCCGCCTTGTTGATCTTTAATTGATGACTTGCACCCTCATGGCTCAGCAGGGTTGCTGGGCTGCTGACCGACAGCCGATTGGTAGTGTCATAGGTGGTTGCAATGCCCACACCTGCCAGATTTTGGGTCGCGACCGGCGGATCGATCCATGCGGTCCCATCCCAGACCTTGAGCTGACCGCTCGCCTGATCCCAAACGCGCCAGCCGGTATCCGGTGTCACAAAATGCCAGGCGTTGTCCAGCCACGCGGCAAGCTCATTCGGGTGCCCGCTCCAGTCGCCGCCGGGGGATGATCCTAACGCATGCAACTCGCCCTGATCCGGCGCAGGGGGCGGCGTGGTGCCGTTGACCGAGAGGACGCTCAGTTGCACCACCAGATCCAACCGGCGCAGGGCCTCGTTATGCGTGACATGCTTCTGCGCCTGCGAGGGTTGCAGGAAAGGCAGGTTCAATCGGGGAGAGTTCTGTGACACGGGCGTCCCCCTGTGGCTGTCGGTCTGACACTTCTGTTGCGCGCCAACCTGCAGTGACGCGCCTGAATCCTGTCTGACCGGAGCGGACGTCCGGGTTACGTATTGCTAAGAATTTGGGTGCAAATCCAAGGCAAAGACCCGCGCGCGGTTCCCTGCCTCAGCTGCGGGCGTAGATGTCTTCGTACCGGATGATGTCGTCTTCGCCCAGATAGGTACCGGTCTGCACTTCGATCAGAACCATGGGAACCTTGCCCGGATTCTCCATCCGGTGAACAGCGCCAAGCGGGATGTAGACCGACTGGTTCTCGGTCACCAGCCGTTCATCATCGTCAATCGTGACCTTGGCCGTGCCTTCTACAACGATCCAGTGTTCCGAGCGGTGATGATGCGATTGCAGGCTCAGCGACGCGCCGGGATGCACGTGTATGCGTTTGACCTGAAACCGGTCCCCGATCACCAGGCTTTCGAACCAACCCCAGGGGCGATGATCCACCGGCAGTTCTTCTGCCTGCTTCGCGCCTTTGGCCTTGAGCGCAGCTACCGCCTGTTTGACGTCCTGCGCCTTGTCCATACTAGCGACCAGCACCGCATCGGGCATGGCGACCGCAATCATGTTCTCGACCCCAAGCGCGACCACCTCTTGCGAAGGCGATTCCGAGCGAACCAGAACGTTGTAGCAATCGATCGTTGTGACCTCACCGGTTGTGGCAACGCCATCTGTATCGGGATGGCTCAGTTCCTGAACTGCGGACCAGCTGCCAACGTCGGACCAACCCGCCGCGTAAGGAACAACGCTGAGGTTGTTGGCCTTTTCCATCACTGCATAGTCGATCGAGATATCTGCAACGCCCGCCCACGCTTCTGGGTCAAGCCGCAAAAATCCCAGATCGGCCCTGGCATCGGCTACGGCCTGTTTCACGGGATCGATGAGGGCAGAGGCGTGTTCTTCAAAGGCTGCGATGATGTCCTGCACACCAAAGAGGAAGATGCCCGAATTCCACAAATAGCTTCCGTCTTCAACCATCATCCCGGCGGTTTCCAGATCGGGTTTTTCGACGAACCTGTCCAACGGCACGGCCGTACCGCTCGCGTCCGGGGCATGGCGCAGTTTGAGATAACCGTATCCCGTTTCGGGCCGGTCAGGTGTGATGCCAAAGGTCACGAGATCACGGCGCGCTTCGATGGCCTCAACACCCGTAGAGACGGCCTGATGAAAGGCGGATTTGTCCGGTACGACGTGATCGGAAGGCGCGACCAGCATCACCGCGTCCGGATCGCTGGTTGCAAGGTGCAACGCTGCGGCCAGCACGGCAGGCGCCGTATTCCGCCCCTCTGGTTCGATCAGGACCGGACCCGGGTCGATGCCAATGGCCGTCAACTGCTCGGGCACCACAAAGCGAAAGGCCTCGTTGGTCAGGATTAGTGGTTTTGCATAGGGTGCGTTGACCGGTCCGCGCATGCGCTCGGCGCAGTCCTGCAACAGGCTCGTCTCGCCCAGCAGAGGCACAAACTGTTTGGGATAACTTTTGCGCGACAGTGGCCACAAACGGGTGCCGGACCCACCGCAAAGAATGACGGGATAGACAGTTTTCATTTTGCACGAACCCCTGCGCTGTTGTTGGCGGGTTTTACCGCTTTAATCGCAGTAAGGTAAACGGACATCCGGTTTATTGCGCCGCCTGTCCTGTCGCAACGATATCGTGCAGAAATTGCCCCAGATCGTCGCGCAGGTCGTCGCGGGCGAGCGCAAAGGCCACGGTCGCCTGCAGAAAGCCCGATTTCGATCCGCAGTCAAAGCGCTGACCGCTGAATTTGTATCCGAAGACCGGCACATCGTTGTCGATGTCCTGTGCAATCGCGTCGGTCAGCTGGATTTCTCCGCCGCTGCCGGCTTTTTTGTCGTTCAGGTTGTCCAGCACCGAAGGGCTGAGGATGTAGCGACCGATCACCGCCAGGTTCGAGGGCGCTTGTTCGGGCTTGGGCTTTTCCACCATTCCGTTGACGCGGACAACCGAACCTACCGCGTCACCGACGTCCAAGACGCCGTAAGAACTGGTTTTCTCGGTGGGCACTTCCATCGCGGCGACCATGTTGCCGCCGGTTTCCTCATAAGCTTCGATCATTTGCTGCAGGCAGGGTTTGTCTGCGGCGATCACGTCATCCGGCAGCATGACCGCAAAGGGTTCGTCCGCGATCAGCCGACGTGCACACCAGACGGCGTGGCCCAGTCCCAGCGCCTTGTGCTGGCGGATGTAAGCGATGGCCCCGCTTTCCATATTGGTTGCGTTGAGCCGTTCCAGCAGTTCGTCCTTGCCCTTGGCCTTCAGTTCCTGTTCCAGCACCAGATTGTGGTCGAAATAGTCTTCGAGGGCGGATTTTCCCCGCGAGGTGACGAAGATGAATTCCTTGATCCCGGCGGCCCGCGCCTCGTCAATGGCATATTGTACCAGCGGGCGGTCCACCAATGTCATGATTTCTTTGGGAACGGATTTCGTTGCCGGAAGGAAACGCGTTCCCAGCCCTGCTACCGGGAAAATCGCTTTGGTGACCTTGCGTGTCATGATGCCTCTCAAACTCAATATTCAACCGGAAGGGCAAACAGCATCCGGGACTTCCTAATAGGCTGCGAAGCCTGGTCAATCAACAAGGCCCGTGAAACCGGGCACCAATCGGTTAAATCGTGCCACCGGAGCGCTTGTGAGTCAAAACCAACAATTAACCTTTGTGGCCTTGAGTTAAATAACGAAGTTCACAGAGTGCAAACTTTAAAGTACATGCGGTGGGTCCTTGCCGATGTCTTTGCGCAGAAAAAGCCCCGAAACCGGCGTTTCGGTTTCGGGGTGTTCCTTCAGGCGGTTCCCATGATCCGTTCCAGCGGATCGTGTTCTGCTACAAAATGGTCGGGCGCGACCTCGGTCAGCTTCGGCACATAGCTTGTTTCGCCAGCCGTCAACCGACTGGGCAGAAAGCGTAAAGCCGCTTTTGGGTCCATGGGTGAGGGTAGTTCGCCCGGCAGTTTCAGGCGCTGTCGGGTGCGCTCGACCTCCGGGTCCGGGATCGGCACGGCGGAAATCAAGGACTGCGTGTAGGGATGGATCGGGTCCGAGCAGATGACCTCGCCATCCCCCAGTTCAACAATACGTCCCAGATACAGAACCATGATCCGGTTCGAGATCGCGCGAACGACTGACAAATCGTGGCTGATGAAGATCATCGACAACCCGAATTCCTGTTGCAGTTCCCGCAACAATTCAACGATCTGAGCCTGAATAGACACGTCGAGGGCGGAAACCGCCTCGTCGCAGATGATCAGCTTGGGTTTGTTGATCATCGCCCGCGCGATGCCGACACGTTGATTCTGCCCGCCGGACAGTTCATGCGGGTAGCGGTTGATCATATTTGCTTTCAGGCCCACCCGTTCCATCATCTCGGCGACCATCTCTTTGCGCTCGCGGTCGGTCAGGTCCGGTCGATAAGTCTTGAGCGGTTCGGCAATCGATGCCGAGATCGTCATGCGCGGATCGAGGCTGGCCAGCGGGTCCTGAAACACGATCTGCAGGTCCTTACGGTACTTGTTCAGCTCGGCCCGTTTCAATCCCACGATGGGATGACCCAGCCAGCTGACATTGCCCGCGCTGGGTTCGATCAGTTGCAGAACCGCCCGCGCCAATGTCGATTTGCCGCAGCCGGATTCCCCGACGATGCCTAAAGTTTCACCCTTGCGGATGTCAAAGCTGACGCCGTCAACGGCCTTTAGCGGCACTTTGTGCCCGAACAGCCCGCCAGAAACATGGATCGGGAAATGCACCTTGACGTCATCGACCTTGAGCAACGGGTCTTCGACCTTGGCCAGCGCCTTGGGGGCGTCGCCCGCGTCGATCCGGGGCATCGCTTCCAGCAAGGTGCGGGTATAGTCGTGCTTTGGCGCGCGGAAAATGTCGCCCGTTTCGCCAGCCTCGACAAATTCGCCCATGCGCATCACCTGAATGCGGTCGCACATCCGCGCGACGACGCCCATATCATGGGTGATCAGGGCAATCGCGGTGCCTTCATCCTTTTGCAGCCGCACCATCAGGTCCAGAATGTCGGCCTGAACGGTCACGTCCAGCGCGGTTGTCGGCTCATCCGCGATCAGCAGCTTGGGGTTGCACAGCATCGACATGGCGATCATCACCCGCTGGCGCATCCCGCCCGACAGCTCGTGCGGATACTGGTCCAGACGGCGTTTCGCTTCGGGGATGCGCACGCGCTCCAGCCATTCCAGGCAACGCGCCTGTGCGGCGGAACCCTGCAGGCCCTCATGCACCTGCAACACTTCGCGCATTTGCTGCCCGACCCGCAGATGCGGGGTCAAGGCGGTTAGCGGGTCCTGAAAGATCATGCCGACATCGGCGCCGCGGATCTGGTTCAGCTTGTTCACCGGCAGGTTCAGAATTTCCTTGCCGTTTAGCATGGCCGACCCCGAGGCCCGACCCGCAGGCGGCAGCAGGCCCATCGCGGCCATGAAAGTCTGGCTTTTGCCCGACCCGCTTTCGCCCACGATGCCTAGGCATTCGCCGGGATTGATGTCGAAACTTGTGCCTTTGACGGCCTCGACAACGCCATCGGGGGTGTCGAAGCGGACGCTCAGGTCTTTTACGGAAAACAGACTCATATCAGCGATCCTTCGGGTCCAGAGCGTCGCGCAGACCATCACCGATGAAGAACATGGTGATGATGATGGCGACATAGAATGTCAGGGGGTACATCAACTGCCACAGGGTGCCGTAACTCATCGTGCCGGCCCCTTCGGCGATCAGGCGCCCCAGCGAGGTGTAGGGTTCCGAAATCCCAAGTCCGAGGAACGAGATGAAGCTTTCCGTCAGGATCATCTCGGGCACCAGCAGCGAGGCGTAGACGATCACCACGCCCAACAGGTTGGGCAGGATGTGGCGGTACATGATGGTGAACTCGCTGACACCGGCGGCGCGGGCGGCCTCGATGAACTCGCGGTTTTTCAGCGTCAGGGTCTGCCCCCGCACGATCCGCGCCATGGTCAGCCAACCCACCGCTCCCAGCGCGATGAACAGCATGAAGAACGACCGCCCCGCTACGACCAGCAGCAGGATGATGACCAGCGTCGCCGGAATCGCCAGCAGGATATCGACGAAACGCATCATCACGCTGTCGGTGCGCCCGCCGATATACCCGGCGGCGATTCCATAGCAGGTGCCCACGATCAGCGCCGTCGCAGCCCCGATCAGACCCACCAGCAGCGAGGTCGTGGTCGCCTGAATGACGCGGCTGTACAGGTCGCGCCCCAGATCATCGACACCGAAATAGTGCCCCGTCTCGACCGATGGCATTCCCATGCCGCGCACGTCACCCATGACGTTCCAGTCGATCTCTTCGTTGTTCCAGACCGCAAAGTAGGGCCCGAGGATCGTGAACAGAACGATCATGCCCAGGATGAAAACACTCGCCATCGCGGCCTTGTTGCGGACAAATCGCATCCGCGCGTCCTGCCACAGCGAACGCCCCTGAATTGCCGTGTAATCGGTGATTTCCTCGGCCAGATGGGCGGCTTTTTGTGATTTTCCAAGCATTTGCCAGCCCCTCAGTAACGGATTTTCGGATCGAACCAGGCATAGGCCAGGTCGGTCAGCAGGTTCACGATGACGGTCAGCGTGCCATAGAGGATCGTGACCCCCAGCAGCACCGCATAATCCCGCGCCAGCGCCGAGTTCACATAGGCCTGACCCAGACCACCTGTCGAAAAGTAGATGTCGACAAACACCGAGCCGGTCAGCACATAGACGAAGACCGGTCCCAGATAGGACACCACAGGCAGCAGCGTCGGTTTCAGAGCATGCCGCCAGATCACGGTTCTGGTCGGCAGGCCCTTGGCCCGCGCAGTGCGGATGAAGTTCGAGTTCAGAACCTCCAGCATCGACGACCGGGTGATCCGCGCAATCGAGCCCATATAGGACGTGGCCAGCGCGATAACCGGCATCACCAGATACTGCCATTGGCCGCCATGCCAGCCTCCGCCCGGCAACCAGCCCAGCCACAGGGTGAAGGTCAGGATCAGGATCGGGCCCATGATGAAGTTCGGCAGCGCCTGCGCGGCAATGCCCAGACCAACAGCGAAATAGTCGATCCAACTGTTGTGCTTGATCGCAGCAGCAATCCCCAGCGCGACACCGATGGCGGTCGCAAACAGAAACGACAGCGAGCCATAGGTCAGCGAGATCGGGAAGCCCTGCGCGATGATATCATTCACGTCCCGGTCCTTGAACTTGAAGGACGGGCCGAAATCGAAATGCACGACGATGTTGTACAGATAGTCCCAAAGCTGCTTCCACAGCGGCTGGTCCAGCCCGTAGCGCGCCTCGATATTGGCCAGAACCTGCGGCGGCAAGGGCCGTTCCGAGGTGAAAGGGCCGCCGGGCGCGACGTGCATCAGGAAGAAACAGGCGACGACCAGCAACAGGATCGTCGGAATGGCGACCATCAGTCGCCGCACACTATAGGCAAGCATTTTTTCTGCCCCCATGTTTTTTGGCCCTGCCCCGGGCGATCCCGGGACAGGGCGCGGTCCAAAGACGATTATTCGGCGAGCTTATAAAGGTTTTTCGAGTACCAGTTCTGCTCGACGTTGTTCACCGGCCAGTTCCCCACATCGCTGTCCATCATGTAGACACCGGCATAGTGGTAGATCGGGATCACAGGGGTTTCCTGCGCGATGATCCGCTCGACCTCGGTGTAAAGCGGTGCCGGATCGTCCGAGGTTTTGGCCTCGGCCAGCAGTTCATCAACGCGGGTGTTGGCGAATTTGCCGTCGTTGTAACCCGAATCCGACTGCAGCAGGTCGAGGAAGGTCGAGGCTTCGTTATAGTCGCCACACCATGCGCCACGGGCCAGATCGAAGTTCTGGTTGCCGCGCTCTTCCAGGAATACTTTCCATTCCATGTTGGCCAGTTCGACCTGAACGCCCAGCTTCTGCTTCCACATCTGGCTCAGCGCCACGGCGACCTTCTTGTGGTCTTCCGAGGTGTTGTACACCATCTCGAAGCTCAGCGGATTGTCGGGGCCGTAGCCTGCTTCGGCCAGCAGTTCCTTGGCCAGCTCGTCCCGCTCGGCTTGGCTCATCGACGCCATCTCGACTGCCGGAACGGTGAAGCCTGCGGTGGCCTCGGGCGCAAAGGTATAGGCTTGCGGCTGGCCACCGGCCATGACCTTTTCGGTGATGATCGCGCGGTCAACAGCCAGCGACAGGGCCTGACGGACGTTGGGGTCTTTAAAGGCTTCGGGGCCACCTTCGGACAGGTTGAACGTGTAATAGTAGTTGCACAGACGCGGGAAGCTGATGGCCTCTTCCGGGTGCTCCTGGCTCAGACGCGGGAACTGACCTGCGGGGATTTCGGTGCGGTCCAGCTCGCCTGCCAGATAGCGGGTCAGGGCGACGTTTTCATCGTTGATGACCAGCGATACGACTTTGTCGATAATGGTGTTGTCGTTGCCCCAGTACATCTCGTTGCGTTCACGCACGGAACGTTCCTGCGGCAGATGCTCGGTCAGAACATATGCACCGTTCGAGACAATGTTTTCAGGCTTGGTCCACGCGTCGCCAAACTCTTCGATCACTTTCTGCGGGGCAGGGAAGGTGGTCGAATGTGTGGTCATCTGCGGGAAATAGGGCAGGGGGGCGCTCAGCCGGACTTCCAGCGTCTTGTCGTCGATGGCCTTGACGCCCAGATCGTCGACCGAGGCTTTGCCCGCGATGATGTCAGCAGCATTTTCGATCGACATCAGCTCCATGAACCACGCATAGGGCGAGGACAGGGCAGGATCGACAGCACGTTTCCACGCGAAAACGAAATCACCGGCGGTTACCGGGTCGCCGTTGGACCACTTGGCATCGTCGCGCAGAGTGAACGTGTAGACGTCCTTGGTGTCATTGACTTCAAAGGCCGTGGCAACACCGGGCACCAGATTGCCGTCTTCGTCCTGGTTCATCAGACCTTCAAACAGGTCACGCACGATCTCGGCGCCGGACACATCCTCGACCACCTGTGGGTCGACCGAGCTGTGCTCGTCCAGGATGCGATAGGTAAAGGTCTGGTCATCGGCCAATGCTTCACCGGTTACGGGATGGGTGCCTGCGGCAAAGGCGGCACCAGTGATCATGGTCGAGGTCATCAGCCCCGCCAACGAGGTTCGGATTGTTCTGTTCATGTGTTTACTCCCATTTATTGGTGTCAGAAGCCGGGCCACGGCTGTGGCGGGGCTCGTCTACCTGTGCGTTTCCGGCATCTGCTTAAGCTTCGCTTTGATCTAGATCGCGGTGGGGTCAGAAAATTCGGCCCTCAGCGGCAGGCAATGTCGGAAATTCAACTGCGAAAGCTTTCTTTCACTGGTGCGGAACGTGCCGCTTTTTGGGCAAAGGTAAAGGGTTTTGGAGTCTTTGTGGGATCAAAGTTTGAATGAAACTTTGGCAGGCAGCGCTTTCGAAATAAAATTCTGAAACGCCTCGCGATCATGACATTTTTGTGAAGGCTGACATATCATGCGGGATGAATGGGTTCAGAAAAGCACCCGTAATCGGCGAATCAGTGGGGGCGTTATGGGGCCAGCCGGGCTTTCATTCCGGCCTCGGGGAAACAGGTGGGTGTCTGGCCCGTCGCCTCCTGCCAGCGTCCGATGGATCGGCGGGTTTTGTACCCCGGCAGCCCATCGACCCCGCCAACATCGTGGCCCTGCCGGACCAGCGCGTCCTGCATCCCGGCAATGTCCGAGCGGTAAAGCCCGCCCACCTTGCCCCAGCGCCCGCTGAAATTGCCGACCCCATATTGGATGCGGTCCCCCACATGGCCGACAAACAGCGCATAAAGGTCGCTCGTGTTGTAATGCTTCAGAACGTAAAAGTTCGGCGTCACGACAAAGGCCGGACCGTTGCGGCCCGCTGGCATCATCAGATAGCCCTCTCCAGCCAATTCATGGGCGGGGAAGGGCTTGCCGGATACGCGGGTGATCCCCATGTCCGCCCAGTCCCGAATGGGCCTGCCCTGATCCGGCCCCTCCAAAGCGCAGGAAACGGCCTTGGGCACAGTCACCTCGAACCCCCAATCGCGGCCCGACACCCAACCATGGCGGGCGAGGTAGTTGCCGATCGAGGCGATGGTATCCTCGGGCGAGCCCCAGATATCCGCCCGCCCATCGCCATTGCCGTCAGCGGCATATGTCAGAAAGCTGGTCGGCATGAATTGCGGCTGCCCCAGCGCACCGGCCCAACTGCTTTTCATCGCCTGCCCGCGCAGATGGCCCGCCTCGGCAATCTGGAGGGCGGCTATCAGTTCAGCCTCGAAATAAGCGGCGCGGGTGCTCATGAAGCCCTTGGTGGCCAGAACCTGAAACGCATCGTGGCGGATCGGAACCTGACCATAGCCGCTTTCCCGACCCCAGATCGCCAGAATGATGCGGGCCGGAACGCCGGTTTTCGCCTCGACCCGCGCCAGCGTTGCCGCGTGCCGTTTGGCCATCTGACGCCCGACCGAAGTGGCCCCCTGCACCGTATTTGCCTTGAAATACCGCCCCGGAGAGCCGAATTCGGCCTGTCGCTGCGTCTTGGGCGTTTTCGGCGCGCTGCCGGGCGGCACAAGATCGGGCAGGTCCCAGTTCAGCGAAACGCCGCCCAAGGCGTCATCCATCGTATCGCGTGAGACACCCTTGGCACGGGCCTGCGGCCAGACCGTATTCTGCAGCCAGGTCTGAAATTGCCGCTCGACGTCGGATCGGTCCTGCGCAAAAGCAGCACCGGTCAGCAAGGTCAGGCCGAGAAGGAAAAAGAGCGCACGCATGTCAAAATGTCTGTCCCGGTCCTGCAAACAAGTCAACTGAAAGCGAAGAGCGCGCGTTATGTGCACGGCGCGGTTAAATTCGCAGTTGAACATCCGCCGCGTCCGGCAATTGCCGGTTACGAAAAATCCTTGAGAAAATTCCTGTATCTGCCGATAGTTGGACGCAACCGGCAGCAGCAGAGGACCGTCAGGCATGGCCAGGATCAGAACGTCCCCAGCGTCAGTTCCGGTGCTGTTGGCCATGGTGGTTCTTCTGGCCTCGGTCCAGGGGGGTGCGGCCAGTGACAGTTTCATGGACCCGCAAGGCCCGATTGCGGCGGTGCAAAAAACCCATCTGCTGCGGGCGACGGCGCTGATCCTGATTGCCGTTGTGCCGGTTCTTGTGCTGGTGCCGCTGATCGCGCTGCGATACCGCCGACGCAAGGGCGGCGGCGCGGCTTATACGCCGAAATGGGATTTCTCGGGCCCGTTGGAATTCGTCATGTGGGGCGTGCCTGTCGTTATCGTCGCCATTCTGTCCTTTTACCTGTGGAAGGCGACGCATCGGCTTGACCCCTACGCCGCGCCTTTTGGCGAGGAACCGGCCCTGCGGGTGCAGGTCGTGGGTCTGGATTGGAAATGGCTGTTTATCTACCCCGATCTGGGCATCGCCAGCGTGGGAGAGCTTGGTATTCCAGTCAAGCAGCAGGTTGCCATGACGCTGACGACGGACACGGTGATGCAATCGTTCATGATCCCGGCGCTGGCGGGGCAGATTTATGCGATGCCGGGGATGACCACTCAACTGCATCTGGTGGCGGATGCGCCCAAAACCATGCAAGGCGAAAACACGCAGTACAATGGCCGGGGCTTCACCAAACAGAAGTTTCTGACGCAGGCCATGCAGCTACAAGATTTCAATGCCTGGGTCGAAAGCGTTCGCACCCACGGCATCCCTCTGACCGATGAGACATACCAAACATTGGCCATGCGCACCGACCGGGATGAGGTACAGGCGGCTCTGGGAACCGAGCTCATGCCGCTTCACGCGCTGTATTTCACGCTGGAAGAGGGTGATTTGTTTCACTCCATCCTGCACCGGTATCACAGCGGCGAACCGCTGCCGCAGGATCAGCAACCCGGAACCACCGCCTATGGGCAGGAGGCAAGCCAATGACATCTGCCGAGTCCGGTTTCTTTGGCCGCCTGACATGGGATGCGTTCCCCGTCGCTGGCCTGATCCAGAACCCCGGCGCGAATGAAATCATCGCCAATGCTGCTGCGGCGATTGTGGTTGTGGGCGTTGTCGCCGTGGTCGGACTGCTGACATGGTTTCGCCTGTGGGGGCCGCTCTGGCGCGACTGGCTGACCAGCGCGGATCACAAGAAGATCGGCATCATGTATATCGTCTTCGCGATTGTGATGCTGGCGCGGGGCGTGCTGGAGGGCGTGGTCATGCGCGCGCAACAGGCCGCAGGGCCGGGGGATGGGTTCCTTGAACCGGAACATTTCGCCGAACTGTTCAGCACGCATGGCACAATCATGGTGTTTTTTGTGGCCGTGCCCTTTGTCTTTGGCGTGGCGAACTACCTTGTCCCTCTGATGATCGGTGCCCGTGATGTGGCATTCCCGGTAATGAACCAGATGAGCCTTGGCCTGACCGTTTCGGCGGGCATGATGCTGATGGTGTCACTTGTCGTGGGTGAGTTCTCGACTGGGGGCTGGACGGCTTATCCGCCCTATACCGGGGCTGCCTTCAATCCGGGTGTGGGACCGGATTACTGGATTTGGGCCATCGTTGTTTCAGGCGTTGGGACGACTCTGACCGGCATCAACTTTGCGGTGACGATCTACAAGCTGCGCGCGCCGGGAATGAAATTTATGCGGCTGCCGATGTATTGCTGGACGATCATCTGCAGCTCGATCCTGATCATCTTTGCGATGCCGCCGCTTGGCGTTGCAGCACTGCTGCTGGCCGCCGACCGCTATCTGGATTTCCACTTCTTCACCAATGACCTTGGCGGCAACATGATGAACTACGCCAACCTGTTCTGGCTGTTCGGCCACCCCGAGGTCTATTTACTGGTCCTGCCCGCCTATGGCATCTATTCCGAGGTCTTTGCGACGTTCTCAGCCAAGCGCCTCTATGGTTACAACTCGCTGGTCATCGCCACCATGTCGATTGCGGTGCTGTCGTTCACCGTCTGGCTGCACCATTTCTTCACCATGGGCCAAAGCGCGTTGATCAATGCGGTGTTCGGCATTGCCACGATGCTGATCGCCATCCCCACCGGCGTGAAGGTCTATGACTGGATGGCGACGCTGTGGCGCGGCCGCATCCGGTTCTCGGTTCCGATGCTTTACGGGCTGTCCTTCCTGATGCTGTTCGTCATCGGCGGGCTCAGCGGCGTGGTGTTGGCCAACCCGACCGTCGACTATCAGGTGCACAACACCCTGTTCCTGGTGGCCCATTTCCACAACGCGCTGCTGCCGGGAGTGCTGTTCGGCCTGCTCGCGGCGTTCAACTATTGGTTCCCCAAAGCGTTCGGCTTCCGTCTGAACGAGTTCTGGGGGCGGGTCTCGGTCTTTTGCTGGACCGTCGGTTTCCTGCTGACCTTCATGCCGCTTTATTTCGTCGGGCTGATGGGCATGCCGCGCCGGTCGTTCAGTTGGGATGACCCGAGTTTTCATCCCTACATGATCACCGCCGTGATCGGCGCGCTGGTTATTACCTGTGGGCTGTTCTCGATCCTGATCCAGCTTTGGGTCAGCATCCGCGACCGCGAGAAAACTCTCGCCCCTGTGGGCGATCCGTGGGACGGGCGGACGCTGGAATGGTCGATCCCGTCGCCACCGCCGCCCTATAACTTTGCGATCATCCCGCAGGTCACCGACCGGGACAATTTTGCCGCCGCCAAGGAACGCGGCACGGCTTATCCGACGCCGGATGCCTATGAGGATATCGAAATGCCCAGAAACACCGGGATCGGGTTCATCCTGTGCGTGCTCAGCGGGGTCTGGATGTTCGCGCTGGTCTGGTGGATCTGGTGGCTGGCCGCCCTGGTGACGATTGCACTGATCCTGGCCGTTATCCTCTGGAGTTTCGACACCAGCACCGAGATCATCATTCCCGCCGAAGAAGTCCGCAAGGACCACGAGGCCTGGCTGGCGCTGGTTCACAGTTCCACGGCGGTGGACCGCGACCATGAGTCCGCTCCCGAAAACCGCGGCCTTGCCCGCCCGGATATGGAGGCCGTGACATGAGGCGCGCACCTAAGCACAGCTATCCGGGCCTCAACCTGGGCGAGGATCACGCCAGCGCCGACAGGGCGTCCGAGGTCGTCACCTTTGGCTTCTGGGTCTTCTTGATGAGCGATCTGGTCTATTTTGGCCTGATGTTCGCCATCTACATCACGATGATCGATGCGCAGGCGGGTGGGCCGGGGCCGCATGAGCTGTTCGATCTGAAAAGCATCTTTGCCCAGACGATGATCCTGCTGACCAGCAGCCTGACCGTCGGGCTCGCCATGCTGGCGCTGAAGTACAACCTGCCTCACGTGCGCATCGTGCTGTGGTTTGGTGTGACGCTGGTTCTGGGGCTCAGCTTTCTGGTGCTGGAAATCCGCGATTTCATGGCCATGGCCGAAAAGGGCGGCATCCCGCAGCGTAGCGGATTCCTTTCCGCGTTTTACGGCCTCGTACCCTTGCACGGCCTGCATGTCGCGGCGGGCTGCTTGTGGCTGATCGTGCTGGGTATCCAGCTAAGGGTCTTTGGCCTGACCGATTTGCTGATGTCCCGCGTGGTCCGGCTGGCGCTGTTCTGGCACTTCCTCGACCTGATCTGGATCGGCATCATCACCATCGTTTATTTCGGAGGGCTCACCTATGGATAAGCGAACCGAAATGCACCGGCGCGAGCGTCGGCGGTATGTCATCGGTTATGGCGGCTCATTGGTTCTGACATTGGCGATGTTCGGGATCGCACACACCTTTGGTATCGAAACGATCGGGGTGTATCTGACCCTCAGCCTGCTGGGGCTTTCGCAACTGATCTTTCAGTTGGTTTACTTCCTGCATATCGACCGCCGCCGCAGCAGCCGCGAAGATCTGGACCTGATCCTGTTTTCGACGCTTGTTCTGCTGATCATCATCCTCGGGACTGTCTGGATCATGGGCAATCTGGCGATCCGGATGCATATGCACGCGATGTAGGGCGGCAGAACGTGGTCAACGCGTCAGGGTCAACCCAAGCCACAGCGCAAACCAGCACAAGGCCAGGCTGATCAGGATATTGCCGGCGGCCAGAACCAACGTGCGTTCCCGGTGCAGTGCCAGCGATTGATAGGCAAAGCTCGAGAATGTGGTGAACCCCCCGCAAAACCCGAAGACCAGTCGTTTTTCTTCTTCGCCCATCTCGACCGGCCCGCCCAGATAGCCGATCCACAGCCCCAGCAGCAGGCTGCCCAGCACGTTCACAATCAGCGTGGAAAAGGGCAGATCGTGGTTGACCTTAAGGGCCAGCCAATGGCGCAGGACCGCGCCCAGACCGCCGCCCAACCCAAACATTGCGTGCAGGTAAAGCTCGGTCATTCTGCGCCCCTTCCGGAATGGAAACGGCGGCCCAGTGCTTCGCCCAGCACCGCTGCGGCAAGGCCAAACACGATCTCGAGCCCGGCCGCGGCTGATGCGGCCCAGACATTGCTTTCCGCCAGCCGTTCCAACTCGGCCACGAACAAGGAAAAGGTGGACAGCCCACCGCAAAACCCCACCGCGCCCAGATGCAGCACATGGGCGTGGACCCGGTGGCGCACGGAATAGAGCCAGCCCAGAATGAAACAGGCCACCACGTTGATGCCGAAGGTTGCCGTCAGGAACGGCAGGCCCGGCAATTCCAGCGAGAATGCCTCGCGCAGCAGTGATCCGATGGCCCCGCCGATGAAAACCGCCAGAAACATCAGGGTTCGGCTTTTAAATGCAGGGTCTGCCAAAGGGGTCGGCCTCGTTACGCGTCTGAAACGGCATACCGGTTGCCATGGGCCGGATCAACAGGGCCAACCCCTTAACAGCGCTTCACAATTACGCCGGTCACCGAAACGCGGCGCACAAAGGCTTGCAATCAAACGGCCAGTTGTTTCACGGTGGGCGTGTCAACACAGGCAGGTGCCACCAAGGGAGAACCGGCATGATTGTTCGCAGGCTCTATTATTTCCTGACTTATGTGTGTTTGCCTCTGGTGGTGGTTTTGGGCGTGTTCTGGCCCCCCGCATGGTGGCTGCTGATCCTTCTGGTGCCTTATGCGGTTGTCGGCCTTTATGACGTGCTGACCACCAAGCACAACGTGCTGAACAACTACCCTGTACTGGGCCATTTCCGGTACATGCTGGAATTCGTCAGCCCGGAAATCCGGCAGTATTTCGTCGAGACCAACGAAAGCGGTCGTCCCTTCAACCGGATTATTCGTGCCCTGGTGTATTCGCGGGCCAAGGGTCAGGTGGATACGCAGGCTTTTGGCACCCAGTACGACATCATGACTGTGGGCTATCACCGGGCCAATCACTCGCTGGCCCCCAAGGAGGTGCCCGAAAGCGAAGAGCGCGTCATGCTGGGCGGCCCGCAATGCGACAAGCCTTATAGCGCGTCGCGACTGAATGTCTCGGCCATGAGCTTCGGGGCGCTCAGCGCCAATGCGATCCGGGCCCTGAACGGTGGGGCCAAGGATGGCGGTTTTGCCCATAACACCGGTGAGGGCGGATTGTCTCCGCACCATCTGGCCGAGGGCGGCGACATCATCTGGCAGATCGGCACCGGCTATTTCGGCTGCCGCACGCCCGAGGGCGGCTTTGACAAGGATGCCTTTGCAGAAAAGGCCAAAAAGGACGTGGTCAAGGCGATTGAGATCAAGCTGTCGCAGGGGGCCAAACCTTCGCACGGAGGTGTTCTGCCCGCGGCGAAGGTCGACAAAGAGATCGCCGAAATCCGTGGCGTGCCTGAACATCAGGATGTCATCTCTCCGCCTATTCATTCGGCCTTTGAAGGGCCGACGGGCCTGATGCATTTTGTGCAGCATCTGCGTGAGATGTCGGGCGGCAAGCCCGTCGGGTTCAAGCTGTGCATCGGCAGACCATCCGAGTTCATGGCGATCTGCAAAGCCATGTTAGAGACGGGAATTCTGCCCGATTTCATCACCATCGACGGGGCCGAAGGCGGCACGGGGGCCGCCCCGGTGGAATTCACCAACCGTCTTGGCATGCCCCTGAACGAGGCGCTGATCTTCGTGAACAACTGCCTGCGCGGGGTCGGGCTGCGCAACAAGATCCGTATCATCTGCTCGGGCAAGGTGGCGACCGGGTACGATATGGTCGAAAAGTTTGCCCTTGGGGCGGATATGTGTAACGCGGCGCGCGCCATGATGTTTGCCG
The DNA here is from genome assembly GCF_056533845.1 of Ruegeria sp. F5. Lineage (NCBI taxonomy): Bacteria > Pseudomonadati > Pseudomonadota > Alphaproteobacteria > Rhodobacterales > Roseobacteraceae > Ruegeria > Ruegeria sp. F5. The sequence goes on along the minus strand of NZ_JBQFOU010000001.1, from coordinate 323,542 downwards.
TGGGCTGTATTCAGGCCCTGCATTGCAACACCAATCGCTGCCCGTCCGGCGTTGCGACGCAGGACCCGATCCGGGGGCGGGCGGTGAATATTCCGCAAAAACGCCAGCGCGTGCATCGATTTCATGACGCCACGCTGGAAAGCTTCCGCGAATTGCTGGGCGCAATGGGCAAAGATAAGGTTGCAGACCTGCGACCGGGGGATATCCGCCGCCGCACGGCCGATGAGCAAGAGCGGTCCTATGCCGAGCTTTACACTTTCTTAGAAGACGGCGCTTTGTTGTCCGACACCGTTCCCGACAAATTTGCCGAGGACTGGAAACTTGCCTCGGCAGATCATTTCTGATCCGGCATTCCCGCTTTGAAATACAGACTAGCTGGGCGACGAGCGCGGATTGTTGGCGGCATGGGTATTGATCCTGCGAATGCTCCATTCCACCGCGTCCCGCATCGTTTTGCCAAGGGCGATGTCAAAGGCTTCGACCAGATCGGGCGTCTTGTCGCTGGCCGACACCACAAATTCCTGAAATGAATCGGATGCGATGATCTTGTCTTCGTACTCGTCGATGATCTTGATATTTATGCGCACTTCGACGCGCACGGTTTTGGAATCCGCAGTCTCGCCAACCACGATCCCCTGAAATTCACGCAAATCCGGGACAATCACATAATCGGCACGCAGGCCAACGGTCGAGCGTCCAACGGCGGCGACTTTTCCGGAATTCTCGTAACTTTCAACCAGCAGTGACTGGACGATAAGCGGCGCGCGGTCCACCCATCGGGCCTGTGGCAGATACTGGACCTGCAGCGGCGTGGGCTGAATCGCGATCTGATCGGTGTTGACCGCCGCCGTTGCGGTTGGTTCCTGCACCACGATCTGCTTCCCAACGCGCGGCAGCGAGGATGAGAAGGTGCTTTTGGGCGTCAGCAGGTACAGGTCATTGGGTTTCGAGGCCTGCCTGAGCGTATCCAGCCCGGTGCATCCGCCAAGCGCTGCAAATATCAGGGGTAGAAGTAGCGGCCTGATCATTGACGGAACTCCGATGCTTGGGTGCCCAGAAGGAAGCGTGCCGGGTCACGCTCGACCTTGTCTACAAGGCGATCGAGGCTGATGACAAGCCGTTGAGACTCTTCGATAAAGCGGACGAACTGTGGCAGACCCACGCGCAGGAAGTCCGAAACTTGACGGCGGTTGGATTGCACGATGCCGTCAATGGTGCCCAAAAGCTCGGACGCCGAGTTCGAGGCTTTGAGCACATTGTCGGAAATCGAATCCAGCTTTTCCGTGATGTTCGAAACGGTCTCGGTGACTTGATTGGCGGCGTTGCGAATATCTTCGGCCACCGGGGCGACGTCTTCGTCGATCACCCGGTTGGCCGTGTCGAACGCCCGCTGGGCCGAGGCCAGCGTCGCCTTGGCCGACTCCATCGTGGCCGTGACCGAGCCCAGCGTGGTGTTCGCGTTCAGGACGGTTTCGGTGACCACACCCAGGCTCACGCTGGCTTCGTCCGAAAGGCGGGTCAGCCGTTCCGCCAGTTGCGAGCCCTTTTCGATAAAGGGTCTGACATCTTCGCCGATGACCTGATTTGCCGTGCGCAGCGTTTCCTGCGCCTGATCCAACGCCCCTTTCGCGGACTCGGACGCGGTTTGGACGCTTTTGAGCGTTTCGGTCCCCGTTGCAAGCGTGGTCTCAGCCGTTTCGATCATCGGCTCCAGCCGCTTGGTAAAGTCGCCGATATTCTTGGCGGCGTCACTGATGTTCCCCGACACGGATTCAAAATCCGTCATCGTCTTGTCCAGACGGCTTGTGGCCGAGGCCAGATTGTCCAGAATCTCGGACACGGATTTCCGGTTTTTCTCATCCACGACCGAGTTCAGTTTTTCCAGCAGCGAGACTGCTTCGTCCAGCACCTTGGGCGCGCCTTCGAACAGGGATTGTATCGTGCTGCGTTTGCTCTTGATCACACTGTCCTGCGGTAACCGCTGGGCCGAGGCGGAGCCGCCCGTCAGTTCCACATAGCCCACGCCGGTCACGCCCAGCGATTGCAATTGCGCAATCGTTTCATCCGTGATCGGTATGTCTGCATCCACTTCGATGCGCACCCGCACCTTGGCCGGATCGTCTTCATCCAGATTCAGCGAAATCACCTGTCCGACCGGCAAGCCGTTGAAGCTGACACCACCGGCTGCGGACAGGCCCGAAACATTGTCGAACAGCACGTCGTAATAGGCGTATTGGCGGGTCACTTCGAATTTGACGAGCCACAGGAAAAAGGCGAACACACCCAGAATGCCCGCAAGGGTGAACGCGCCGATCAGAATGTAATTCGCCCGGGTTTCCATTGCCTTTACCTGTCCTGCCCCTTCTCTTGCGCCGCGCGGGCGCGGGGGCCTGTGAAGTATTCCTGGACCCAAGGGTGATCGACCTTGGTCATGTCTTCTATCGGACCTTCAACCAGGACGCGTTTTTCTGCAAGTACCGCAATGCGGTCGCAAATTGCGTAAAGGCTGTCCAGATCATGCGTGACCATGAAAACCGTCAGTCCCAGCGCGCTTTGCAGCTCGCCAATCAACTCGTCATAGGCGGCGGCCCCGATCGGATCCAATCCGGCGGTTGGTTCGTCCAGAAACACGATCTCGGGGTCCAGGGCCAGCGCCCGCGCCAGGGCCGCACGTTTGCGCATACCACCGGATAACTCGGACGGGAATTTACCGCAGCTGAGTTGCGGCAGCCCGACCAGGCTGATTTTCAGCGCCCCCAGCGCCTCCATCAGTTTCTCGCTGATGCCGGTATGTTCGCGCAGCGGGGCCATCACGTTTTGCAGCACGGTCAGCGAGGAGAACAGCGCCCCGTCCTGAAAGGCCACGCCCCAGTGCCGTTCGATTCGCCGCCGATCCGCTTCGGGGCCGTTCAGCACGTCGACGCCCAGAACCTCGATACTGCCTGCGGCGGGTTTGTTGAGCCCTACAATGGTGCGCAGCAGCACCGATTTGCCGGTCCCCGATCCGCCGACAACGCCCAGCACCTCGCCCCGCCAGACATCGAGGTTGAGGTTTTCGTGAACCACCTGCGGCCCGAACTGGTTGCGCAGCCCGCGCACCCTTATCACCGCCTCGCGTTGTGCGCCGGTCTGGGTGGTCTGCTGTTGAACCGTGCCATCCATGTCAGACGCCGATCTCGGAGAAGAAGATCGAGAACAGCGCGTCGATGGCGATTACCATGAAAATGGATTGCACGACCGAGGCGGTGGTTCTCTGCCCCACGCTTTGCGACGACCCTTTGACCTGCATCGCCTGCCAACAGGCAATGACGCCAATGGTCACCGCAAAAAACGGCGCTTTAATCAGGCCGATTGCCAATTGCCAGCCATCGGTGTTTTCGTTCAGCCGGGTAATGAACATGCCGGGGCTGACGCCCAGATCAATCCAGCTCATCAAGGCGCCGCCGAACAGACCCGCGATATCGGCGACAAATCCCAGAATGGGCAGGGTGATCAGCAGGGCAAGCACGCGAGGAATGACCAGCACCTCAATCGGGTCCAGGCCGAGGGTGCGCATTGCGTCGATCTCCTCCTGTACCTTCATCGACCCGATCGAGGCGGTAAAGGCCGAACCGGACCGGCCCGCAACGATGATGGCGGTCAGCAGAATGCCCAATTCACGCAGGATCGAGATCGAGATCAGTTCGACCACAAAAATCTCAGCCCCGAACTGTTTCAGCTGCGTGGCCCCCTGAAAGGCCAGCACGACACCGATCAGAAACCCCATGAGCGAGACGATGGGCAGGGCTTTGAACCCCGTTTCCTCCATATGCGTGACCAGCGCCGCCCGGCGCAGGCGCCAGGGCATCACAAGGGTGCGGGCCAGCCTGTGCAGCGTCAGGCCCAGAAACTCGAGCATGGACAGGGTGTCTTTCCACCCTCCGGCCGTTTTTTCGCCGACCTGTTCAACCCAGTCGGTGAAACTGCGCGGCGGGGCGAGTGTGCCGGCATCGTCGGGGATGTTCTGCGAGACGGTATCGATCAGCGCCGCATGGGCTGGCTGAACGCCCTGAAACTGTAACTGCGCCCCCTGCGCCGTAAACCGCCGGGCCAGATCCGCGACCAGCCAGGCCCCGCCTGTGTCCAGCGCTTCGACCTTCGTCAAATCCAGCGTGACCTGACCCTTGTCCGGACGAACGGCAGCAAAGGCGGCCTCGACCGATGCCAGGGATCGTGTCAGCATTTCGCCGGCAATCTGCACATTTGTGCCGTTGGCGGTTGGCTCGGATGTGATTGTCGGTGCCGTCATGTGGACATGTGAATTGAAACACGGTTTCGCTGCAACGGGTTTATGTGACCCAACCGGGAATTGACCAGACAAGATTGCGTCTGGGCGACAGTCCTTTGGGGGGCGGGCACATGCGCCATATCGGGCGTAAGAAACTTTAAACTAATGAATTATGGCCCGACTATTCTGTTGCGCGGGCGCGGGAACCGCTCCAAAGTCCGCGTCGAAATACGGGTGCGGAATCGAGGATTGTGGCATGCGTCGGGCCGGAAATGTTCTGTTCATCATCATCGACCAATTGCGGGCCGACTGCCTGAGCGGTGCCTTGGCTGACCATGTGGAATTGCCCAATCTGCGGGCGTTCATGGACGAGGCCGTCACCTTCACCCGCCATTTCTCGGTCACGAACCCCTGCGGCCCGTCGCGCGCGTCGATACTGACCGGGCAATATGCGATGAACCACCGGTCCGTGCGCAACGGCACGCCGCTGCGCCACGATACCCCGAACATCGCCACCGAGATGCGCAGGGCCGGGTATTTCCCGATGTTGTTCGGCTATACCGATACCTCGGCCGATCCGCGTGTACATGACCCGAATGACCCCGTGCTCAGGTCCTATGAACAGCCGATGGCCGGCTTTTTGGAAGTCCTCGAAATGCGGCTCGAGGAATCTTATCCCTGGCGGGCCTATCTGATGGACAAGGGATACAGTTTCGACACCTATTGGGACCTGTACAAACCGGTGTCGCCAATAGGTGGTGCGCCCAAGCTGAACGACCCCGCGCTGTACAAGGCCGAACACAGCGACACCGCCTTTCTGACCGACGCGTTTCTGCGTGACATTGCGCCGCGCCGGGGGCAGGACTGGTTCGCGCATCTTACTTACATTCGCCCGCATCCGCCGTTGGTCGCGCCCGCGCCTTACAATGACATGTATGACCCGGCGCAAGTGCCGCTGCCTGCGCAGCTTGGCGAGGAAGACGAACGGAATCTGCATCCGTTTTTTGGACCCGCGCTTGACAGTTCCACCGCCCGGGATTTCGTGCACGGGTTTGATGAAGTCGCACCGACCGATGACAACCTGCGCACCTTGCGGGCCGTTTATCTGGGTCTGGCGACCGAGGTCGACCACCACATTGGCCGGGTGATCCGGTACCTCAAAGACAGCGGCCAATATGACGACACGCTGCTGGTGATCACGGCGGATCACGGGGAAATGCTGGGGGATCGCCATAGCTGGGGCAAGATGACGGTCTTTGACGCGGCCTATCACACGTCCTTGATGATCCGCATGCCGGGCAATCAGGCACAGGCCGGGGCCTCGGTCACGGTGCCCACGGAATCGATCGACATAACGCCCACCATTCTGGACTGGGTGGACCAGCCGGTGCCCAATTCGATGGACGGGCGGTCCTTGTTGCCATTGCTGCAGGGAGGCATACCCGAAGACTGGCGCAGCTATTCCTTCAGCGAACTGGATTTTGCCAAACCTGAAAAGCCGACGCTGTGGCAGCAACGGCTGGGCACCGGGAATAGTGACTCATGCCTTGGCATATTGCGGGACGACCGCTTCACCCTGATTGAGTTTGCAGCCGATTTGCCGCCGATCCTGTTCGACCATCAGGGCAAGGGAGAGTTCGAAAATGTGGCGCGCAGGCCTGAGTTTGCCGCAGACCTTGCGCGGTTGGGGCGGCAGATGCTGCGGCACCGGATGCGGAACATGGATCACACGCTGTCGCTGCACGCGATCACTGCGCAAGGCGCGACTTCCAAACCCAGATACTAGGTGCAGCGCGGGGCAAACAGGGGGCGAATTGGAATTCCTGCCCCGGACCCTCTACACCTGCACGTGTTCTGGTGTTACGCCTGAGCCAGCGGAGGGCTGAGTTGGACATCTCTGAACAGCGGGTAAAGGCGATGACGACCGCCGGTCTGAACCTGATCGGTCAGGCTCTGTCGATCTGTGACAGCGATCTGCGCCTTGTCGTCAGCAACCGGCGCTATCAGGAAATGTTCGATCTGCCGGACGCGCTTGTGCAGCCCGGAGCGTTGTTTGCCGATACAATCCGCTTCATCGCTGAACGAGGTGAATATGGCGACGATGTGGATGTCGACGAAATCGTGCACCTGCGCGTCACCCAGGCCTTGGCTTTCGAGCCGCACTACCTGGAGCGCGTCAGACCCAACGGGCAGGTGATCTCGGTCGAAGGTGCGCCGCTGCCGCAAGGCGGCTGGGTCGCGGTTTACACCGACATCACACGCACCAAACGGGCCGAAGACCTGCTGCGGGCGCGGTCCGAGGAATTGTCCGATCAGGTTCTCAGCCACGCCGAAGAGCTCTCGGCGGCCAACCGGCAGTTGGCGGCGACCAATTCGGCGCTGGAAGAGGCCAAGCGCGAACTGACCGAGATCGAAGCGCGCACGCGTATGACGACCGAAATGATGCCCGCTCATATCGCGCATCTGGATGGCGACGGGCGCTATGACTATTCCAACCGCCGGCTCAGTTCGGTTCTGCCAAGCCGCCCCTCGGACATACTGGGCATGCATATCTCGGACGCGCTCGGGGCCAATGCCTTCGCCCGGGTCGAGCCCCATCTGCAAAAGGCCTATGACGGTGAAACCTCGGTCTTTGAGTTTACCGAAGATCAGGACGCGCGGCGTATCCGGGTTTCGTTCACACCTGACGGTGCAGGGGGCGTGTATGTGATGTCTGTGGACATCACCGAAGAGACACAGGCCCGCGTTGCCCTGCAGCAGACCCGCCGCCGCGCCCTGGCGGCGCAGATGACCAGCGGATTGGCGCATGATTTTTCGAACCTGCTGACCATCATATTGGGTATGCAGGCCAGGCTGGACAGGATGGACCTGCCGGATGATGCGAAAGAGCTGATCGCCGCCACACAGCAAACCGCGCGGCGTGGCGGGCAATTGCTGAACCGCATCGCCGACATGACCGGCAATCGCACGCCGCAGCCACAGGCAACCGATATGAAGGGCCTGCTTGAAGACTTGCGGGTCCTGGCCTCCCCATCCTTGCCGCGCGGGATGGGGCTGTCGGTTGTCAACAACCTGCCGGATCAGGCGCTTATGCTGGATCCGGGCATGGTGCAGGATGCGCTGTTGAACCTTATTCTGAATGCGCGGGATGCCTGCGGGGCAACCGGCCAGATCACGATCAGTGCCCATGCTGTCGGAACGATCTGGATCGAAATCACCGTTTCCGACACCGGCCCCGGCTTCTCGGCCGAGGCGTTGGACAAGGCGCTGAACCCGTTCTTCACCACCAAAGGCAGCAAAGGCTCGGGGCTGGGCCTGCCGATGGTTTACGACACGGTCAAGCTGGCGGGTGGCGGGTTGAATTTGCGCAACACACCCTCTGGCGCGTCCGTGATCCTGCGACTGCCTTACCGGCCTGCGCCGCCGGTACAGGACGGGTTGGTTTTGCTGGTCGAGGACAATGCCGACCTGCGTGGCCAGTTCCGGGACATGCTTGTTGAACTGGGCTTTTCGGTGATCGAGGCGACATCCGTAGACGAGGCGCTTGCCCTTGCCCGGGACGTGGAGGACATCGGGTTGATACTGTCCGACGTCCTTCTGGAAGGCAAAGGCACCGGGCTCGATTTGTCGAAAACGATCAGGTCCGGGCTGCCTTGCATCCTGATGACATCTCTGCCGGATTCGGACCCTTTGTACCGGCAAGCGCTTGCCCTTGCGCCTGTGTTGCGCAAACCGTTTACACGGGCACAACTGGCCGCCCTGATCCGAACCGAGACGACCTCATGACCCAACCGCTTGTGACCATTCTTGACGACGAGCCTGAGATTCGGCGCATTCTTACCGATACGCTGGCAGATGCGGGGTTTCGGACCCAAAGCTTTTCACGGGCGCGAGAGTTCGAGGCCGCCCTGAACAGCGTCACACCCGACGTGTGCCTGGTGGATCTGTCTTTGCCGGATACAGATGGGCTGGCCCTGGTTCACCGGCTGGCGCTGGAACAGGGGGCCGCAGTCATCATCATTTCCGGTCGCGCGCAGGTGCAGGATCGGGTGACGGGGCTTGAACTGGGGGCGGATGACTACATCACCAAACCATTCGACCCGGTCGAGGTCGTCGCGCGCATCCGCGCAAGATTGCGGTCGCCGCAAGCGCGGACTGCACGATCTGACGTTGCGGACTTCAACGGATGGACGGCCCACTTCGACCGGTACGTTCTGGAAAATGCTAACGGGGCCGAAACCACTTTCAGCCACGCGGAAGGAGAAGTCCTGCGTCTGTTTCTGGAAAGCCCCAAAAGACTGATCAGCCGCGCCCAGATGCAGGAAACGCTGGGGGGTGCCGCGGGTGAGAGTTTCGACCGGGCGATGGACGTCCGGATTTCACGTCTGCGCACCAAGCTGGGCGAAGACCCCAAAAACCCCCGATTGATCAAGACTATTTACGGAGCAGGCTATATCTTTCTTGGCGACGTGAATTGGCGATGAGCACTGGATCACCTCGCGCAACTTCATTCTGACGCAACTGATATTGCGCGTATTCACTGCAACAAGCCGGATCAAGTGAGGGGGGTTCCTCGCCCGGCTGCCGTGAACATCCGCCATGCGCCGGTGAAACGGAACGACGCGTTGGTTGCCGATCGTTGACGGCACCTCATTCCCGCAAAGCCTGATCTTTGATCTTCACAACCGGCTGTATGATATAATCCAAAACCGATTTTCTTCCTGATAGCATGTCGACCTCGGCAATCATGCCCGGGATTATCTCGACGGCGACGCCATTGCCGTCCAGCATCGTGTTGCTGGTACGGATTTCCACTACAAAAACTTCCTCATCATTGCGCTCTGATCGGGTGATTGTGTCGGCACCGATGCGAATGATCTCGCCCTCCAGACCGCCGTAGCGGGCAAAATCATAGGCCGTTATCTTCACTTTGACTTTCTGGCCCGCATGTAAAAAGGCGATGTCTTCGGGTCGCACATAGGCTTCGACCAACAGAGAATCGTCCAGCGGGACAATCTCGATAAGTTCCTCGCCGCTTCGGGCCAGCCCGCCGATTGTGGTGCGGTGAATGCGGTTGACGATCCCGCGCACCGGCGATCGGACCTGCGCGCGCAGGGCCCTGTCACGCAAGGCGGGCAGGGTGGGTTGCAGCGCCGCCAGTTCTGCCGTTGCCAAGGCCAGATCGGTCAACGCGGCGCTGCGGAACCGGCTGCGCGTGGCCCGAATGCGATCGTCAATCTCGGTCAAACCGGATTTGAGCCGGCTGGTCGCGGCTTCGGCCCTGACTTTGTGCCCCTTCCATTCGGCCTCGCTGCGGCGCAGGGCCAAAAGGGTCGTTGCGGGTTCCATCCGGCTTTCCACAAGCGGAGCCATCATTGCGCGTTCTTCGGCCAGAACCTTTAGGGTTTCCTCGGCGGTGACCTGATCCACCAGGCCTTCTTCGTATTCCCGGTGCCGTTGCTGCCGCTGGCGTTCCAGAATCGCTATTTCCGCCTGCAACTCTGCCATCCGCCCCTGAAACAAGGCGGTTTCCGAACGCACGACCGTCGGCGCGCCTTTGATCAGTCGTGCTTCAAATTGCAACTCCGTTTCGTCGATTTCAGCCTGAAGTCGCTGCACACGGGCCATCAGACCAAAGGCCTTTTGTTGTTCCTGATTCAACTGGCTGTCAATCTGGGTGGCATCCAGTTCCATCAACAGGGCAGCTTTGTCCACAACCTGACCTTCGCGCACGTGCAAGGACTGCAAGACCCCGGGTTCCGTGGCCTCGATCACCTGCACGTCTCCCGAAGGGACGATCCGACCGTCCACGCGCGTCACGTCGTCCAACTCGGTCAGGTGAGCCCAAATTCCGGCGCATACCAGACAGGATAAAATCGCCAGCAGCAGGATCGAACCCCGCAGGGGCGAGCGGCCACGCATCTCGCGCGCAAGTGCTGCCAGATCAGGATGCTGCGACATTCAGATGCCTCCCCGCGCGGCGAGTGCGTTGCGACAGCAGGCTTTTCGGTCCATCGGCGCAGATCTTTCCGCCCTCGATCACAATGACCCTATCGACCAAGTCCAAAAGACTGGTTCGGTGGGTGACAATGACCATGGTGCTGTCTTTGGTGGCGTTCTTCAGACGCTGTACGACCTCTGCTTCGGTCTTGACATCCATGGCGCTGGTCGGTTCGTCGAACAAAAGAACCGGAGGCCGTCCGATCAACGCGCGGGCCAGAGCGATAGCCTGTTTCTGACCGCCCGACAGGCCTTCGCCCCGCTCAGCAATGCTAAGGTCGTAGCCTCCGGGATGCCGGGCGACGAATTCCTCCACCCCAGCAATGCGGCCCGCCTCGATCAGGTCTTCATCGCGAGGGCGGATTGCGCCACTGGTGATATTGTCCCGTACTGATCCTGAAAACAGCCAAATATCCTGCAATACCGAGCCGATATTGCGGCGCAGTTCGCCGGGGTCGATCTGGCGGATGTCCACACCATCAAGCATCACCGACCCAACCCGTGGCGTATAAAGCCCCAGAAGCAGACGTGTTATCGTGCTCTTGCCGGACCCAATTTGCCCGAGAATTGCAACTTTCTCACCGGGGTTGATCGTGAAGGACACGCCATTCAACGTATCCTCGGATTGATCCGGGTATGCGAAGTGGACATTGCTGAAAGAAATGCTGCCTTTGAAGCTGGACCGGCTGATCCAGGTGCGCCCATCCGGCCTTTCACTCTCGGCCCGCATCAGCGCATCAAGGTTCCGGTAGGCGCTGCGCGCCTGATTGGCGCGGGTCAGCGTTTGGGCGAGTTGCCCCAAGGGTGCTAGGGCGCGGCCGGTCAGCATGACGGAGGCAACCAACGCGCCCATGCTGGCCTGACCCTCCGTGATCAGAAACACACCACAGAAAACGATCAGGACCTGCGCGGCCTGCTGCGTAAAGCCCGTCAGGTTTAGGGCAAACTGAGTAACCGCCCGGCTGTGCGCACCATGCGCGGATTGCCGTTCAATCGCGGTTTTCCATCGTGCCCGCATCAGCCGTCCGGCGGCCGTAGTCTTTATGGTTTCCAAACCCGAGACCGCCTCGACAAGAACGGATTGCTTGGATTGACCGTCCGCTAGGCTCTTTTCCGCCATGCGCGACAAGACGGGCTGAACGGCGAGGCCGCATATCAGAACAATCGGAACCGCCAGAGCCGGTATCAGGGCAAGCGGCCCGCCGACCAGATAGATCACAAAGATGAACAGCCCGATGAAGGGCAGATCGACCACCGCGACCAGAGTTGCCGAGGTAAAGAACTCGCGCAAGGTTTCGAACTCGCGAATGGTGCTGGTGATCGCTCCGGTTGATCCTGTGCGCGATTTCATTCGAATGTTCAGCAGTTTGTCGAAAACACGCTGGCCCATAAACATGTCGGCCCTTTGGCCTGCCCGATCAATGAACCCGGCCCGCAGCAGTTTCAGGACAAAATCGAACACAAGCGCCAGACAAACCCCTGTCGTCAACGCGATCAGGGATGCCGTTGCTTCATTTGGCAAGACCCGATCGTAAACAACCATGATGAAGACCGACGTCGACAAACCCAGCAGGTTTGCCAGTGCGGCGGCCAGCGCCACCTGAGTTTATGACCAGCGGTTGGCGGCAAGGGCCGACCAGAACCAGTGCCCGTTAACCCCACCCGCGTCGACAGATGGTTCGTCGCGATTGTCGCGGCGAAACAAGATGGCGTAACCGGTATAGGTCCCGGTCAGGCTCTGTTCGGAAACCTCGCCGACGCCCTCGCCAAGCTCCGGGTCAAAAACAAGCAGCGCACCTGTGGTTGTTCGCCCATGATAGACAACGGCCCTGCCGTCTTGCAGAAACAGAATGGCCGGCACAAGAGTGTCGTCAAATTTGCCCAGTTTCCGCGCGCCATAGGCCGCCTGCAGCCCCGAGCGGTGGGCTACTGCCATGATGTCTCGTATTGCAAGATCGTCTTCGACGCCCGATTGAATTGCGTGCAAAGCGGCCAGGGTTAGTGGCCTGTCCAGCGTTGCAGCCACGTTCAAAAGACAGGCTTCATACGCGGTCGGTCCAGAGGGGTCGGATGTTTCAACAGGCCCGGTCATTGATCTTCCCTCCGGTCTTTCAGTGAAATGCCAAGCAGGTCCAGAATGTCGCCCGTCAGGCTCAGCGCCGCGTAGTTGGTTAGGAAAAAGCTCTGCTCGGACAGGATCAGGCGTTCTTGTGCATTCACATAATCCAGCTGCGCATCCAGAATTTCGATCAGGCTGCGGCGCCCGATTGTGAATTGCGCGCGCGTCGCCTCGAGGCTTTCGGCATTGGCAAGCGCCGCAGAACGGGCGGCCCCCAAACGTTCAGCGCCTGCTTTCTGGTCCGACCGGATGAAGGCCAGTTCGCGTCCTATCTCGCGAACCAGTGTTTCCCGTGCGAATTCGGCCTCTTTGACCCGGGCTTCGGCGGCGGCAATGGCGGCGCGGCGTTGTCCTGTGCTGTCGAGCTCGTAGTTCAAGGCCAGATCGACACCGAAATTGGCGTCGCGGCTGTCGTCCTGATTGGCAAAGGCTGCGACGCGAACGTCCGGTTGACGGCGGGCTTGTGCCGTCGCCCATTCGGCTTTGGCGGCGACTAACCCCGCATTCGCCCGACGGACCTGAGGGCTTTCGAGCACGATCTGAGTATCGCTGCGTTCAAGCATCGGCGCTGGGACGGGATCGGACAGAACACCGGCAGGGGTGCCAAAGACCTCGCGGAACCGCGCTTCTGCCCGATCAGCCCGCGTTTTTGCGTCGGCGAACCGGGTACGGGCGTCTGCCATGCGTGAGCGTGCCGTCAGCACGTCGGCATTCGATCCTGCCCCGCTGGCTGCGCGGCTTGAAATCTGACGAACCAGATCCTCATGCGCCGTTACATTCCGGGCGGTAATCTCAAGGATCTTTCGGCTGTCCAGAACCAGCACATAGGTTTCTATGGCGGCCAGAGCCGTTGCTGCCGCTGTCTGTATCTGATTTCCACGGCTCTCTAAAACTCGCGCCCGGGCGGCCGCCAGATCCCCGCGGGCTGCGCCGCCATCGTAGACCAATTGCGACACGCGGAGGTAGGGAAAGACATCGGCAATGTCAGAGTCAACGCGTTCGGATCGGGCATTTAGCCCCAGCGAGACCTGCGGCAAGAACGCACCCCTGGCCGCGAATTGGTTTGCCGTGGCGACCGCGATGCCGGTCTCGCTTTGGGCCAGAACCGGGCTGGTTTCCACGGCGGCTCGCACCCGCCGGCCAAAACTGTTTTGTGTCAGTTTTGCCGAAGGTCTTACGGCCCCGGACCCGGCAAAGCCGCCAGTGAACGAGGCTTCTTCCGGCGCAAGATCCGGCACCGACGTGCAGGCACCGATTTGGCAGGCCAGGATCAGGGCGGAAATCAGATGGAGGTTTCGATTAACCTGCGGCATCAAGGTCCTCCGGTTCGGAGTAGTAGACAGTCGCATTGAGTTGATGCGCGTCGGCCATTGCATCCAGAAACCCGGCGACACCAGAAGTCGCATCGTGCTCCGAAGTCGGTGAAGGCTGGCTCAACCGGTGTTGCGCGCGCAGTACCCATGCCCCGTGCTGCAGGGACAGATGGTGGGCGTGTATCATTCGCCAGACATTGCTTTCTGTCAGAGCCGCTCTTTGACATTGCGGTAGTTTTTTCAGCGCATCCGCGTCCACGGTGAGGAGCCTGTCTGGAAACCGTATCCCTTGAAAATCTCTCAGGGGCGAAAAAAGCTTCATCTTATCAATGATCTGGCAAAGCCTGCGCGTTTCCTTGACTGCATATGACCTAGCCCGGAGAAAGGCGCATACTTTTTCCAGTTCCGGAGCCAGCCGACCCGAGCTGTCAAAAAACGCCTCTCCGTCAGAGTCGTCAGAGACAAGACCCAGTGTTTCATCGACCATCAGGTGAAACTGTTTTGAACCGGTACACTCATCTGCCGCGTGCTGCCCCGCGTGAAACGGGGGACAGCGCAGGGCAGACGGGACATATGTGGCCAGCCAGGTGCCAGTTTCAGAGACAAACGGTGATGCAACTTCGGGCATCATGGACAGCAGAGCCACAGGTTCAGGACCAGCTCCCAAATCCCGAAACGCGATCGGAAAGTTTGCCGCCGCTTGGAAAACCTCTGTTTCCACGATTGGACACTCGGTGCGGTACCGGGCGAACGCATATGACAAAAAGCGCCGCCACGACCTGTGCCCATGTCGGGAAAAGCTGACCGGGTATAAACCATTCTGAGTCATAACCGCCTCGCGAAACCTGAATCTAGCAACAGTAGGTTTGTCGGCTCAGGCCGAGGCCCCTGTTGGGTCGGTGTGAAGGATGTTGTCCGCGGTCAAACCGCTCAGATCAGCGAGGCCATCAAACACCGCGACTGTTTCAACCAAAGCCGTATCCGACGCGGAGTAGTCGACCTTGACCAGCACACTGTCCGTTCCATCCGTTGCAAGCAGATAGAGTTCATCTCCGGACTGCGCGCCGGCGAAGCTTTCAACCGCGGTTTCAAGTGTGCCCTGGTTGAGGTCTGACAGAACCGTGGTCAGACCAACAAATCCGGTGTCCATTCCAAGCGCGGCGCCGACCGTCATAAGTTCCATATCCGTGCCGTTCCCGCGCAGGGTTGAGACATTCAGCCCGCTGAACAGCAAGGCGTCCGAGACCTCTGTCGCAGTGCCGAGGGTGAAGCCGGTGATGGTATCAACGCCATTATCTGTCGGGCTCGCTTCGAACACGACGACGTCCCGGCCCGCTTCGGTAACATCAATGGTATCGTCACCATCGCCACCGCGGATAAATGTGTCTGTATCCACAGCAGACAGCGTGTCTTCGCCGTCCGTTCCCAGGACAAAAACGGTTGGGCCACCGTCGGGCGTTGTGAGTGTCAACTCGATTGGCTGGTTGGGGTCCTGAACCGTCATGGTGAAGGTGACCAAGGGTTGAGACAGATCAGTGAACGTGGTCGCAGCCCCGGCGAAGTTGATGGTATCACCGACGCCCGGGTTCGCCAGGAACAGATCAAATTCGCCGTTTTCCGCGTCTGATCCTATGTCGAACGTGGCAACCGCAGAGTCGAACTGCAGTTCCGCAGTCATGGCCAGACCGCTCGAGATGTCACGGTCCTCGTCCGCGTGGATGGCGAATGTGACCGTCGATCCACTGCGCCCGACTTCGGTCAGCACATAGGCAGCGGGGACATGAGCCGTGACGTCACCGGACACCGGAGCGGGATCGGCCCCGCCGGACACGGTTGCCTGAGCGGTGAAATTCAGGTCGTCGCCCGCCTGAGTCCCGGAAAACTCCGATGCTGGAACAGTCACTGACCAAGAGCCGTCCGCTGCCACTGTCGCGGTGCCTGCAGAAGACCCGTTCAGCAGCACGTCGACGGCCTGTCCCGCAACCAGCCCGGCGGAGGAACCGCTGACCACGACGCCGGTACCCTGCGCATCCGCCAATGACACCGCGCCATTCGAGCCGATAGAATCCAGGCTGAGAACAGGGCGGAAATCGGTCGTGATGGATGTTGGAGTCGCACTGGTTGTATTCCCCGCCGCGTCGCTCACCGTGGCGGTAAGGTTGAAGGTCGTCGCGTCTGCCAGAGCTCCCAAATCTGCCGCCGGCACCGTAGTAGTCCACACGCCGCCCGACACAGCTGCTGTGTAGGTCTGGCCGCCAAGCTTGACCGAAACGGTCTGCCCATCTTCTGCTGTGGTGGTTCCCGAGATGTCGAGATCGACATCTTTTTCAGCCACGTCCAGCACAGCCCCGACCGAAAGCGGGTTCACGGTGACAACTGGCGCCGCGAAATCGGTCGCGAAGGCAGCGGTATCCTGATTGCTGTTGCCAGCCGCATCCGAGACCGAGGCGGCAACGCGGTAGGTTTCGGCGTTAGCCAGTCCGCTCAGGTCCGAGGCGGTTGCGGTAAAGGTCCAGGCTCCGCCGGAAACGGTCGCCGTCCCGCTGACATCGACGGTTCCGTCCGACCTTTCGATTTGAACCGCGATCAGAGTGCCGTCAGCTGCGTCGGTTGTTCCGGAAACGGTCAGGTCTGTGCCCTGTTCGGCTGCATTCATGACCGCCCCGTCGGACAGGCTCGTGATTGCGACGGTCGGAGGGGTAAAGTCAGTGTCAAAACTGCCGTTGGCCTGAGGGGCCGCGTTGCCCGCCGCGTCAGAGACGTCTGCGGTGACGGCAATGGTCGCTCCGTCCGACAAGGCCGCGAGGTCTGCGGCAGGGACGGTGGTACTCCAGGCTCCGCCTGTGGCGGTGCCCGTGTAAGTCTGGCCGTTCATGGAAACAGTCACGATCTGCCCATCTTCGGCAGTGGTTGAACCGGAAATGACCAGATCGGTTCCTTGCTCGGCCGCGTTCAGCACAGAGCCGTTCGAGAAACTGTCGATGCTCAAGCTTGGCGCGCTGATGTCTTTTGCCACCGGAACACTGGCCTGGGGCGCGGCAAGCCCGTCGCTGTCCGACACATCGGCGGTGACGGTGAAGGTGCCACCATCGGCCAGCGCGCCGAGGTCCAGAGCGGGGACGGTAACGCTCCAACTGCCTCCGGAAACGGTGCTGGTGTAAGTCTGGCCATCCAATGTGACGGTGACTTGCTGGCCATCGCCAACATTGGCAGTTGATCCGGTGATTGACAGGTCCGACCCGACCTCGGCCGCGTTGATCACGGCGCCGACGGACAGAGGTGCGATCGTGATCGATGGGCCGGTCAGGTCGACAGGCACCGCAACCGAAACCGGAAGCGCCGGGTTGCCTGCCGGGTCGGTGACGCTCACGCCTATGGCGACGGGCGATCCGTTTGTCAGGCTGGCCAGATCGGCGCTGGGAACCGTGACGCTCCAACTACCGCCGCTGGCGGCGGCGGTATAGGTCTGGCCGTTGAACACGACGGTCACCATCTGCCCGTCCTCGGCTGTTGTGGTCCCGGACAGGCTCAGATCGCTGCCCACATCCAAAAGATCGATCGAACCACCTGCGACCGGGTCGAGTGTCACAGTGGGGGCGGTGAAATCGGTGTCGAAGCTGCTGGTGGCCTGTGCGGCCGGATTGCCCGCGCTGTCGGACACATCTGCGGTGACAGAGACAGTGGAGCCATCCGTCAGAGAGGACAGATCGGCGGCAGGGACGGTCACGCTCCACTGTCCGCCCGCGACGGTACCGGAATAGGTTTGGCCATTGACCGTTACCGTAACGTTTTGTCCGTCCTCGGCATTTGTGGTGCCCGAGACGGTCAGATCGGTGGTCTGTTCGGCAGAGTTCAAGACGACCCCATCCGAAAATCCGGTGATCGACAGGGTGGGAGGCACCGTGTCGATGTCGAATTCAACAGTCTCAACCGAAATCTCCTGACCCGACTCGTCCAGGTTTCGGATCGTCACAGTGGTTACACCCTGCGGCAGACTACCGGCCTCAGCCGCTGTCAGAGACAGGCTCCACGTTCCGTCTTCATTGGGCTCCACCGTTTTGACCAGCGATCCGATTTTCACTTCGACGGTCGAAGTGCCTTCGGGCGCGGTCGAGTTTGTGCTGCTGCTGTTCAAAGCGGCAGACTGCACCTGCGCAAGGTTAAGACCGGGGAAGGTGGGCGCGGGCTCGGGGTCGTCGGACCCGCCACCGCCGCCGCCACCTGCGCCAGCGGCTGCCGCCCCGGCCAGTCCGACACCACCCAAGGCCGCGCCAACACTGCTGATGCCGCTGGTCGCAGCTGCGGCACCGCCGGCTTCGGCGACGCTGAGCTGTGCAATTTCACCGACCACTTCCTCGGCAATCATGATTGCGCCGCCCTCGAGGACCTGCACATTCTCGGCTGCCACGATCATCGTGCGGCCGTCCGCCATTTTCAGAAGCACGTCGCCGTTCTTGAGCATCTTGACGGACCGCACCCCCGGAATGGCTTCGGCGAACTGAAAGGCATAAAGCTCTTCAATCGTGGCCTGAGACAGCGCGGGCAAAGCGGTCAGCATGGACCCGAGCCCGCCGGCAATCCCGCGTCCGGACCAGCGGCGCAGTTTGCCGTCAATCCACTTGCGGACGTTGTGCTTGTGTTCCGTATCCGGATGATCTGCGGCCGGACGGGTGTTGGAATCGGGTGCTTTAGTCATCTTTCCCTCACATTTGGTTGTTGCAATCTGCCGGTGGGGGCGGGCTGCCCGGTCAAGGTTCTGTTCATCTGTCTTGCCGTCTGACGATTGCTGCGATCGGACCAGAAAAAATTTGAGTTAAACCGAAACCGAACTCCTTTTTTTCACCACATTTCCGTTTTGGTTTTGGCCTTGGCATCGGATCATCCTGTTTTTAGTGCCAGGGGAGGCATAGGGGGTGACGGGTATGAGGCTTCGGTTCGAAAGTGTGGCTGCAACGGCGAGCGCGGCGTTCGATTCAGGTATCGGCGATACGGCTTTAAAAACGCTTAACGGGGACACGTATCTGTATTCAGTCTCGGGCCCGCTCGGTGGCGTCGCCGTCTGGCGACTGGTCGAGGGCAACCTGCCGCAGCTTGTGGATACCGAATATTACGGGGGGACGATCACCCTTCAGGTGGGCCGAACTGCAACGCCGGTCACGCTGGCGGGAACCGAACATCTTGTGCTGGATGTGGACACGGCGACGGGGTTGGTCAGTTATGGGCTGAACGCTGACGGCTCGGTCGGCAGCCTGCGGGAAACCGGAACCCTGACAGGGGGCGGAGATATCCCGGCCCTTGTCCAGATTTCACTGGATACCACAAATATTCTGGCCGTTGCGCATGAGGATACCGGCCAGATCGGGACCTATTTTGTCAACAGTGACGGGACGCTCAGCCTGGCAGAGCTGGTGGCGGGGCAGGCTAATTCCATCCAGACGGTGCAGGCCGGGTCTGGGCACTTCGTGATCGCGTCAGATGCCGCTGGCAACGCGATTTCGACCTATCATTTGGATCAGGGAACGGGCACGCTCAGCGCAATCGACAACAGCGCGGCCACGTCTACATTGGGCATTGCCACGCCCACCGCGTTGGAGGTGGTCGAAGTGTACGGCCAGTCCTGGGTGATCGTGGCAGGGTCGGATTCTCATTCGATCAGCGTCATGAAGCTGGGCAGCAACGGCAGCCTCAGCCCCACCGACCACGTTCTGGATACCCGTTTTACCCGGTTCGAATCGGTGCAGGACATGGCGGTCGTCGAAGTGGATGGACGCGCCTTTGTCGTCGCCGGTGGAGCGGACGGGGGCGTAACCCTGTTCACCCTGACGCCCGATGGCCAGTTGATCCACCTGGACAGTTTTGAGGATACGCTGGCGACCGGCCTGCAAAACATCCAGTCGCTGAGCGTCGCCCATGTTGGCGATGAGTTGCAGATCTTTGCCGCGTCACAACAGGACGCAGGGCTGACGCAACTCACCACCTCGGTCGCGGATCTGGGCGTGGTGCGCGAAGGGTTTGGCACCGTCAATGGCACGGCCCTTGATGATATGCTGACGGGTGGCGTGCTGAGTTCCACTCTGTTGGGCGGGGCCGGTGACGATATTCTGATCGCAGGCACCGGGGCAACCACCATGACCGGCGGGGCAGGGGCCGATATCTTTGTCATGCAATGGGGAAGCGACCCCACAACGATTTCCGATTTCGAGGTCGGAGTCGACCGGCTGGATATGTTCGACTTCATGCTGTTGCGGACGCCGTCCCAACTGACCTTTACGACGACCGCGCAGGGGGCCGATATCGAATATCGCGGCCAGACCGTTCAGGTCCACTCGGCAGCCGGAGGCGGGCTGACCAGCGCCGAAATATTCGGACCCGGCTTTGGTGGCCCCGATCACATTCCGGTGGATTTCGGAGATTTCGGCGGGCTGGACCCGGACAGTTCCGGCGGCATACAGGGCGATGTTACCGTCAATTCGGAAACCGCCAATCCGGGGTTTTCGGATGCCGAGATTCGCTTTACCCCGGACGGCGGTGGGACTGTGGTGGCGACGGCGGACAGCACCGGTCAGTTCGATCTGGACCTGCCGGACGGAACATTCCCCGGAGAGTTGGAGATCGTCAAAACCTACTCCACCGCCAGCGGCGAAATCACCGCCCTTGATGCGCTGCAGGTTCTGCGCCTTGCGGTCGGGCTTGATCCGACCTGGGGCAGTGCAGAGCCCGAGAATCTGATTGCTGCCGATATCAATCAAGACGGGACAATTAATGCGCTGGACGCTTTGGCGATCCTGCAGGTGGCGGTCGGCCAGCCCACGCCGAACGAGGCGGAATGGGTGTTTCTGGACGCCAACGCTGATCTGTCCGGGATCACGAGCAACAATGTGGTTTACGAAACGGGTATGGATGTTGTGGCTGTGGACGGCGTGATTTCCGCGGATATGACGTCGATCCTCTTGGGCAATCTCGAGGCCGTCTGAACCGTGCATAAAGTCCAGACGGACCCAACCGTCACGAAATTTTCAAAGGCCTCTGCTCGGCAATCGCTTCCATCGAGAAATAAGAGGTTACAGCATCCAGCTCGACCGTCGAAATCAGGCGCTGATAGACCTGATCGTATGTGTTCATATCCTCGGTAATGACCTTGATCATGTAATCGTAATCCCCTCCGATCCGAAAAAAGTCGATAACGTCCGGGATGAGCAGAACCGCCCGGCGGAATTCATCCAGCCAATCGGCGGAATGATGTCGGGTTTTGACCATCATGAAAACGACCAGCCCCAGCCCCAGCTTTTCGCGGTTCAGAACTACGGTAGAGCCGACAATGATGCCGCTCTCATTCAGCTTCTGCAAACGCCGCCAGCACGCGTTCTGCGACAGGTTGACCCGTTCGGCCAACTCACGCTGCGACAAGGAGCTGTCTTTTTGCAGTTCCTCGATAATCCTTAAGTCTTTTCTATCCATTTTCGCGAGTTACCCGTTCAATTGACCCATCATTTTGAAAAACTTAGAGGGTTTTCGCATGTATGGGAAGAACAGGCACGGTCGGTTATGCGCACTCAGGCGACCTCCAATGCGTCCGAGGCGATGGTGAACCGCGCGGTGGCCGGGTCGGCTGTGTAGTGCGGTTCCAACTCCTCCAAACGCGTTGTCAGGTCATTCACGCTGTTGATGATGTAGCGCGCTTTGCTGTCATCCATCAAATAGCTGAAATTCAGGCGGACCCAGCCGGGTTTCAGCAACTCCTTGCCCGCATTCAGGTCGTTGAACAGCGCATCGGAATGTGGACGGTCGATGCCCAGCAGCCGGTGCGCATAGGGACCGGCGCAGGCGCAGCCGCCCCGGGTCTGGATGCCGTATACATCGCTGAGCATCCGGGTGAACAGCTGGTGATGGAACGGAGACCCGTAGGCGCGGGTGACCCGGAATGAGAAAATGGGAAGCCGGTCTGGATGCTCTGTTCCCAGCAGCGTCAGCTGCGGGTTCTGCGACCATGCCTGAATGGCCATCTTGTTCATCTCGGCCTCGCGCGCCGAAATGAAGGCCTGCCCGATCTCGTCCTTGACGATAAAGGCGAGCGCGGCGCGGATGTCGCCGACAACGTTGGGCGTACCTGCCTCTTCCCGGGCGGCGATGTTCGAGGTGTAGCAATGGCTCCAGGGCGAAACGAACGTAACGGTGCCGCCGCCGGGCCAGGATGGGGTTTCCCGGCACACCGCCGCGTCGCGCACGATCAGCACTCCGCTGCCGCCCGGCCCGCCGGGAAACTTGTGTGGCGAGACGACTACTGCATCCATTTGCGCGTCGGGGGCCGGGTTCATATCGACTGGCAGGTAGGGCCCGCCGCCGGCGTAATCCCAGACCGCCAGCGCGCCGTACGATTTGAGCAGCCGGGTCACCTCATCGGGCTGCGTGACAATGCCGGTCACGTTGGAGGCGGCGGAGAAACTGCCGATCTTCACAACCGCATCTGCATGGTCTTTCAAAGCAGCCTCAAGCACGTCCATATCCGGGCCGCCGGTTGCGGCCTCGGGAATCTCGACCACCTCGGCGTTGGATTCGCGCCATGGCAACAGGTTTGAATGGTGCTCATAGGGGCCGACAAAAACCACAGCCTTCTGGGCTTCATTGACGCCAAACAAGGGAACCAGACGGTTCAGACCAGCGGTCGCGCCCGAACCTGCGAAGATCACGCTGCAGCCTTCGGCATTGGTGAGCCGCGCGATTTCTGCACGAGCCTCTGCGCGCAGCCGTGTCATGTAGGCGCCGCAATAAGACGCCTCGGTATGGCTGTTGGCATAGAAGGGCAGCACCTTGTCCCGGATGTAATCCTCGACCTGAGCCAGTGCGCGACCGGAAGCCACGTAGTCAGCATAGACAAGCGAAACGTCCCCAAACAGACCCGGAATCGAAACCCCGTCGCCGATCACGCCGTCACGCAGATCGCGTACCAGATCACAGGATTGCAGGGATTGGCGGAAATCAGACAACGACATTGGGATTCTCCTTTGAAAGAGAATCTAGGTACAGTCCGGCAGAAAAGTGACCCAATCTTTGCGCTATTGTCACTCTGTTTGAGTATTTTGAACGAGCAAGTCGTGGTTCATTGGTGAAAATACTCTTTCGCGCCCTTCCGGGACCAACATCTGCCGGACGCCATGCCCTTAAGGCGCGATAAACGGTTGAAAGGTCGAGCCGAGAGTGCTTCCATCAATCCAAACGTTCTGTTTGCAGCTTTTTTTGAAGGTTTTGGTGTAAAGGAGTACGATTTGATGATCAGAAAATACCTCGGGGCGGTCTGCGCGATTTCAATGTTTGCAGCCTCCGCCAGCGCGACCGAGAACAACAGTTCCTCGGACGTCACCATCTCCTGCAATCAGCACGGGGCGGTCGTGAAAACGGCCAACGGTGCGACCTACTACCTTGGCAACAGCTGCGACGCCTCGCAGCCGGGCGTGGGGGAGGGCAGATGGTGGTTCGCCGCATCGGCATTTATCATCGAAATCAACGGCAAATCCGTACGCTTTGCGCGTGACCTGACCTGCAACGTGCCGTTTTGCCGCCCGTGAGGGATTGGCCAAAAACGCGGTGATCTGATGCGGATACTGGTTGCGATGTTCCTGCTTAGCGCGTCTCCGGTCGTCGCCACGCCGGATTGTGCTGAGGCACCGTCTTCGAACCTTGTGGCAACTGCGCCCGTTCTCGGGGCGGCCTCCGACGAGATCATCGTAAAAACAGGGGTCACACGCGGGCCTGAGGTTTTGACCTCACCAAGGCCGCAGGTAAGGCCCTGCAAATTTCGCAATTTTGAACTTGGGCGCGAAAGAATGCGGGATCGCGGCGCTTTGTGCGGGGACTGGACGATTCTGGGCGAAACACGCAAGCCGATTTCCGGAAAACACCCGGGCTGCGGCATAGCCGACCCGGTTCAGGTCCGTGTGATCTCGGACATCTTTCTCAGTCAGCTTGCGCTGATGGATTGCGAAACGGCAGTAACCTTCAAGACGTGGATCGAAAATACGGCCAAACCGGCCTTTGCCGGGCAGGGGGGTGGATTGAAGGGGATGCGCCTGGCCGGGCACTACTCGTGCAAGACGCAGAACAACCAGCCCCGGGCGCGCCTGTCTGAACACGCACGGGGGCGGGCGATCGATATTTCTGCCTTTGTCCTGCAGGACGGCACGCTGATTACGGTCCGCGACGGCTGGGATGCCGAAAGCACTGCCAATGTGCTGCGTGACCTTCACAGTGGTGCCTGCGAACTGTTTGGAACCGTGCTCGGCCCCGAGGCGGACCAGTTTCACAAAGGCCATTTTCACTTCGACACGGCACGACGCAGCAGCGGGTCTGTCTGTCGCTGACCGAACGTCGAGTCTCGCTCGCTCGGATTGCCAAACAGTCGACCCCGATCAGGGACCGTCAGCGGTAATCGCTGAGGGGCGCACCAGCACCGCGCAGAACGACATGTCACCGGCAGCTTCGCCCGATATTGCGCCGTAGGGACAGAGTTGATTGATCCTCCCCCGGAATCTGCGCCATGTTGCGGTGGGCCGGGTGATTCCGCCGGGCTGGAGTATTTCCGGACATCTGGAATGCCTGCCGCAGAAAGAAGGTGACTGATGGATTGGGACGAGTTTTCACATTGGGGCCAGCACATCTCGAAATGGGCTGCGGATTATCATAAGTCACTGGCAGACCGGCCCGTTCGGGCGCAAACCGCACCGGGTCAGATCGGACCGCAACTCGACAGCGCGCCCCCGGAGACCGGCCAGCCGATGGATGCAATTCTGGCCGATTTCGAACGGATCGTGATGCCGGGTATGACCCATTGGCAGCATCCCAGGTTCTTCGCCTATTTCCCGGCCAACGCCGCGCCGCCCTCCATGCTGGCCGAGATGCTGGTGACCACCATCGCGGCGCAATGCATGTTGTGGCAGACCTCACCCGCAGCGACCGAGGTCGAGGGTGTCATGGTTGACTGGCTGCGTCAGGCGCTTGGCCTGCCGGATGGCATGACCGGGGTCATACAGGACAGCGCGTCCTCGGCCACTTTGTCGGCCGTACTGACAATGCGCGAACGCGCCACCGGCTTTACCGGAAACCGCGATGGCCTGAATACCAAAGGCGCGCTGCGTATCTATTGCTCGGATCAAGTGCATTCGTCGATCGACCGCGCTTGCTGGGTTGCCGGGATCGGCCAGAACAATCTGGTCAAATTGCCCACCCATGGCGCGACTTTCGCAATCGACCCCACCGCGCTGGAGGCTGCCATTCAGGCAGACCTGACCGGCGGTCATATCCCGGCAGGTATCATTGCGATCACGGGTGGTACGGGGGTAGGGGCCTGCGATGATCTGAACGCCGTCGCGGATATCGCGGCGAAACACGACCTCTATACGCATCTGGATGCCGCATGGGCCGGTTCCGCCATGATCTGCCCCGAATTTCGCGAGGCTCTTTGGTCGGGCGCAGACCGCTATGACAGCATTGTCTTCAACCCGCATAAATGGCTGGGCGCTCAGTTCGATTGCGCCATTCAGTTCCTGCGGGACGCGGCGCCTCAACTGAATACACTGAAGATCGAACCGGAATACCTGAAGACAACCGGTGCCGAAGTGACGAATTACTCGGAATGGACCATCCCCTTGGGTCGCCGCTTCCGGGCCCTGAAAATCTGGTTCCTTCTGCGCTCTTACGGGGTGGACGGGCTGCGCGCACGCATCCGAAACCACGTGGCCTGGGCGCAGGAACTTGCACAGGAGATCGGGAAGATGGAGGGGTTCGAAATCATCACCGGCCCGATCCTCAGCCTGTTTGCATTCCGCTGCCCCGGCGACGATGCGAAGCAGCAACACTTGGTGGATACGCTGAACGAAGACGGCCGGATCTATCTGACCCAAGGCATGTTCGACGGGCGCAAGATTATCCGGTTTCAGGTCGGGCAGTTCGATACCACCCGCGATGATGTGCTGATGGCAGCCGATGTCATCCGCGATGTGTGGGAGAAGATTGTGAGCGATACCTGAACTGCGACTCCTATTGCCTTTGAGGGTAGGGGGCTCGGCCCATTTCTTCCAGCATCTTTTCCCGGAACACCTCGGCGGGTGTCTTCCATCCCAGGCATTTTCTGGGTGTCGCGTTGAGGCGGTCACAGATCATTTTCAAGTCATGATCTGAGACCGCCGTGATGTCGCGCTTACGGGGAAGCCAGCGCCTGACCCTGCGATTGGTGTTTTCGACAGTTCCTTTTTGCCATGGAGAAGATGGGTCGCAGAACCACGTTTGCGTTCCGATCTCGGCCTGCAAATGGGGCCACGAGACAAACTCGGTGCCGCGGTCGAAGGTGATGGATTTCCGTGCCAGATGGGGCAAATCGCGCACCGCCTTCATGATCTTGCCCATCACGGGCTTGGTGCGCTTGTTCGGGTTCTTCAGCAGCACCGTAAACCGGCTGACGCGTTCGACCAATGACGTGACATTTGACTGGCCAAGAGCCTGTTTGAACAGCATCAAATCTCCCTCCCAGTGACCAAACTGACGTCGATGCGCCACGTCATCCGGGCGAAACAGAATGCTAACGTCCCGATCAAATTTAGACGGAAGACGCTTTCTGGCGCGGCGTGGCCGACGATACATTCGATGCTCGGGCAGATACCACCAGAGCTCGTCGGCCATGCCTTCTCTGGAATAGATGTAGCGGTAGATCGTTTCCTGACAGACGCGCAGCTTTGCGCCTTCATAGATCATTCGGTTGCCGATCTGCTCAGGCGTCCAGCCATTCTTTAGCCGCTCGACGACACGCTTGCGCAACTCGGGATGGCGGATCAGTTTACGTTGCCGGGCGCGCCGATCCGCAGCTTTCCGATGCGCAGACGCGCCGTAGTAGCCATCACATTTCGGCAGACAAGGATCCGAGAAGAAGTTCCGCTTGATCTCTCGATGGATGGTGGCTTTCGAGCGCTTCAACACACGTGCCATCTCCCGAACCGGAACCTTCGCGTGCCTCCAGCGCTCAATTCTACGGCGCTCTTCGATGCTGAGTTGCGAATACACTGTCCCCATGACATGATCTCCTCATTAGATAACCCATTGGTTTCTAATAGGAGTCGCACTTGGAAGTAGCGGCACCATCTGTGAGCGATGCGTCGCATAATACTGATTATGTTGAAAACCGTGGGGTGTATTTCCTTGGCATACCGTAATCGCGTTCACTATCCTTTGTATGAAACAGACAAACGTTCGCCAGTTCTTCCACGGCGCGGCTGAAAGTCCGTAGCGAGGCTGCTCTGTTGGAGGGAACCGGATGACCAAGCCGCGGACACAAATCATCACGGACGAGGTCAAGTTCGTGACCGGCACCCAGGCGATAAAACCTGCCCGCTAGCCCTTCGGTCGGAACAAGTTCTACGGGATGGTGAAAGCGAATCTCATCAAGCCCCATTTCGCCTATGAAGGTGCGCGACGGTGTATTCCGTGGCCGAAATCGACGCTCTATTTAAGCCCTCAAGCGCTTGATAAGGTAGGGGCCAAAGTGGGGTCAAAACTGCCTGAAACAAAATTTGTTTAATGAAATCAATAGATAATTGGTGCGGGTGGAGGGACTTGAACCCCCACGCCTTGCGGCGCCAGAACCTAAATCTGGTGCGTCTACCAATTTCGCCACACCCGCAACCGGGCACCAAAGTGCCGGAATGACGAGCTGATAACAAAGCTTGATCCTGAGTGCGAGAGGGAAAATCGGCCAACGGCCAAGTTTGTGATCCGGCGTCGAAAGAAGCTGGTCAGCCGACCAGGCACATCGGGTTGTTCAGACCAATGGGTTCTTCAATCGGGAAACGCGCCTCGGACTTTTGCCAGCTCGGCACGAGAGTTATCCCTTCAAACAAAGCGGCTATAGCCGCTGTTCCATGGCTGTACACGCGACCAGACGGGACAATCCGCTCTGCATACCAACCCGCCAACAGAACACCTCAAACACGCAAGGGTTGAGGCGTTCCTGTGAGCACACCTCCACATTCCCGCCACATTTCAAACGCCAAAAAATCTTATTCACGTCAAATTAACACCGCCTTGAAGGGTCTTGTTTGTCGTCAGGAGTTAATGAGTCTTTTTTGCCACTTTGGCGCCCGTACGAGTTTTTCGCTCAACTCCAGTACAAGGTTTTCTGCCGTGACCGATCTGAACAACTCCGCTGCCCCTGAGCAAGATGCTATCTTCTTTGCTCGCGAAAGTTTTCTAGGTGAACTCAAAACCCTGAACCGGGATTATCCGAATACCGGGTTCGGCATTTCGCTGCGTACCCATTCCGGCCAGCACTACCTTCTTGCCAATGCGCGTATGCCGCTGCCTGCTGTAAAGTCCGAGGGCTTTCCCACGGGCCGCCATGTTGCGAGCCTCGAGAATGGCGACCGCTTTAGCTCGATCGAGGTTCTGGCGGATGCCCAGGCCTATGAAAGCATCTCGCCCCGGGCCGAAGCTGAAATTCTTGGGAATGCGCTGGATCTGATTGCGCGCATCGACACACATACCAGCAGTCCCGCCGGGCGGCCCCCGCACCGGCCCGCGATTGCAGCGACCGGAACCGGAGGCTGACCATTATGGCGCGAAACGACCACCTTTTGTCTGTAGGCAACGAGGCTTTGGCCCCGATGACGTCGGCGATGTCCTCGCTGACGGCACAGATCGACCAATTGACAGAGGTGGCGGACGCGCGGTCTTCGGCGCGGCTGGCCACATTGAAAACGCGGATGGAGAATTTCACCGCGAGCGTCACGATGGTCGGTCAGGTCAAGGCCGGGAAATCCTCAATCATCAACATCCTGGCGGGCCGCCCTGCCCTGTTGCCGTCCGACGTCAACCCGTGGACATCCGTGGTCACGACGCTGAATATCAACACCCGCACGCCGGGCGACACAAAGTCCAAGTTCACGTTCTTTGAACAGGAAGAATGGGACAATCTGATGGTGGGCGGCGGCCGTCTGGGGGAACTGGCCAACCGGGCCGGTGCCGATGATGAGATGGACGATATTCGCCGCCAGATCAATGAAATGAAGGCCAAATCCGAGGAACGGCTGGGCAAGCATTTCGACTTGATCCTGGGCCAGAGCCACCAGTATGACTATTTCGACGAGGAACTGATCCAGCGCTATGTCTGTCTGGGCGACGAGGACGATCCGGATATCGACCCCAAGACAGGCCGTTTTGCCGATGTGACGAAATCGGCGGAACTGTTCATGGACATTCCGCAATACCCGATCTCGCTGAAGCTTTGCGATACGCCCGGCGTGAACGATACCTTCATGGTGCGCGAGCAGATCACGCTGCGCAGCCTGCGCGGGTCCGAGGTGTGTATCGTCGTACTGGCCGCAAGCCAGGCGCTGACCACCATGGACATGGCGCTGATGCGGATCATCTCGCAGTTTGAAAACAGGCAGATCATCCTGTTCGTGAACCGCATCGATGAATTGTCCGACCCGGTCAATCAGGTGCCGGAAATTCGTGACCGGATTCAGGACACACTGAAACAGAACAATATCGACGCCAATACCAGCGTTGTGTTCGGCAGCGCTCAGTGGGCCGAGGCCGCGCTGACCGGCAATCCGGACATTCTGACCGAGGAATCGCGTCAGGCGTTGAACACGTTCTATCTGGCGGCGGGTTTTGGTGATCAGGCGCCCTCGCTTGACAAGATTTGGGCCTTGTCCGGCCTGCCGGACCTGCTGCTTGCGATGAACGAACGCATTGCCGAAGGCGCGGGTTCGCGGCTGTTGGATCGTGTACGCCACCGCGCGCGCAACATCGCCAGCCAGATCCGCGCCACAGCCGTGGCCAAGAACCTGTCCGACGGGGATGGCGTGATGCGCGATTTGGACGGGGTTTCGCCGGATGAGGCGATTGCCACCGTGACCGCCGAGTATGAAAAGAAGGCGGCAGACCTGACCGTGAAGCTGCGCGACAAGGTTCTGGAACGGCTGAATTCGGCTGAGGCCAATTTTGTCAAACGCGCGACGGATTCGTTGATTTCGCATCTGGAACAGAATGGCGAGCAAGGAACGTGGCAATATGATCCTGCTGGGTTGCGCACCCTGCAAAAGGCCGCATATTTCAGCTTTGCCCGTTCGATGCGCAAGGAAGCAGGGACGCTGTATTCTGCCGCCGCGGCGGATGTCGAGGCGCTGTATCACAAAATCCTCGGCAACCATCTGGGTGAATTCAGCATCGAAGCGCCCATTGTGCCGCGGGTTCCGCCGCCCTTGGGCATTGGCCGGACCATCGCGCTGGACCTGCAGAGCACGTGGTGGCGACGGTGGTGGCAACGGCGCAAGGGGTTCGAGGCTTACGCCGCCGATTACACCCGGCTGATCGCCTCTGAAGCGAACTCGATCACCAAGGATATCGAGGAAAATCAGGTCGCGGCAGTGCTGGAAAACGTCCGGGCGATCCTGTCGGATTTCATGCGCGAGCAGAAAGAGACGCTGCTGAGCATCTCGGCCTCGGCCGAGACGGATGCGGCACAGAACCCGGCCCTGATGGCAGGGCTGCAGCCCAAGAAATCGAAGGATGAGATCCTTGGCGACATCCTGAAAGACCTAAGCAACGAAGCGGCATAAGTAGAAAAATGGCAAAAGATTCACAAACACGCTTCGTTTCACCCAAGGCATGGGAACGTATCGAGCATTGGTCCCGCCGCAAACCGGTCTTCGCGCTTATGGGAGAATTCAGCGCCGGGAAATCCACGCTGATGAACTTTCTGCTGCGCAAGAAGGCGCTGCCGACACAAGTGACGGCGACGCAGCTTCCTCCGATCTGGTTTAGCTGGGGCAATCAGTCCGCCTATGTGAAACGACATGATGGCAGCACGCAGAACATCTCGCTGGATGAGCTTGAGACGGTTGGCGTGGACGATGCGCAGTTTGTGCGCATATTCCTTGAAGCCGATATTCTCGAGGCCGTCGACCTGATCGACACGCCAGGTATTTCGGACCCCAAGATTTCCTCGGATGTCTGGCAACGGGCCGTCGGGCAGGCAAATGGCGTTCTGTGGTGTACCCATGCAACGCAAGCCTGGCGCGAAACGGAACGTGCGACCTGGGTTGCGCTGCCGGAGCGCTTGCAAAGCAATTCACTGCTGCTTGTCACCCGCGCCGATGCGCTGGGAGCGAAAGACCGGCAAAAGGTCCTGCGCCGCGTCAATCGCGAGGCCGGTCATCTGTTCAATCGTTCGATCCTGTTTTCGGCCCGTGACGCAATCACCGCGCGCGACAAAACCGGCGATGCCGATCTGTGGGCGCGCAGTGGTGGCGGCAAGATGATCGACAGTTTTCTTGAGATTACCGAGCAGATCATGGACACCCGGGCCGACCAGCTGGCCCGATACCAGATCGACAAGGGCCTGTCGGATTTACCTAAAATCCAGCCTCTGCGCCCTGAAAGAAAATCTGAATTTTCGGAAACCGATCAGGGGACAAAAGAAGCCGAGCCTCTGAAACTGGTTAACCCGGTAGCTGACGCCCCGGAGGATGAAGGCAAGGACAGCGCCGTCGTCACCAGCTTCCCGGTGCGCCCTGCCCGGGTAGAGCGGCGGTCGGAGGATACCGACCGGGCCCGGATCGACGCGGAAGAGGCCGAGCGGCTGCGGGCGGAAATGGTGCCGGTAAAGGACCCTGCCGCAACCGGTCAGGACACCGATGACGAGGAACTGCGCGCCTTTTTCCGCGACACGTCCAACGATCCGCTGGACCTGACCAGCCTGGCGGCAGATGCAACCGACTTTGACGAATTCGAACTGATTGATGAGTTCGAAACGGATGAGGAGATCGAAGAAGGCATTGCCGCCGAAAGCGATGACCCGGATACGCCGCAGACGGAAGAAACGGACGCGTCCGACGATGTTCTGACATCTCTGAGTTCCGCACTGGCCGACACGCCAGATGCTGAGGATGAGCCCACAGAGGACGAAGAGCCAAAGGACCGCAGCATCGAAGTTTCAGTTTCTTCGATTACCGCGCTGATGGCCGAGCAACCCGACAGCGATGCCGAAGAATATGAGCCCGAGCCGGAAACAAGCGGCATTGTCGAAATCCGCGTGGATTCGCAGCCCGAAGCCGTTGGTCTTGATGATCTGGCGGACGGGTCTGCGGGCGCTCCGCTCAGCGCGTGGGCCATGTGGCAGGAAGTTGTCAAAGACGACGAACTGCCCGACGATGTCGAAGGGCTCAAATCGGTGTTTCAGGCTTTTCTGGCCGAGTTCGACCAGATCGTCAGTGAACAGGGCGTACGCCAGGAAAAAGAGACATTGCAATCGATGCCCAAAACAAGTGAGAACAGCGGGGCGGAATGGCATGTGTTGTAGCGGTGTCCGAATCAACCCAATGGGCAATTGAAAGG
This sequence comes from Ruegeria sp. F5, assembly GCF_056533845.1. Lineage (NCBI taxonomy): Bacteria > Pseudomonadati > Pseudomonadota > Alphaproteobacteria > Rhodobacterales > Roseobacteraceae > Ruegeria > Ruegeria sp. F5. Next base: position 291,462 of record NZ_JBQFOU010000001.1, on the reverse strand, counting down.
GAAAACAAAGGTTTAAATGTCGATACAGGCCGCATTGACCTCTGCAATTGAAACCATACCCGACTGCATTGCAGCCGGGTATATTGACATGGAAACGGGGATGGTGCTGGGCACCAGCGCATCCGATCCCAAAAATGCAGAGGTTCTGGATACATTGGCCATCGCTGCCGCCAATCTGTTTCAGGGGCGCGGCGTGAGGGCCTTTGAGGCGCTCTTGCGTCAGGCCGGTACGGAAGAGGTGGACAATCCGGGATTTGGGGAAATCGCGGTGTTTTCAAAAGACCATCTGCACATTTTCCTGCGAACGCAGGCGTATCCGGACCATGTGGTCTGCTACATCTGCAACAGCAGCGCAAATGTCGGGCTGGCACTAACAAAATCGCATCTCAGTCTGGGGCCGGTCGCGGCAGCAGTCTGATCGGGACCAGAGGGGGTCACGGTATGATGGATACGGACATACTCGACATGCTCGAAAATGTCGGGCGGTCGTCGGTTGCCCGATTGTCACCGGCGGTGAATATCGCGGGTGAAACCGCTGTGGCGCGCCGCGCCGGTGTTCTGCGGGCCATTCGCGGCACCGTCCTGCCCCGCCGTCTGGAGTTCACGGCAGCCAGCGGCGAATGTCTGGCGCTCGAAGTGACCAATTCGCGGGTCACGGATGTGTTCCGCGTCCGCTCTGGGCCCGTGCCGGATTTCGAAACCGAGGCGCGGGAAGATCTGATCGGCAAGCTGGCGCAACTGGTCACGGACATTGCGGATGCCCCTGCCCCGTTGGAACTGGTGTCGCTAAAGCCAGACGCAGCGCTTGAAGCGGATGATGTCGGCGTCACGCTGAGCGAAATTGAAAAAGCCTGTGCGCAGATTGAACTGCCCACTGAACCGATTGTGTCAGTTGTGCCGGATATCGTGGACGAAACAGCCGCTGATGAAACTGACGCATCGCTGGCGCAGGCCTTTTTCGACCGCTCGGCGCGTTTTGCCACCGGACGCCTGCTGGCCGATAACGCGGACGGAGCCGTGTCGGATGCCGAAGGCGATTTTGCCGCTTCGGGGTCTTTGCAGCCGGACAGAAAAATGCTCGCCCGGTTTGCCGCTGATCTCGCCGGGTGGGATGGCGACACGGAAGCGGAACTGGACCACCCGCAACTGATCGTGATGCGCCCATCCGGTGGCAAAGGCGCGGGTCTGGCCGTTCTGCACGATGGCGAACAGATTGCCATTGCCGCACATGAAGCCCGCAAATTGGGCGCTGTTGTTAATCTTTGGGGCGCTCTTTTGGGGCAGAAAGAATGATCGCCCTCAAAACATTCAAGTTTTCGTCTAATTCAGTCCATTTTTACGAGTGACAAGGTAAGGGTTATGAGTGAGTCAAATCGTCGCGAACTTATTCGCATCGCTGAAGAAATGCATGAAACGAGCAATGACGAAACCCGTCAGTTCATTTCGCGCATCATCGGCGATCTTTCGAACCTGAAACCGTCGATTGCCTTTGTCGGGCAGATCAAGGCCGGGAAGTCCCGCCTGATCAACGGGTTTACCGGGCAGGCCGAATACCTGCCCTCGGACGTGAACCCCTGGACGACGGTGATCACCGACATGCATTTCGGCCACCCCTCGGGCCGCTCCCGGGGGGCCGAGTTTCATTTCTTCGACAACCACCAGTGGCAATCCCTGATCGCCGAGGGTGAAGAACTGCGCAACATGTTCCCCGATGACGAGGACAGCTATAAGCGCGAGATGATCGAAGAGCAGGTCGAGGCAATGAAGACCCGCGCCAAGCTGCGTTTGGGCGAAAGCTACAAGCATCTGCTGGGCCAGCATCACGATCTGGACGATCTGTCCACCGACGATCTGGCACGCTATGTCTGCGCCGGGGATGACCCCACCGAAGGCGAAAGCCCCGACCCCGGCAGCGACCGGGGCCTGTACAGCGACATCACCCGCAAGGCCGAGGTCTATTTCGACATCGGTCATTTCCCGTTCCCGCTGACCGTTACGGACACGCCGGGGGTCAACGACCCGCTGCTGATCCGCGAGGAAATTTCGCGTCAGTACCTCAAGGAATCCGACTTTTTCGTCGTGGTCCTGTCGGCGCATCAGGCCCTGTCGCGGGCCGATCTGAAACTGTTCCGCCTGATGCAGGCGCTGGAACTGGGGCAGATTGTCGTCTTCATCAACCGCGTGGACGAGCTGGGCGGCGGCCCCGACGACGCCGGAAAAGTGCGCGCCGATGTGGTCGACGGGCTGGAAAAGGCCCTGGGCAACTCGGATATCGACGTGCTGATGGGCAGTGCGCAATGGGCGCATTATGCGCTGACCGGGGATGAAACCGGCGTCAATCACGATCAGGTTCTGGCCTGGCTGCGCGCGCATCCCGAACAGATGAAGCAATATCTGGACGGTGTCGAAGAGATCAAGCAAGGCCCCGGCCCCATCAGCCGCGAGGCGGTTCTGCGCTTTGCGGCAATGATCGCTTCGGGCTTGCCGGACCTGCGCCGTCATGTGACCAAGGCGCTGACGGATGGACCCCGCAACGAACAGATGCGGATGGCGTGGCAGCACCTCAACAGTTTCGCGCAAGGAGAACTGGAACGGTCTCAGGTCCACCTGCGCGCATTGGAAGATGAAAGCGCTGCCGATGCGTCCAGCTCGGACGAAAACGACAAGACACTGACCGATCTGCGGGCATTGATTGCAGGCAAGACGCAAGAGATGACGCAGGATATGGACGATATTCTGGCCAACTTGCGCGGGGTCATGGATGACACGGTGGCCGAAGCGGTCTCGGCCGTGGTGCGCGGGCCGAACGGGCAATCGCCGCTGCTGGCCAAAGGGGGTGAGACCGAACTGAACTTCACGCCCCTGCGCGATCGCATGCGGGAACTGACCCAGGGGGCGACACAGGTTGTGCGCCAGCGCATGCTCAGCGAGCTATACGCCATCGACATGCAAAGCAACGCGGCCCTGCGCGCCCTGCCCGGCTGGCAGGAGCCGATGGACAACCGCATGAACACCAGTGCGGTACGCTGGTTCCGTCCCGACACTACTGCCCTGACCCGCGGCATCACGGTCGAACTGCGCGTGAACTGGCTGTCGCGTCTGATTTCGCGCAACAGCGTGGTCTCGCGCGCCGAACGGATGATCGTGCAGGAATTCGAGCTGATCGGCGACGATTTGATAGATACCGCACGCGAAAATCTGCTAGAACGGTTGAATACGGTTCTGGATCACTACCTGGCGTTGTTGGCCGGGCATCTTGAACACAGGGCCGGAACCGGAGAAACAAATGCCAAGGCCGAGGCGCAGGGTGCCTTCGACCGGGCGCGCCGCATCTCGGACGAGCTGGGAACAGTTTTCGGCACGGACGCGGTGATTGAACGACAGGCAGAGGCTGCGGAATGATCGAATTTCCCGGAACCGAACAGGAAGTGCGTCAGCTTGAGCGCTTTCTGACTGCGACGGAATCCCTGCCCTCGGACGCGGCGCTGGACGACATGCGCACCCGCGCGGTGGCCCATGCCGAGCGGCTTTCAAACGCGGTCAATATCGGTTTCGCCGGGGAATTCGGCGCGGGAAAATCCAGCCTTGCCAATATGCTGGCAGGGGCCGACATTCTGCCCACCGGGCCGCAGCACCTGAAGCTGCCGCTGGTGATCGTGGCCTATGCCGACGCACCGGAAACGACCGTGGGCTGGTGGGGCAAGGAGCCCAAGACCTATTCCGGCATCGCTTTGGAAAAGGCGGCTGCTGACAACCCCGATTTCATCTCGGTCGGGTTGAACACCCCTGCCCTGCGCGAAATCTCTCTGTTCGATCTGCCAGGGTCGGGCGCTTTGGACGATACCTACAAGCCGACGCTGGATCTGCTGGAATATGTCGATTGCGCCATTTGGTGCACCAACGGCACCAACGCCTGGCGCGAAACTGAACGGCATCTTTGGGCACAGGTTCCGCAGGAGCTACGTGCCAACAGCCTGCTTGCGGTGACTCATGCCGACCTGCCCCCGGTGCGCGACGCGCTGGACCGGGTTGTGGCCCGTCTGAACAAGGAAAAGGGCGACATGTTCCGCGCGGTCGTTCCCATCGGCACCCCGGTCGCTGTGCGGGCCATGGCGCAGGAGCCCGAGCCGGATTTTGACTTATGGGAAACCTGTGGTGGCCAGACTCTGGCCGAACAGGTCCTCGAGGTTGCCTCGCGCCGACGTCAGAACGATCTGGACGCAGCCCGCAAGGATTTGCAGCAGGACTTCCTGCCCTATCTCGAAGCGCTGGGTGAAGCTGAACCGGAACCCGAACCTGCCGAAAGCCCCGCGGTACAATCGGCGCTTGAATCCGCGCTGCCGCCGTTGAGCAACCCAATTCTGGAAGACTGGCTGGCTGCGATTGCAAGCATCTACGATGATCTTCGGGAATCCTCGCACATCGAACCGGCGGCCTTTCTGCAAAGCTGTCAGGAAATTGTCGAGGATTTTGCCGAGCGTCTGGAACAGGGTGGCGAGATCGACCCCGACGCGGATTGGATTCCGGCCGAGTTCGAAAAGGCGACCGACCTGCTGTTGCTGCTGCAGTTTGAAAGCGGCGATGCCCCGTTGCAGGATGCGATCAGCATTCTGGCGCAACTCAGCGACAATCTGGCATGGGCTGGCAGCACTGTGGCAACGGTGCAGACCAAAACCGGAACATGACAGTTTCCCGCTACAATTGAGCTGCACCGCGGCGATTCGAAGCCGCCAGGAATCGCCCTTCTATTGTTTCGCAATCAGAGACCAAGCACCTTGAATCGAGGTGTCAGTCCACATTTTTTACACCCGAATAATCTATATATAGATTCTAGTCCAGCCAGAACACTAAATATGGGATTCATTCAAAATCGATCCTTAGTGAAGCCATGCGGCGGCCCCAATAAAGTCAAATTTGAAACGTCTAACCGTTCTCAAGTGTCCTGCGGTTGTGTTTGGTTGTGAGTTTGCGGGTCGTTTGCCCAGTTAAGAAACCGCAAAACGATTAGAACGGGCGAAAAGAAATGAGCCACAACCAGGCTGTCGGCGCAACGCACGACGAACCAAAAATCGAAGGACTGCAGCCAGGCGCAAAGCTGTTGCGCGGGCAGTACGAAATCCTCCGTTTTCTCAGCAATGGCGGTTTCGGAATTACCTATCTGGCACGTGACAGTCTGGAACGCGATGTCGTCATCAAGGAATGTTATCCAAGCGCCCTGTGCCGCCGCGTCGGCGATCTGGTCGAGCCGAACGATCCCGCCCACAAGGACGACCTGCGCTCGATCATCGACCTGTTCATTCAGGAAGCCCGCAACCACGCACGGCTGGTGCATCCCAATATCGTCGATGTCCATCAGGTGTTCGAAGACAATGATACCGCCTATATCGCGATGGACCTGATCCGCGGGTGCGACCTGCTGGACTATGTCGAGAACCCCGACAACGACGGCGGGCCGGACTTTATCGTTCAGGTCACGGAGAAGATGCTGTCGGCGGTTTCCTTCATCCACCAAAGCGGGATGCTGCATCGGGACATCTCGCCCGACAACATCCTTATCGACGAAAACGGCGACCCGGTCCTGATCGACTTTGGCGCCGCCCGCGAACAAGCGGCCAACAAGTCGGCGGCTTTGCTGACCTTGCGTGTCATCAAGGATGGGTATTCGCCGCACGAGTTCTACGTGCGCGGGTCCGAACAAGGCCCCAGCAGTGACCTCTATGTTCTGGCGGCCACGCTGTATCACGCCATCAGCGGCGAGCGCCCAATCGACGGTCAGACCCGCCTGAACGCGTTCAACAACAGTCAAGACGACCCCTATTCGCCGCTGGCCGGGCGTTTCGAAGGGTATCCCGAAGGGTTCCTTGAAGCGATCGACAAGGCGATGGAGGTGCATGCCACCGACCGTCTGCAATCGGCGCTGGACTGGCTGCGCATGTTCCGTGGCCCGGGCGTGATGTTCGACACCTTTGCCTATCGCCCGGTTTCCGTCATCGTGGGCATGGACCGTGAAGACAAGGAAGCGGAAAAGGCCCGGATCAAGGCTGAAAGCGAAAACGCAGAAGCTGTGGTCACGGCCCTGCTGGCCGGCAATTCCGATCTTGTTCGGGGTGCCGAGGACAAAAAAGACGAAGGTCTCGCGAAGCTCGCCCCGAAAGAAGAAGCCCCGGTTGCCGTAGACACCGTCGTGCAAAGCGGATCGGGCGGCAGCGGCAAGACCATCGTCGCCGCGGTGGTTGTTTTGGCGGCTCTTGCGGGTGGCGGCTATTTCCTGATGGAAAGCGGCCAGTTTGGCCCCGGTGCAGAGACCAAGACCGTTGCGGTGCAAACCCCTGCCACTCCGGCACCAGAAGAAACAGTGACAGCGGAGCCTGAAGCGCCCGCCCAAGATACAGAAATTTCTCCGGCGAAACCTGTCGAGCAGGCTCAGGCCGAAACTGCGGAACCGGCCACCACAGAAGTGGCCCCCGCAGAACCGGTGGTCGCCGAAACCGCAGAGGTCGCAGCGGAGCCCGAAGTGCCCGCTGCCCCTGCAGCCCCAGTTGACATGCTGGAAAATCAGGTCGCCTTTTCGCATTGGGACGTGGAAATCCCGTTTGCAACCTCGCGCCGTCGTGCCTCGACCGGGAACATCATTGCGGTGACGGGCCTTGAAGCCGAAACCGATATGACAGTTATCGGTGAATGGGTGCAGCGCGGTGTCGCGATCTTTACCCTGAACGGTGATCCGGTGCGGGCCGATGCCTCGCTAGCGGCGCAGGTTCTGGAAAACCTCATGGTTGACCCGGACGGCTATACCCGCGTGACGGCCCGGTATCGCCCGCTGGGCGAAACGCGCGCGCAGAACGGGCTGCTCGCCCTGCCCGCGATCCGGTCGGTTGGTCTTGAGAACGGGTATTCCTTCTTAATCCGGGGCACGGGGGAAACGGGGTGGAAACCCACTGTCACCGACGTTCCGTCCGAAACCGCCGGTACCCTGCAGCCGGGCGATGTCCTGCTGGGCGAAACCCAGACCGGCGCTGTGTTTGACGGGCCTGAAAGTTTGGATGCCGCGCTGGCCGGTCTAGTCACCGAAAATCATCCCGAAGCGCGTCTGACCGTGATGCGGAACGGGGCCGAAACAGATGCGGTCATGCAATTGGCGCAGGAGTAATCAGACCGGTTCGAAACAATCTGCCAGCGTGTGTTTGCTGAGGATGGCAACGTCCTGACGGGAACCGGACCGTCGCAGCCATTACAAGTTCCCTTTTGTTTTCAAGTTCGTAAGTGCCACTGCGCGAGTTGTGCAGCGGATTGTAGCAGCCCCAGGCACAGGTTTTCGTGCCGTCAGTTTAAAAAGGTGTCGACACCATGTTCAAATACAAAAGCCCTCTGAGCCGGCTTCTAGAAGGTGCCGGCAAAGCCAAAGAAGAAGCGCCGGAAGAAACCCCCGCCGTTGCCGAGGAAAAACAGGAACCCATCGCCGATTTCAACGCCCTGCGTGAGGCGCTGGCGGGCGGGAACATGACGTCTGACTCCTACGAGGAAACAGACGAGCTGATGCCTGAAGACAAGATGCCCGACTTCGCGCAAGACGAGGCCGAGGTCAGCGAGCAGGAAGAACCGGTCGAGGAATCGCTCTTTGCCGAAGAGCCGGCAGTAACCGATGAGGTCGAAGCTGAGACGCCGACCATTGAAGAGGAGCCCGAGGGTGAAACTGAGCAGGTCGTGACCCTGCTGCAGACACCCGAGGTTGAAGTTCAGGTCGCACCCGAAGACGTCGTGATTGTGGAACCCGAAGAGACGGTCGAGGTCGTGGCAGAGGTTCAGATGGAAACCCCCGAACCCCAACCCGAACCAGAGGTCCTAGTGACGCCGGAACCAGAGGTCGATGTAACTCCGGAACCGGAACAGCCCGTCCCCGCCCCGGTCGAAGATCGTCGTTCGCGTGTCAAAACCACCTTCCTGGGCTTTGAACGCGCCGACACCCATGTTCAGGACCTGATGGAAACCGCCGAACCGGTCGCCAAGGCCGAGGCCGCGCAGGAAACCTATCCGGTTGGCTGGCTGGTTGTCACCAGCGGTCCTGGCCGAGGCGCAAGCATCACCCTGACCGAAGGGCTGATGCAGATCGGGCGCAATGACGATCAGGCCATCCAGCTTGATTTCGGCGACACCGGTATTTCGCGCTCCAACCATGCCGTGATCGCCTATGACCCCGAGGATCGCAAATGCTATCTGGGCCATGGCGGCAAGGCCAACCTTGTACGGCTGAACGGCAAGCCCGTTCTCAGCACGGTCGCATTGGCCAGTGGCGATCTGATCCGCATCAGCGAAACCTCGATCCGGTTCACCGCCTTCTGTGACGACGGCTTTGACTGGCGGGATTCCTGATAGATGCTGGCGACCCCGGCATATGATATTGCGCTGATCCTGGATCAGGGTCAGCGCGACACGCAGGAAGATGCGGTTGCCGCGCATATGTATGACGCGGTGAATGCTGGCTACGTCGTTGTGGCCGACGGGATGGGCGGGCATGACGCGGGCGAGGTTGCCTCGGACATAGTGGTGTCGACATGGCGTGACGCGCTGGATGCGGAACTGGACGGTGATGAGCTGACCGAGTTCTCGGCCATTGACGCGCTGCCTCTGGCCGCGATGCAAGCCAATGCCGCGATTTCCAATCATAACGAGGCGAAAGGCGCCGGGTTCAACATGGGCTCCACCCTGCTGGGCACCCTGTTACTGGGGTCGCGGCTCTACTGGATTTCGATCGGAGACAGCCCGCTTTACCTTTTCCGCGAGGGCACGCTGACGCAGATCAACGAAGATCACTCGATGGCCCCGGTGATCGACGCCAAGGTCGCGCAGGGCGAGTTGACCGAGGCCGAAGCGCAAGCACATCCGGATCGCAACCAGCTGACCTCGGTCATCATGGGCGGGGCCATTCCCAAGGTGGACTGCCCCGAAGAGCCCCTGACGCTGACGCCCGCCGATATCCTCGTTCTGGGCAGTGACGGGCTGCAATACCTGGGCGATGCAGACATCCAATCCATCCTGCAGGAACACAAACAGGCGCTGGCGCAAGAGATTGCGGACGCGTTGCTGCAGGCGGTGCAGGCCAAGAACGATCCGGATCAGGACAACCTGTCCATCGCCGTCGTGAAACTGACAAGACCCTAAGAAGGCAAAGCAACAGGACCCATGAGAGCACAACTGATCATATCCAGCCTGGCCCTGGCAGCTGCAGCAGGCGCAGCTTCGGCCCAAGAGGCATGTTCGACCTACGAAATTCAGCGCGGCGACAGCCTGCGGGAACTGACAGTTCAGGTTTATGCGACCGAAGATTTTCGCATCATCTTTGACGCCAACCGCGATGTGATCGGCGCCAACCCGAATATCATTCGCGTCGGCGACGTGCTGACCCTGCCCTGCCTGGAAGAGGTCGGGCGCGCACCCGCCGAGCCCGAAACCGAAGCCGAACGTCTGGCATCTGAAATGGCGGCAGAACTGGTCCGCGCCGCTGAAGAGCGCGCCGAGAAAGCCATCGCCGAGGCCGAATCCCGTGTGGCAGAGGCTGAAGCAGAGGCTAAGAAAGCCAGCGAGGATGCGGTCATCGCCGCCAAGGCTGCGGCAAAAGAGGAAATCGAGGCCGCGCGCGTGGAAGCCGCAGCGTTGATCCGGGATGCCGATGCCGGAGAGCGGCCGGAAGTCCGGGATCGTCAGGTTCTGTTGATCACAGGCGGGAACTATGCCCCGTTCACGGATGAGGCGTTGCCGCATCGCGGGCTCTACACGCATCTGGTCGAAACGGCGCTTTTGCGCGCGGCCCCGGAACAGTCCTACAAGATCCAGTTCGTGAACGACTGGTCATCGCATCTGGACCTGCTGATGCCGACCCTGGCATTTGACGGCACTTTCCCCTGGTCACGCCCAAACTGTGAAGAGGCAGCGGCCTTGTCCGAAAGTGACCGGTCGCGCTGTGAAACCTACAACTTCTCGAACCCGTTCTACGAAGTTGTGGATACATTCTTCGCCCGCGACGGCTCGGGTTATGAGCAAACGCTGACCTATGCCGATTTCGCAGGCGCCACAATCTGCCGGCCCGAAGGGTGGTCGCTGTCGCATATGGATGCTGTCGGCCTTTACGAGCCTGTCATCACGCTGATGCGCCCGGTGTCCCCGGATGATTGCTTTCACGCAGTCATGGACGGCACCGCCGATATCGTCGCCGTCGAAGCGCATCTGGCCGTCGAGGCCATCGGGCGGCTGGGCTATGAACACCGCATCATCGAAAACCCCAACCTGGCGGCGATCAAGTCGCTTAACGTCATGACCCACAAAGACAATCCTGATGGCAAGGCGATCCTCGAGACGCTGAATCAGGGACTGGCGATCATGCAGCAATCCGGCGAGTGGCGCGACATCGTCTCGACCGCTCTTCGTCATCAAATGGAAAATGGCTAAGGCCCTGAACGGCCTGACACCCCAATAGTCTGGAGGACGTGAACATGTTTGATTTCAACCTTAAGAAAGTCGTGATGTCGGCCAGCGCCGTCACCGCCCTGAGCGCCGGAGCCGCCGTCGCGCAGGAAGCTTGTACGAACTATACCGTCGCGGATGGCGACACGATGGCCACCATCGCCATTGCGGCCTATGGCACATCGAACTACCAGCCGATCTTCAACGCGAACCGCAACGTCATCACCAACCCGAACGCGCTGGAGCCCGGCCTGGTCCTGGCCCTGCCCTGTGCCGACGGCAGCCTGCCCAACGGTCAATCCGCGCAGGAAATTATCGCTGCCGAGGAACAGCGTGCGGCAAGCGTGAAACGCTCCAGCGTCTATCAGCCTCCGATCAAACTGGTGACGGGCAATGGCTGGGCCCCGTTCGCGGATGAATCGCTGAACGGTGGCGGGGCGATCACCCGTCTGGGCACCACCGCCCTGCAGCGCGGCGGCAACGCGCGCGACTATTCGGTCAGCTTCGTGGATGACTGGAACGCGCATCTGGAAACCCTGCTGCCGCTGGGCGCGTTCGACGTGTCGATGGCGTGGAACATGCCGGACTGCACCAACCGCACCTACGACTGGTCGTGGGAAACCGAAGTGCGCTGCACCCAGTTCGACTCGTCGGTTCCGGTCTACGATATCGTGGTCGGCTTCTACACCATTCCCGAAAGCGAATACGCCAACGCCACCACGTTTGAAGAACTGAAAGGCTCGACCATCTGCCGCATGGATGGCTGGTTCATCCACGACATGGAGCAGGAAGGCCTGATCAACGGCGATACGATGACCCTGATGCAGCCGATCACCGCGCGGGAGTGCCTGGATGCCGTTCTGACCGGTACAGCCGATGTCGCAACCTTCGAAGTTCAGCTGTTCTCGGACACCATGGTCGAGATGGGCCTGAACCAGAACGATCTGGTCGAGAACCCGTTTGTGACCTCGCTGTCCTCGCTGCGGTTCATCAGCCACCGCAGCAACCCGTTCGGCAAGCAATATCTGGCCATGCTGAACAAAGGCCTGAACGAGATGCGCGAATCCGGCGAATGGTACGCCATCGTTTCGGACACGCTGCGCGAACATAATGACAAATTGACGGCAGCTTCGAACTGATCCCTCGGTTCAGCTGATCAACTGGGCCGGTCCTGCGACCGGCCCTTTTTTGGCAACAGACTTCGATTTTCACGCCTCGTTTCAATGAACCGCGTACTCAATGACCGGCAAATAGGATACCGTCACAGCACGCAGTTTGATCTGAAGGACACTGGACGCTCATGAACCAGAGCACGGGAGATTTCATAAGCGACGTCTTGGTAACGCCTGAGCTGCAGGCGCTTGATATCGCTGTAATTCTGCCCTGTTACAATGAGGCTGTCGCCATCGGTGAAACCGTCACGCAGTTCCGGGCTGCGTTGCCCAATGCGACGATTTATGTGTTCGACAACAACTCGACAGATGGCTCGATCCGCGCGGCACAGGAAGCGGGCGCGATTGTCCGTACCGAGGCGCTGCAAGGCAAAGGGAATGTCGTGCGCCGGATGTTCGCGGATGTGGATGCGGATGTTTATGTCATGGCCGATGGCGATGCGACCTATGACAGTGCCGCCGCGCCGGATCTGGTCAAGATGCTGGTCTCTCAGAACCTCGACATGGTGAACGGCGCGCGGGTGAACAAGGAAACACAGGCGTACAGGCCGGGGCACAAGTTCGGCAATGCTTTGTTTTCCGGGCTGGTGAAACTGTTCTTCAATAACAATATCGACGACCTGCTATCGGGCTATCGCGTTTTCAGCCGGCGATTTGTCAAAAGCTTTCCCGCCGCGTCGAACGGGTTCGAGATCGAAACCGAACTGACCGTTCACGCGATGCAGATGCGGATGCCGATCAGCGAGGTCGAAACAGATTACGTCTCGCGCCTGCCGGATTCGAATTCGAAACTGTCGACCTTCAAGGATGGCTGGCGCATTCTCAAGATGATCAGCCTGCTGATCAAAGAGGAAAAGCCAATGTCGTTTTTCCTGTCCCTTGCCCTGTTCATATTTGCCCCGTCGCTGCTGGTCTTCATCTCGCTCCTGACCGAGTTTTTTGAGACGGGCCTGGTGGAGCGGTTTCCGTCGCTCATCGTGGCGGCGTCAGGCTTTGTCGCGGCAATGCTTTCCGTGGTGTGCGCCCTGATTCTGGACTCGCTGGCGCGGGGCCGCCGGGAAACCCGGCGCCTGTCTTACCTGCAATATCCGGGCGTGGCCCGGGTGCTGGAGTTGAAAACCAAAACCTGAAGTTTTAGGTCCGGGTTGGCCCTTGGGCAGTGCTCGAAACAGTAAATGGCCAGCACCCAAAATGCTGGCCATTTCTTCTGAGTGAGTGGTAGTGCCGAACGGCGCCACCGGTAGTTATCTCTGGTTGCTCCCAATTTACCAGGACGAGGCCGCGACGGGTACTAGGGGAATCCCGTAAGTTTCGCAGTTTTTTGGGTGTAGGCGCGAGAAAGTGTTTCTTTTTCGCAGTTTGACCGAACAACCACTGGTGCTAACACGCTATATGTTCAGGCAAATGGCCGCGCGGCCATTTCTGACCGTCGCCCGGTATCAGTGATTTTGCTGGGGATGAAGTGGCTCGCGCCGTGTTGGCGCGGGCCGATGGTTTTAGTCGATGATCGCGTTCAGGGTCGCGCTGGGACGCATGACCGCTGCGGCCTTGGCAGGGTCTGTGTGGTAGTACCCGCCCAGATCAGCAGCACCACCCTGAGCTGCCGCCAGTTCTGACAGGATCTGCTCTTCCTTCGCCGCCAGTTCCTGCGCAAGCGGCGCGAATTCGGCGGCCAGTTCCGCGTCGTCCGTCTGGGCGGCCAGAGCCTCGGCCCAGTAGCGGGCGAACCAGTAGTGGCTGTCGCGGTTGTCGGGCTGACCGACCTTGCGGCTGGGCGACCGGTTGTTGTCCAGAATCCCCTGCGTTGCGGCCTCGGCTGCGGACCCAAGAACACCCGCTTTGGCGTTGCCCTTGCTGTCGGCGAGGAAGTTCAGCGATTCACCCAAAGCGCAGAACTCACCCATCGAATCCCAGCGCAGGTGGTTTTCTTCGACCAGCTGCTGCACGTGTTTCGGGGCAGAACCGCCAGCGCCGGTTTCGAACAGACCACCACCGTTCATCAGTTTCACAATCGACAGCATCTTGGCCGAAGTGCCCAGTTCCAGGATCGGAAACAGGTCGGTCAGGTAATCGCGCAGCACGTTGCCGGTGATCGCAATCGAGTCCTTGCCTGCGGTGATGGTTTCCAACGACTGCCGGGTTGCCTCACGCGGGGCCATGATCAGGAACTTGTCGGCAACGCCTGCGGCCTCAAGCGCCGGTTTCACGTATTTGATCAGTTCCGCGTCATGGGCACGGTTGGCGTCCAGCCAGAAGATCGCTTCGGACCCGGTCAGGCGCTGACGGTCCATTGCCAGTTGAATCCAATTCTCGATCGGGGCCTTCTTCACGGTGCAGGACCGCCAGATATCGCCCTGCTCGACCTCATGCGAATGCAGCACCTCGCCATTGGCCAGAACGATGCGGATCGTGCCGTCGGCGGGGGCCTGGAACGTGGTCGGGTGAGACCCGTATTCCTCGGCCTTCTGCGCCATCAGGCCCACATTGGCGACGGCCCCGGCAGTGGCCGGGTTCAGCGCGCCATTGGCTTTGAAGAACTTGATCGCCTCGTCATAGACGGGCGCATAGCAACGGTCGGGGATCACACAGTTGGTGTCGCCCTTGGCACCGGTCTCATCCCAGCCCTTACCGCCTGCGCGGATCACGGCGGGCATCGAGGCGTCGATGATCACATCCGACGGAACGTGCAGGTTGGTGATGCCTTTGTCGCTGTCGACCATATACATGGAGGGACGGTCGGCTTTGATCGCATCAATTGCCGCCATAATGTCGGCGTTGTCCTTCACACGCTCCAGCAGGTCTCCGAGCCCTGAGTTTGGGTTCACGCCCAAGGCATCCAGTTCTGCGCCGAACTTGTCGAAAACCGGGGCCAGCCACGCCTTAACCGCATAGCCGAAGATGATCGGGTCGGAGACCTTCATCATCGTCGCCTTCATGTGCAGCGAGAACATGGTGCCGTCTGCCTTGGTGTCCTCGATGGCTTCGGTCAGAAACGCCGACAGGGCCTTGACCGACATGAAGGTCGCATCGGCCACCGTGCCTTCCTCCAGCGGCCAGGCGTCTTTCAGAACGGTCACGCTTCCATCCTTGCCGACAAATTCGATCCTTGCGTCCCCGGCCTGCGCGGCGGTGATGGTGGCCGATTTTTCGTTCGCGTAGAAATCGTTACCGGGCATCGACGATACTTTGGTCTTGCTGTCCGAGGACCACTCGCCCATCGAATGCGGGTTCTTCTGAGCATAGTTTTTCACTGCCCGCGCCGCACGGCGGTCGCTGTTGCCCTCACGCAGAACCGGGTTCACGGCCGAGCCCTTGATGGCATCATACCGCGCTCGGATCGCCTTTTCTTCGTCGGTCGAGGGCTCTTCGGGGTAGTTCGGAATGTTGTAGCCCTGCGACTGCAGCTCTTCGATGGCCGCCACAAGCTGCGGGACCGAGGCCGAGATGTTCGGCAGTTTGATCACGTTGGCATCGGGTGTCTTCACCAGCTCACCCAAAGCAGCCAGATCGTCGGTGATGCGCTGATCATCGGTCAGGTTCTCTGGGAAGGTCGCGAGGATGCGGCCTGCAAGCGAAATATCCTTGGTCCCAACGCTCACCCCTGCTGCCGAGGCAAACTTGCGAATGATGGGCAGGAACGAAGCGCTGGCCAGTTCGGGCGCTTCGTCTACAATGGTATACAATACGTCGAAGTTCGATTTATCTGCCATATTCTTTTACCTTTTTTAAGCCTTTCAGGGGCGAACGATCCAAGAGTTGGGGCCACAGCATCGCGGCGCGGGAGGGGCAAACCAATCTTATCGCCCCTGGGTGACTCTGTTTTGACAGGGCCTCCCTTAAATCAGGTTCGGGTTGAAATCAATCGTTGGAGGGCGCGCGTTTTGCCACGGGTTGGTTAGAACCTTCGGCTCTCAACGATCAACTGGACTTAGGACCCAGTTTCGAGAACCCCATTTTTTGTTCCAGGTGACGGATGTGGTCACTAATTGCCTGATCGATGTGTTCCGCCGAGCCTGCGCGCGCGTGTTTGGAAACTGGCACGCCGTCGCGTTCAATTATATCCAGAACAAGCTTTTGTGCGTGGTGTCCGCCGTTGTTCAGAAAACTTTGGTATTCTGCTCGCGCGAGGCCTACTTTGCCTAAAGCCGCATAGGCGTGGCTTCGGAAAATCCATTCTGTGTTCTGTCCGGTTATTATGTAGAAAAAAAATGGGCAATTGTATCTCTGAGAACACCTCTTCTACGTGAAGGGAGTTTATTGCTCTCTTCCGCGTAACGTCTGACGTATTTGATTCCTTCATTTTCATTGCCGAGCTTCATGTGGATCATTGCAAACAGAAAGAGGTCGTTGGTCGGATCTGGCTTTATGCTTGTGCTCAACTCGGCCGCCCGCAAGGCTCTCTCTGGATCAAAGCCTAAGAGTAGTTCGTGATAAACACGACCTTCGTGGGGCCAAGCCTGATCCGCCCAACGAATTTCGGCGGCAGCTAACGAGGTCTCATACTCCTCCCGGGGGAAGTTCGCATAAAGCAAATCCAGATATTTGAGACCAGCATCATGATTGTCTGGGTCAGTTTCCAAGACTTGCTCATTGCCCCGCTTTGCAGCGTCCAACTCGCCCAGCAAAAAGTGCATCTTTGCCTTATTAAACAAAACATATATGTCGTTGGGGTCTATGTTTGCAGCCGCATTGATGTCAGCCATGGCACCAGACTTGTCTCCCAAGGCGTTCTGCGAAACCGCACGTTCCACCAAGGAATGTGAGTCTTCTGGGTTTATCGCCAAGGCTCGGTTTGCGTCAGCAAGGGCAAACTCATGCTTGCCATAAATATTGAGCGCGACGGCACGTTCCGCAAAATAGGCTTGCCGCTCTTCTTCAGATGCGTCCTCCCGTTCCAATAGTGCTGTGCATGCGACAATCACTTTTGAAGCCGTGCCGTCATTTTGGCATGTGGAGACCAATTCAGAGTGCTCGGTTTCAGGTTTCGGCGCATTAAGCAGCAAAACCAACGTCGCAGCGACAATAATCAGCGCAGCAATACGGACGTGCATTCAATCTCCTATGTGTCAGCAATACACACCTTAAAGTGGTATCCACCCGCTAACACACAAGAGCCCGCCGCCTCGACAAATCGCCAAAGATGCAGCAAGGTTACAGTGGTTTACCGGAACCGCATCCCCGTCTCGGGATCGAACACCATTGCACGTTCCGGCTGTACCGAGATACCGATGCGCTCACCGTTCGTACTGCGCTGGTCGTCGCGTTCCTCAACGATCAGCTTGTCGCCATTGGGTGTCAGCAGATACGTATAGGACACACCGCCAAGCGCCTCGGTCAGGTCTACCGTGCAGGTATCGGCCGCGCGGTCGATCAGTATATGTTCCGGGCGCATGCCCAGTGTCAGCTTGTTCAGACCGGGTGGGACATTGGCCGAAACGGGCAAGGGTTGGCTCAGCGCCGGGTGGGTCACGTGGCCGTCGGCATAATCACACTCAAGGAAGTTCATCGCCGGCGACCCGATGAACCCGGCAACAAAACGGTTGTCGGGGTCGCGGTACAGGTCCATGGGCGCGCCAACCTGTTCGATCCGGCCATCGCGCAGCACGACGATCTTGTCGGCCATGGTCATCGCTTCGACCTGATCGTGGGTCACGTAGATCATGGTCGCGCCGATCTCCTGATGCAGGCGCGCGATTTCCACCCGCATCTCGACGCGAAGTTCGGCGTCGAGGTTGGACAGCGGCTCGTCGAACAGGAACACCTCGGGGCCGCGAACGATGGCCCGGCCGATGGCGACACGCTGGCGCTGACCGCCGGACAAGGCCTTGGGTTTGCGCTTCAGGTACTGGTCCAGCTTCAGGATATTCGACGCTTCCTGCACCTTCGTGTCGATCTCGGACTTCGCCACGCCGTTCATGCGCAAGCCAAAGCCCATATTCTCGGCGACCGTCATATGCGGATACAGAGCGTAGGTCTGGAACACCATCGCAACACCGCGCTTGGCGGGGTCCATATGGGTCACATCGCGGGCGCCGATGCGAATCTCACCCTCCGAGGTTTCTTCCAGACCCGCGATCATGCGCAGCAAGGTGGATTTACCACATCCCGAGGGGCCGACGAAGACGCAGAACTCACCATCCTCGATCTGCAGGTCAATGCCGTGGATGACCTGGGTCTGGCCATACCGTTTGATCGCCTGATTCAGTGTAACACCTGTCATGTCGCTTGCATCCTGTTGTTTCTGGCGTTTCGGCGGTTCTCGGGGAACTGCCATGTTTGGGCTTCGGTCCCGATCTGTTCAGCCACGTGGCGAACCAGCGGAACCCATGATTCCAGTTGTTTCAGATCTATGCGTTCGGTGGATCCGGTCACCGAAATCCCGCCCAGCATCCGGCCGCCCGAGGTCAGAATCGGGAAGGCGATACAGATAATTCCGGGCTCGTGTTCTTCGTCATCGACGGCATATCCGCGGCTGCGAATAAGGCTGAGATCGTCCCGAAGCGCCTGTTCCGAGGTCAGGGTCTTGTCGGTAAACCGATGGAAGCTCTGCTGCGAGACCGCCTTGTTCAGCGCCTCATCGTCCAGATAGGCCATCATCGCCTTGCCTACCCCGGTGCAATAGGCCGGGCCGACCTTTCCGGCCTGCGAATACATCTCGACCGGCTGCGCGGCGTTGCGTTTGTCGACATAGAGGACCTGACTGGAGTCAAGCTGCGCCAGGTGAACCGTCTCACCTGTCTTGCGGCTGAGCGCGTCAAGGAACGGCCGCGCGATGGGTGCCAGCGAGCTTTGCGTCCACGCCGCATGGGCCAGCCGCACCAGACGCATACCGGGCGCATAGGTTTGCCGGTCCGCATCGTATGACAGCATGCCCTGATTGGTCAGGGATTGCAGAAACCGATACAGCGTCGCCTTGGGGAAACTGCTGCTATCCAGCAATTCCGCAAAACGAACCGGGCGTTGAAACGCCGCCACCTGATCCAGCACATCACATGCTTTGCCTATTGTTCCGTCACCTGCCACGGGTGCCTGATCTCCTCCACTTACCCGGTGGCCGAGCCACGTGGGTCTTGACAACGCTAACCGATTCGATGTGTAGTTTTCAATATGTAAAACACGGTTTCACTATTTGGAACCAAAAATGGAAGCTTCTAGGGAGGAAACCATGCATTCCATGTTCAAGCGCACGACGGCGGCGCTGGTTGCCAGTGTCGCACTTGCTGCGCCTGTTGCCGCCGAGTTGACCGGCGAACTGAGAATTTTCCTTGATACATCGAACCCGGCGCCCCGCGCGACGATGGAAGCGATGATCGAGCGCTTTGCGGCACAGCATCCGGGGCTGGAGATCGAAACGACGGTGATCGACCGCGAGGCTTACAAGACGCAGATCCGTAACTTCCTGACAGCAGACACGCCGGACGTCGCCAACTGGTATGCTGCAAACCGCATGAAACCCTATGTCGAGGCGGGCCTGTTCGAGGACGTCTCCGACCTTTGGGAAGAACCCGAGATCGCCGAGAATCTGGCATCGACCAAGGGCGCGATGACGCTTGATGGCAAGCAGTGGGGTGTACCCTACACCTACTATCAGTGGGGCGTTTACTACCGCAAAGATATCTTCGACGAGCTGGGTCTGACCGAGCCGACCACTTGGGAAGAAGAGCTGGCAAACTGCCAGAAGATCGTCGATTCCGGGCGCACCTGCTACACGATCGGCACGCGGAACTATTGGACCGCCGGCGGCTGGTTCGACTATCTGAACATGCGCACCAACGGGTTTGATTTCCACAATCAGCTGGCAAATGGCGAAGTCAGTTGGGAAGATGACAGGGTCAAGCAGACCTTTGCGAACTGGAAACAACTCCTCGATATGGGCGCGTTCCCCGACGACCACACGGCGCGTAGCTGGCAGGAATCCCTTCCTCTCATAGTTCAGGGCGACGCCGCAGCCATCTTGCTGGGCAACTTTGCCGTGGCGCCCCTTCGCGACGCTGGTCTGAGCGATGATCAACTGGACTTCTATCAGTTCGTCGCGATCAACCCGGATGTCGAACTGGCCGAAGATGCGCCAACCGACACGTTCCACATCCCGGCAAATGCAACGAACAAAGAAGCTGCGCGTGAATTCTTGCGCCATGTGGTTTCTGCCGAGGAGCAGACCGAGATCAACAATGGCGCGAACCTTGGTCAGTTGCCGGTGAACGCCCAATCGTCGGTGGATAACGACAAGTTCCTGCAGCAGGGCTTTGAAATGCTGTCCACCAACAGCCCCGGCGGTATTGCCCAGTTCTGGGATCGCGATGCACCGGCTGAAATGGCGAAAGTGTCCATGGAAGGGTTCCAGGAATTCATGGTCAAGCCAGACGATCTGGACCGGATTCTGGCCAAACTGGAACGCGCTCGCGGGCGTATCTACGACAATTGAGCAAAGTTGCTGACCGGGCATCCATCCGGTTGGCATCAAACAGACAAATTGTGAGGCGGGTGTTTTCTCGCCTCATCCACCTCACAACGTGAGTATACAAATGACTGTTGCAGCCGAAGTCCCACAACAGGAAAGCTGGTTCCACAGGAACCAACAACGCATCGCCCCTTGGCTGTTTCTGGCCCCCGGTCTTTTGTTCTTTTCTGTTTATGTGATCATCCCTTTGTTCGAATCCATAAACCTGTCCTTTTATGAATGGGACGGGCTGGGTGCGGCGGAATATGTAGGCGTACGCAACTACGAGGACCTCTATTGGGAATGGGTTGATCGGGATGCGTTTTATGTTTCGCTTAAGAACAACCTGATCTGGTTGATCCTGTATCTCGCAGCGATCCCAGCGGGGCTGTTCATCGCCCTGTTCCTGAACCAGACGGTTTGGGGCATCCGGCTTTACAAGTCGTTGTTTTTCTTTCCCTTCGTCATCTCTCAGGTCGTCGTTGGCCTCGTGTTTACGTGGTTCTATGACCCGACCTTTGGCCTGCTGAACGAGTTCCTCGGCCTCTTTGGCCTTGGCCCGATTAACGTGCTGGGCGACGAGCGTTATGTCACCTACGGCATCATCTTTGCCGGCCTCTGGCCGCAAACCGCCTATTGCATGATCCTCTACCTCACCGGCCTGAACGCCGTGGACCCGGAACAGATCGAGGCCGGACGTCTGGACGGCGCAAAAGGCGCGCGGATGCTGTGGCACATCATCCTGCCGCAGCTGCGCCCGGCCACCTTCATCGCCTTTGTTGTCACCATCATCGGCGCGCTGCGGTCCTTCGACCTGATCTCGATCATGACGCAAGGCGGTCCGTTCGGCTCATCCCGCGTGCTGGCCTATTACATGTTCGAGGTCGCGCTGTCCGAATACGGGTTCCGCATGGGATATGGCGCCGCCATCGCCGTGATCCTGTTCCTGATCATGCTCTGCTTCATCGCCTACTTCCTGTGGTCGATGTACCGCGAAGAAAGGGGGCACTGAGATGTTTCCCAAACCCATCGAAAAACAGCCCCGCGCGGCACAGATCACCTATCAGGCCATGCTGCCGCTTGCCCTGCTGCTGTGGCTGGGACCCTTGCTGGCGGTCGCCCTGTTCTCGGTCAAACCGGCGGCGGATTTCACCAACGCGAATTACTGGGGCATGCCGTCCAGCTTTGAAGGCGCGTTCAACTACGGGCAGGTGTTCTTCAACTCGGACATGCCGCGCTATCTGCTGAACTCGTTCCTGATCACCGTACCGACCGTTATCGGTGCCGTGGCGCTAAGCTGCATGACCGGTTTCGCGCTGGGGATCTACAAGTTCAAATCGAACCTCTGGATCTTTTTCATGTTCGTGGCGGGCAACTTCGTGCCCTTCCAGATTCTGATGGTGCCTGTACGCGACCTGACCTTGGAACTGGGTCTCTACAACACCAAAACCGGCCTCGTGCTGTTCCATATCGCCTTCCAGACGGGCTTCTGCACGCTCTTCATGCGCAACTTCATCCGCGCCCTGCCCTTCGAACTGATCGAGGCCGCACGGGTCGAGGGCATCAGCGAGGTCCGCATCTTCTGGTACGTGGTCCTGCCGCTAATGAAACCCGCGATTGCAGCGCTGAGCGTACTGATCTTCACCTTCATCTGGAACGACTATTTCTGGGCCGTCGTCCTGACGCAAGGCGCCGAAAGCCAGCCTGTCACCGCCGGGATCACCAGCTTCAACGCGCAATTCCGCGCCGCCTATCAATTGATGAGTGCCGGCTCCATCGTCGCGGCCCTGCCGCCGGTGGCCATGTTCTTCCTGATGCAGAAACACTTCATCGCGGGCCTGACCCTCGGGGCAGTAAAATAATGATAAGAACATGGTCGCTTCACGATGAGCGACAATCGCTGGTGCTTGCGGCCCATCGCGAGCATCTTCCCGAGGTTGTGTATTTTGGCCCCCGGCTTCCCGAGGGCGAAAACACCGAAACCCTGTTCAGAACCTATGGTCTGGACGTCACCGGAGGCATGCTGGATGCCAACCCGGAACTGTCCATTTGCCCCGAAGCCACCCGCAGCTTTCCGGGACAGCCCGGGCTGATCATCCGGGACGGTGACGGCACGCCGATCCTGCCGAAATTCTGCTATGAAAGCGAGGATGTCGGCACCAACCATCTGACCCTGACATTTCGGGATGAAACACACAGGATCACCTATCAGGCGTCCTTTTCGATCGACCGGAAAACCCACATCATCGAGGCCCGCGCAACCCTCGAGGCAGACCGACCGGTTCTGTTGCACTGGCTGTCTGCCCCGGTCTTTCCGGCACCGCAATTGTCGGATGAACTGATCGACTTTGCCGGGCGGTGGTGCGGCGAGTTCCAGATGAACGCGACCCCCTGGTCGCCGGGCATCCGGTATCGGGAAAACCGAACAGGGCGCACCGGACACGAGCACTTCCCCGGCCTGATTGTTCCCGTGCGCGGCGCGACCAATGCACAAGGCCAAGCCTATGGCTTTCACTATGGCTGGTCCGGCGGGCATCGGATGGTTGCTGAAGAACTGCCGGACGGGCGCCGTCAGATTCAGTTCGGGCACGCCGCGCGCATGGAACGCGAAGCATCGACGCGGTTTGAAACCGCGCCGCTTTACGCCGTGTTCTCCGCCGACGGGATCAACGGATGCGCAGTTGCATTTCAACGCCATGTGCGGGACCGCGTTGTCGCCTTCCCCAAGCCGGACCGCGCCCGCCCGGTTCACTACAATTGCTGGGAAGCCGTCTATTTCAATCACAATCTGCCGGAACTGAAGGATATCGCCGAACGCGCCGCATCCCTTGGGGCCGAGCGCTTTGTTCTGGATGACGGCTGGTTCGGACAACGCGATGACGACACGTCATCGCTCAGCGATTGGGAAGTGGATCGGCGGAAATATCCCGATGGGCTGGACCCGTTGATCAAACATGTCCACGCACTGGGAATGACCTTTGGACTCTGGTTCGAGCCCGAGATGATCAACCCGGACAGCAGCATTCACAGGGCCCATCCCGAATGGGCGCTGGGGAGCGAGGACCAGATTCTGGGTCGTGCGCAAAAGGCGCTGAACATGGCGCTGCCCGAAGTGCGTGACTTTTTGTATGACCGAATGGCTGCGATCCTTTCGGAATACGAGATCGACTATATAAAATGGGATCACAACCGGGTTCTTCCGATGCCGGACGCCGACCAGACTCGCGGATCTTATGCGCTGATCGACCGGCTGCGGCGAGATTTTCCGCATACAGAAATCGAAAGCTGCGCCAGCGGCGGTGGACGCATCGACTTCGGTATTCTCAAGCGCACGCAACGGGTGTGGCTCAGCGACAGCAACGACGCGCTGGAACGGCTGCGCATACAGCACAACGCTGCGATTTTCCTGCCCATGGCCGTCACTGGCAGCCATGTCGGACCACGTGTCTGCCACACGTCGGGCCGCCTGCTGGACATCCGGTTCCGGGCATGGGTCGCAGCGCAGCGCCACATGGGGTTCGAGATGGACCCACGCGAACTTGCCGAGGACGAAGAAACCGTCTTGCGCGAGGTGACGCAATGGTGGAAAGACAACCGCGACTGGCTGTATTATGCGGATATCCTGCGGCTCGACAGCCCGGACCCGTCCGTTGTCGCGGAACAGCAGCAAACCAGCGACGGATCGCGTTTTGTCGTCTTTGCCGGAAAGCTCGACACCTCACCGCAGATCGCGCCGCGCCCGCTGCGCCTGACACGGCTTGAGGCGAACGCGCAATACCATGTCGCATTGCGCAATACGGCTGAGGCACCTGCAACCCTGTCGCGCGGCAACCCCGCGCTGAAACAGGGACCGATAACCGTAAGCGGCCAGTATCTGATGAGCCATGGCTTGTCGCTGCCGTGGAGCTTCCCACAGTCGATGTGGGTCATTGAAGGCTATAAACTATGACACAGAAACGCCGATCACAGCACTGGTACGGAAAACTCGACAAGGATGGGTTCATCCATCGCTCGTGGATGAAGAACCAGGGCTTTCCCGATCACGCCTTTGACGGGCGTCCCATCATCGGCATCTGCAACACATGGTCGGAACTGACCCCCTGCAATTCGGGCCTGCGCGATCTGGCCGAGGGTGTGAAACGCGGCGTGTGGGAGGCCGGAGGCTTCCCGGTCGAATTCCCCGTCATGTCGCTGGGCGAAACCCAGATGAAACCCACCGCCATGCTGTTCCGCAACCTGCTGGCAATGGATGTCGAGGAATCGATCCGCGCCTATGGCATCGACGGCGTCGTGCTGCTGGGCGGGTGTGACAAGACCACGCCCGGTCAGTTGATGGGCGCGGCCTCGGTCGATCTGCCCTCCATCGTGGTCAGTTCCGGTCCGATGCTGAACGGCAAGTTCAAGGGTAAGGATATCGGCTCGGGCACCGATGTCTGGAAGTTCTCGGAAGAGGTCCGTGCGGGCGAAATGACCCTGCAGGATTTCATGAATGCCGAATCCGGCATGTCGCGCAGCGCGGGCGTCTGCATGACGATGGGGACCGCGTCCACGATGGCCTCACTGGTCGAGGCGATGGGCATGTCCCTGCCCACCAACGCCGCCCTTCCGGCGGTGGATGCCCGCCGCATGGCGCTGGCGCATCTGACCGGCAAACGCATTGTTGAGATGGTGGACGAAAACCTCAAACCCTCGGACATTCTGACGAAAGAAGCATTCGAGAACGCTATACTGGCCAATGCCGCCGTCGGTGGTTCGACCAACGCGGTTGTGCATCTGCTGGCAATGGCAGGCCGTGTCGGGGTCGACCTTACCCTGAAGGATTTCGAAATCGGATCGGAAATCCCGCTGCTGGTGAACTGCATGCCCTCGGGCAAATACCTGATGGAGGATTTCTGCTACGCAGGCGGTGTGCCGGTCGTTCTGAACGAACTCAAACCCTTTCTGCGTCCGGCGAAAACGGTGCTGAACAAGGATATCTCGGCCCATTTCGAAGGGGCCGAGTGCTATAACACCGACGTCATCCGCCCCTTTGATGATCCCGTCAAACCCGCCGCAGGCCTGCGCGTGCTGCGTGGTAACCTTGCGCCGAACGGTGCCATCGTGAAGCCCTCGGCGGCGACGGATGAGTTGCTGGAAACCGAGGCCGAGGCCTATGTTTTTGAAAACATCGAGGACCTCAAGGCCAATATCGATCGCGACGATCTGCCGGTGACGGCCCAGACCATTCTGGTTCTCAAGGGCTGCGGCCCCAAGGGCTATCCGGGCATGCCCGAGGTCGGCAACATGCCGATCCCGGCCAAGCTGGTGCAGGAAGGCGTACGCGACATGATCCGGATTTCGGACGCGCGCATGTCGGGTACCGCCTACGGCACCGTCATCCTGCATGTCAGTCCCGAGGCGCAGGCGGGCGGCACGCTGGCGCTGGTGAAAACCGGCGACCGCATTCGGGTCTCGGCCAGCAAGGGCGAGTTGGAACTGCTGGTGGATGAAGCCGAGCTTGCAACCCGCCGCGCCGCGTGGCAACCGGACGATCCGCATTACACCCGCGGTTATGCCAGACTTTATATCGACCACGTGTTGCAGGCCGATCAGGGTGCCGACCTTGATTTCCTTGTCGGCAAAGACACCCGCCTTGTGACCAGAGAGAGCCACTGATGGACCAACCCGCCACATTCCACGACCTGAACGGAGCCTCTGTCTACATTACCGGCGGCGGCTCGGGCGTTGGTGCCGCGCTGACCGACGGGTTCATGGCCCAGGGTGCCAATGTCGCCTTTATCGGCCGGTCCGATGCAAGCGATTTTGTCGAACAGATGCACGACAAACACGGCCGCGCGCCGCTGTTCCTGCAAGGCGACATGACCGATACCGAATTGCTGCATGCCACCATGGCCAAGGCATCTGAGGCGCATGGCCCGATCAAAGTGCTGGTCAACAACGCCGCCAATGACAAGCGGCACTCGCTGGAAGAAACCACGACCCAGTTCTGGGACTGGATGATCGAGGTCAACCTCAAGGCCTATTACTTCGCCTGTCAGGAGGCCGCCCGGCAGATGAAAGACGGCGGCGCGATCATCAATTTCAGTTCGATCAGCTATATGATGGGGAACGCGGGCTATCCGATCTACACAACCTCGAACGCGGGGATCACCGGCATGACCCGCTCACTGGCGCGTGAGTTGGGACCGCAAAAGATCCGCGTCAACGCGCTTGCCCCGGGCTGGGTTCTGACGCAGAAACAACTGGATATGTGGGCCACGCCCGAGGATCTGGCCGCGCATCTGGATCGTCAGTGCCTGAAAGAGCATCTGACGCCCGAGGACATGATTGCCCCGACGCTTTTCCTGGCGTCCGAGGCCAGCCGCGCGATGACAGGTCAGTGCATGGCCGTCGACGGCGGCGTTGTGGTGACGGGGTGAGCCGATGAACGTGGAATGGATCGCTGTCGATTGGGGGACCTCGCACCTGCGCGCCTGGGCGATGCAGGGCGATACAGTGGTGGATCAGGCGCAATCGGATCGCGGGATGGGCCGGTTGGCCAAGGGCGAATTTCAGGCGGCGTTGATGGATCTGGCCGAAGGCTGGCTGGGAAGCTCTCCGGTGGATGTCATTGCCTGCGGCATGGTGGGCGCGCGACAGGGTTGGGTCGAGGCTCCGTACAGCGCGGTTCCGTCCCCGCCAGTCCCGGATGCGCCGATCCGCGTGCCAGCCACCGACCCGCGCATCCGCGCCTTTGTGGTGCCGGGTCTGAAACAGGTCACGCCGCCGGATGTCATGCGCGGTGAGGAGACCCAGATAGCCGGTTTTCTGGCCGCGCGTCAGAACTGGGATGGCGTCCTCTGCCTGCCCGGAACCCATACGAAATGGGTGCAGGTCAGCGCGGGTGAGGTCGTCAGTTTCCGCACCTTCATGACTGGTGAGATGTTCGAACTGCTGCGCAAGCAATCGGTTCTGAAGCACTCGGTGGCCGAGGGGTGGGACGATGCCGCCTTTGCCGAAGCCGTCGCTGATGCATTGTCGAAACCCGAGCAGCTGGCGGCACGATTGTTTTCGCTAAGGGCCGCCGATTTGCTGGAAGGTCAGGACAAAGGCATCGCCAGTGCCCGCCTTTCCGGAACGCTGATCGGTGCAGAACTGGCCGCCACGCGTGCCTATTGGCTGGGCCAGCAACTGGCCATCATCGGGTCGGACACGGTCGCGAAAATCTACGCGCAGGCACTGCGTCAACAGGGTGCGTTTGTCGACACCGCGAACGCAACGCAAACCACATTGGCCGGTCTGGCACTGGCCCGAAACCTGACGAGGCAGACCGCATGAGACGTCCCATCATCGCCATCCTGCGCGGAGTGCAACCGTCCGAAGCCGAAGCGGTCGGTCAGGCCATCATCGACGCAGGCATCGACCAGATCGAGGTGCCCCTGAACTCGCCGGACCCGTTGCGCAGCATTGGCCTGATGGCCGACGCTTTTGGCGACCGCGCACTTGTAGGCGCTGGCACGGTGCTGACGCCGGAACAAGTTGAAGATGTCGCGCGGGTTGGCGGCAAACTGATCGTCTCTCCCAACTATGACGCCGAGGTGATCACCCGCACGGTCGCGCTTAACCTGCAAAGCTGGCCGGGTATTTATTCCCCGACCGAGGCGTTCGCTGCGCTGAAAGCCGGTGCAACCGGCCTGAAACTGTTCCCCGGTGTCATGGCCGGGCCGGCGGGCCTTGCCGCCCTGCGTCCGGTGCTGCCCGAAGGCACGCTTGTCTTTGCCGTCGGCGGAGCTGGTCCCGAGAATTTCGGGCAGTGGATCAAAGCCGGGGCCGATGGGTTCGGCATCGGTTCGGCCCTCTACAAACCCGGCATGAGTGTTGCGGACATTGCGGAGCGGGCGGCCAAAATCGTCGCCGCCTATGATGAGTCGGTGGGATGAGCTCTGTTTTTGACGACCGTCCTTGCGAACTGGGCGAGGGCCCCTTGTGGCATCCCGAACGGCAGCAGCTATTCTGGTTCGATATCATAAACAAGCGCCTGATGACGCAAGAGGGCGACGCCCCAAAACACTGGGATTTCGACGAACATGTCTCGGCTGCTGGCTGGGTTGATCGCGACACCTTGCTGATCGCGTCTGAAACCGGTCTCTGGCGGTTCGATCTGACGATAGGGCGGAAAGAACTGGTTGCGTCGCTTGAGGCTGACAACCCGGTCACGCGTACCAATGACGGGCGCGCTGACCCGTGGGGCGGGTTCTGGATCGGGACGATGGGCAAACAGGCTGAATCCGGCGCGGGCGCGATCTATCGGTTCTGGCGCGGAGAATTTCGACGTCTGGTGCCGGATGTAACGATCTCGAACGCGATCTGTTTCGCGCCGGACCGGTCCTGTGCCTATTTCAGCGATACGGCAAGGCAACAGGTCATGCGCCAGCCGCTGAACCCTGAAACCGGCTGGCCCGAGGGCGAAAGTGCCGTCTTTCTGGATTTGCGCGCTGACGGGCTGCACCCTGATGGCGCTGTGGTTGACGCGGCGGGCAACATCTGGATCGCGCAATGGGGTGCAAGCCGGGTGGCTGTTTACGACCAGACCGGAGTGTTTCAGAACGCCATCCCGGTTGACGCCGCGCATACCTCCTGCCCGGCTTTCGGCGGCGACAATCTGACCACGCTGTTCTGCACAACGGCCCGTCAGGGGCTGGGTGCGGAACATATCGAAGCCCAACCCTCGAACGGAATGACCTTTGCTGCATCCAATGCCGGGCAAGGTCAGGCGGAACACAGAGTCATCTTATGAAGCCGGAACTTGGCGTTTGCTACTACCCTGAACACTGGCCCGAAGCAATGTGGGCCGAGGATGCCGCGCGCATGGTCGAAACCGGCCTGACATGGGTCAGGATCGGAGAGTTTGGCTGGAGCCGGATGGAACCCACACCGGGCGACCTGTGCTTTGACTGGCTGGATCGCGCGATTGAGACGCTGGGCGCGGCGGGCCTGAAGGTGGTGCTTGGTACGCCCACCGCGACGCCTCCGCGCTGGATGTTGGACAAGTATCCGGACATGCTGGCCGTTGATGCGAATGGCAATCCGCGCAAGTTCGGCTCGCGCCGACATTATTGCTTTAGCCATCAGGGGTATATCGCCGAATGCGCGCGGATCGCGCGGATCATGGGCGAACGTTATGGCCGCAACCCGCATGTGGCCGCATGGCAGATCGACAACGAATATGCTTGCCACGAGACAACTGTCAGCTATAGCCAACCCGCCCTGCAGGCCTTTCGCAGATGGCTTGCCAAGCAATACGGCACCGTCGATGCGCTGAACGAGGCGTGGGGCAATGTGTTCTGGTCAATGGAATACAATGATTTCGCCCAGATCGACCTGCCGAACCTGACCGTGACCGAGCCCAGCCCGGCCCATGTGCTGGCGTTCCGGCGCTTCAGTTCGGATCAGGTGGTGGCGTTCAACAAGGCGCAGGTGGATGTTCTGCGTCCGTTGACCGATGCGCCGCTCTTGCACAACTACATGGGTCGCGTGCTGGAGTTCGACCATTTTGCGGTCGGCGCGGATCTGGATATCGCCACGTGGGACAGCTATCCGATCGGGTTCCTGTCCGATCGGCTCGAGGCGGATGAGGATCACAAGACTGCCTTTCTGCAACAGGGCGACCCGGATATGCAGGCCTTCCACCACGACCTTTACCGCGCCGTTGGGCGTGGCCGTTGGTGGGTGATGGAACAGCAGCCGGGTCCAGTGAACTGGGCCCCCTACAATCCGGCCCCCCTGCCCGGCATGGTTCGGTTGTGGTCGCTTGAGGCGGTGGCGCACGGGGCCGAAGTGGTCAGCTATTTCCGCTGGCGGCAAGCCCCATTCGCGCAGGAACAGATGCATGCGGGTCTGCTGGCACCGAACAACCGCGCGGCACCGGGCCTGTCGGAAGCACGGCAAACAGCGGATGATTTGGGGGGTCTGGGGGCGGTAAAACCCGGGAAAGCCAAGGTTGCGATCCTGTTCGACTATGCCTCGGACTGGGCCTGGGCGACGCAGCCGCAAGGGGCCGGGTTTGACTATTTCCGGCTTGTATTCTCAACCTACCGCGCGTTGCGCCGCGCCGGGCTGTCGGTGGATTTCGTCCCGCCGACGAACATACCGGCGGGCGGGTATAAACTGATACTCGCGCCCGGGCTGGCAACGCTGGAGGACGATCTGGCGCAACGGCTGATTGATGGCTGTGACCTCGCAATCCTCGGTCCCAGAACAGGAGCGATCACGCGGGATTTCCAAATCCCGCGACAGGGTCGTCCCGGCCTGAGTGGTCTGGACTGCGACGTCGATCTGGTCGAGACCCTGCCCCCAGATATCACCCGCCCGGTCCAAGGCGGCGGCGCGGCGCAGCATTGGATCGACCGTGTGTCAGGTGATGCGCCGGATCTGTTGTCATTTGCGGACGGGACTGCCGCGCTCAAGGGCATGGATGGTGTCTGGTATCTGGCAGGTTTCCCGGATGAAACCCTTTGGGACCGTGTCGTCGCCATGGCGGCGCAGGAAACCGGACTGGATCTGCACCCTATGCCCAATGGGCTGCGGCGCCGGGAAACGGCGGATCATGAGTTCCTGATCAACTACAATGCCGATCCTGTCGAGTGGAACGGCCACACAATCCAGGGTTGCGATGTTGCCATCCTGAACCGCACCCCGCCCGGACCGGCCTGAGGCCAATCCGGGCGGGTCCTGCGCCGCGATCAGTCGCTTTGCAGGGTGTTGGGATCAAAGGCCCCGCCGAAACCACCGTTGTTTGACGGCTGGTCTTCGCTTTCCGGAGCCTCCTCATCACCCTCGCCGCTCAACGTATTCGGAGCGAATACGTTGCCGAAGCCAGAGTTGTTGCCCTCGGCCTCCGGCTGCGCGTCCTCTTCCGTTGCGCCGGGCTGCAGATCGCCAGGCTCAAACACGCCTTCGAAGCGTCGCTTGCGCTCTTCCTCGCGCAGTCTGCGCTGCTCTTCGCGCTGCTGTCGCAACTCCTGAATACGCTGTTCCGCCTCGAGCTGCTTTTGCTCGCGTACATCGGCGATACATTGGCCGGGGTTATAAGCCGTTGCAGTGCCAACCACGGTGATCGTGGCGACAGCAAAAACGACAACCAGAACCGCCGCCATGTTTCCGGCGAAGAAACTGGGCAGTTTGATCTTGCCCGCCAGTTCCTCGACCGTGGCTTCCCTGCGCGCGGCTGCAACCAGTTCCTGACGTTTCAGCTTGGCTTCGTTCAGCAGGGCAAAGAACACGGTCAACGCCACGATGATGAAGGCCAGCGCCGAGATCGACGGCGTGATGCCATAGCGCACCTTTTGCGCCAGTTCGATGGTCAGTGTCGGGTATTCGCCAAAGGTGAAGGTGGTGGTGTTGTAGTTCTCGAACGAGGCAAGAAACGCCAGCACGGCAGCGCTGGCAATCGCCGGGCGCATGAACGGCAGCAGGATCTTGCGGAACGCCTGCGCATGGGATGCGCCAAGGTCCAGCGCGGCCTCGGTCAGCGCGATGTCATAGCGCTGCAGCCGCGCCACCAGCACCAGCATGCAGTAGCTGGCGATAAAGGTGGACTGGCCGATCACCGTCAGGAAAATCCCGTTCGACAGCACGCTATCCGCGCCCAGCCCCAGCATACGGTTGATCCGGTCCCAGAACACCAGTGTCGAGATACCCAGAACCACACCTGGGATCAGGATCGGCGCGATGATGATGGTGTAATAGGTCGCGCGCAGCTTGGGCCAGATCTGAGTCAGCATCAGCGCCCCCGCCAGACCCATCGCGACCGACAGAACCACCGTTCCGGCCCCGATGATCAACGAGTTCTTGATGCCGTTCAGAATGCGCTGATCCTGAAACAGCTCTCCGAACCATTGAAAGGTCAGACACTCCCACGGAGTCATCCGCGGGAACGAGGATGAGTTGAACGCCGTGACCGACATGATCACCAGCGGACCCAGCAGGTACAGGAAGAAGAGGGCCAAATAGACCCAGACGCTTACACGAAGGAACGACAGGTTCATTTCCCGATATCCCCCATGTTCACCTTGAACAGGCGCATCACCGCCAGCACGAACAGGATACAGGTCACCAGCAGCACGATGGCGTAGGCGGCCCCCTGCGGCCAGTCATTGTTGTCGTTGAACTGCTGATAGATCAGCTGCGTGAACCACAAGCTGGACGGCCCGCCCAGAATTTGCGGCGCGGCCAGCGCACCGGCGCTGAGCATGAAGACCATGGTGCAGCCCGAACTGATCCCTGGCTTGGCATAGGGGATCACGACCCGCCAGTGAATTCGCCACCATGGCGCACCCAGATCGCGTGCAGCCTCGATCTGGTTTCCGTCCAGGCTTTCGATGACGTTATACATCGGGAAGATCATCAGCAGGATGTAGGCGTATCCCAGACCGGCGTAGAGCGCGATGTCGTTGCGGATGAAGTCGAACGGCGTGTCCCAGATGCCCAGCCCCATGAACAGCGTGTTCAGTACTCCGGTCTCGCCAAAGATGATCCGCAGGGCAAAGGCGCGCAGGATCTCGTTGATCCAGTAGGGGATGATCAGCATGATCGCGAAGATACGGATATGGCTGCCCTTTGACTGGCCCAGATAGTATGCGATGGGGTAGCAGATGATCAGATTGAAGATCGTCACACAGACCGCGGCCAGCAGCGTCCGAAAAAATACCCGCAGATCGACGGTGTTATAGTCCTGACTGCCGCCTTCGGGGCCGTAGATCAGGTATTTATAATTCTCTAGCGTGTATACATCCTTTGGCCCGCCGATTTCAGGGGGCGGCAGGTTTGGGCGGAAGGAGAAGTCCAGCATCGACAGCTGCGGCAGGATGATCAGGCCAATGGTCCAAAACAGGACAAGGCCCAGGATCGCGATCCCCATGCCGGTGCCATTGCGGTTGAAGAAGTCTTTCAGGAACTGGGGCATGTGACCGACCCCTTATTCCGCAGCCAGTTCACCCGCCGGAACCAGAACCGCGTTGCGGGTCTCGTATTCCAGCGTGATGTTCTGGCCGGTGTGATCCTCGAAGGACTGGCCGAGGTTCGGCAGGGATACCTTGATCTCTTTGCCGCCGTCCCCTTCGGTGAAGATATTGAAGACGTTGCCCTCGAACTCTTCATGCGTCACGCGGGCGGTGACGAATTGGTCCCCGGACGCGCCATCAGGGGCGATGGCAAAGGCTTCGGGGCGGATGAACATCATCGCGTCGTCACCCACTTTCAGCTTGCCCTGATTGGCGGTCGAAATCCGCGCCACCAGATCGCCCGAACGGTTGGTTGCGATCAAAGCCTCGTTGCCCATGACCTGTTTGATCTTGCCACGGAAGACATTGTTTTCCCCCACGAAAGAGGCCGCAAAGGCGGTGTTGGGGTCGTTGTAGATGGTCTTGCCATCGGCAATCTGGTCGATCACGCCTGCGCGCATGACGGCGATGTTGTCCGACATGGTCAGCGCCTCGCCCTGATCGTGGGTGATGTAGATAAACGTGATGCCGACGCGCTGCTGGATTTCGCGCAATTCGGTGCGCATATGCTGGCGCAGCTTGAGGTCGAGCGCCGACAGCGGCTCGTCCAGCAGCAAAACGTCGGGCTCTGCACAAAGGGCGCGGGCGATGGCGACGCGCTGGCGCTGACCGCCCGACAGTTCACTGGGCAGCTTGTCGCCCTGCCCCGGCAGCGCGATCATGTCCAGCAGCTCATCCGCGCGCTTGCGCCGCTGGGCGGCGCTGGCCCCCTTGATCTCCATCGAGAAGGTGATGTTTTCCCACACTTTCATCAGCGGGAACAACGCGAGGTTCTGGAAGATCAGCGCGGTCGGGCGTTTGTTGGGCCCGATCCCGCGCATGTTGTTGCCACCGATCAGGACGTTGCCCTCGCTGGGTTCCAGAAACCCCGAGACCGCGCGCAGGATCGTGGTCTTGCCGCAGCCCGACGGGCCCAGAAACGAAAAGAAGTCGCCCCCGTTGATGTTGACGTTGGCATCGCGGACGGCGACAAAATCGCCGAAACGGATCCACAGGTTTTCCAGATCGACTCCGACCCCTGCACTCATGGCTGATATCTCCGTATTGGCCGGTTTTCACCGCACCACAGTAGGTCCCGGCACGCCCTTTAGACGCACGGGGGTAGAACCCCCCGCATCGCTGCGAGGGGCCAGTCTGCAAAGCGATCAGGCGCTTTTGAACTTGTTGACGAACTCGGTCCGGGTTTCCGCATACCAGGGCGCTTCGGCCGGCCACGGATTGAGGTTGGCCAGCGAGTCGCCCGGATAGGCCTCGGCAAAGTTCTTTTTGTAGGTATCGCCCGAATACTGGTCGGCACCCAGAACCGGCGAGTTGTAGCCGTGGCTGTCGATCGCCACACCGGCCGGTTTCGCCTGATAGGCGAAGTCGATAAAGGCGTAGACCTGATCGATATTGGCAGCACCGGTGGGCATCGAGATACCGTCCACCCATGCCATCGCGCCTTCGACCGGAGCCTGATAGTGCACCGGCTCACCTGCGGACTTCAGCGCCAGCGGCGGGCCATCCCAAGTCTGGCCGACAATAACGCCTTCGTTCAGCAGGCCGTTTTTCTGGGTGTCGGCGTCGTTCCAGATCAGTTTGATCCGATCCTTGCGGGCGATGCACCAATCGGTGATCTGGCCCCAGACTTTGCGCATCGTCTCTTCGTCGCCATACGCGGCCCAGACCGAACCGGGCTCCATCTCGCCTGCGCGCTCCATGTAAAGGCCAGCGCCCAGCATCATGGAATGCGCGCGGCCCATGGTCTTGCCGGCATTTTCTTCCGACCAGACGTCGCCGTACGAGGGCGCGTCGCCTTCCGGCAGCCACAGATCGGTGCGATATGCGATGCCTTCGGTGCCCCAGATATGCGGCAGCCAGTGCGAGCCGCTGCCTCCGAAATCCCACGCGTCGGTGCCGATTTTGGCCATCGCCGGGTTCACCAGATCAATCGGCACCTTGTTCATGTCGAAGGGCTGCAACAGTTCCAGCGGTTCCCACTGCAGTGACCGGTTGTTGGTGGGCGAGACGATGTCAAAGCCCTGACCCTTGGTGGCCTTCATCTTGTTGATGATTTCTTCGTTCGAACCGATGCCGGTGTAGTTCACCTTGATGCCGGTCAGGGTTTCGAACTCCTGAATGAAGGTCGGCGGCAGATAGTCCGACCACATCAGGATGTTGATCTCACCCGACGAGGCCAGCGCGCTTTTGCTGTAGAGCGGCGCCGCCAGAGCAGCAGCCCCCGCGCCCTTCAGCACCGTGCGCCTGGATATTGATTTCATGTCAGCCATTGTTTTTCCTCCCGATATTGGACTGATTCTTTTTGTTATTTTCTATTGATAGGACTTTCTGTGCGCGTTGGTCAGCCAAAAAGTGACAGTTCGCGAAATTCATAAGTCCAGATTGCCAGAGGCCCTGCAACACTGGTTTAGCCGGACGGCTCTTCCGCGTGCCAGATAGCAAGGCCATGTGGTGGAATCGGATCTTCGCCAACAAGCAGTTTCCTGTGCCCCTTGGGCAACGAAATCACCGTATCGCCGAAATTGAACGCAAATCGCAGACCGCCCCGCCGGGTTATCCGCAGGTCGGGTCCGTAATCCGCCCAATCAAGGCCGCACCAGTCCAGCACATCCTGAACGATTTCAGACAGCAACGCACCACGCGGCACCATCGCCAGATAAGTCGCCCGCTCGGACCGGACCACCGCCGGACTGCCGTTGCGATATGGGCTGACGAAGTGGCCAATGACGTCCCTGTCGGTCTCCAGAATCTCTCGCCAGCCCGTGAAGTCCAATTGTGCCCCGCCGGACAAACGCACGGTCTCCTGCGCCAAATCAGGCAGGGATTCCACGCGCAAGACACGAACGCCTGTCAGGTCGGCCAACGGCCCCGGTGCCAGATTGGCCGGAGTGTGCATTTGCAGCGTTTTGCTGCCGGATCGCGCTCCGACCAGCAATTTGGCTTTGCTGTCGCGCAGCTGTGCTGCAAGCGCGTCCGTCACGATCATGCTTTGCGGCAGCGCGATCAGAGTATACCCGCTCAGATCGTCATCGGGGCCGATGAAATCCAGATCAACGCCGCTTTGCGAAAAGGCCGTATACCACTCCCGCAGAATTTGCGCATTCGGGAATTCGTCGTCATGCGGCAGGATGTCGGCGGCCCAAATGGACGCATAATCGACCAGCATAGCCACTTTGGCCCGCCCCCGGGTTACGGGTGGCAAAACGCTTCGGTCTTTCACGATCTGCGCCAGTTCCTCTGCCGCCTGATCCCGGCTGTCATCCGATCTGAACAAGGCCGTATGATACTGTTCCTGCGCGCATTTCGCCTGCCGCCAGCGGAAGAACATCACCGCCTGTGCGCCATGCGCATAGGCGGTCCAGGTCCACAGGCGCACCATGCCGTCGGCGGGTGAAGGGTTCTTGTCGGCCCAGTCCACCGGCCCCGGCTGTTGTTCCAGAACCCACATCCGGCCTTTCCCCAGCGAACGGTAGAGGTCACAGTGGAACCCCTGATAATCCGGCGCGCCAGTGCGCAGGTAGCGGCGTTTTTCGGCATCAGACAGCGCCGAGCCCAGCAAATTGCCCAGCGGGTAGCTGTCAAACCCGGCGATATCCAGATCGGCTGCAACCGCATGGTGATCGAACTCGAAACTTCCGGCCATGAAGTTATGGGTGATGTCGCGGCCCGGGGCGTGTTCGCGCAGGATATCCACCTGCGCCCGGTTGAACAGCCGCACCCGGTCTGAGGAATAGCGCATGAAATCAAGCGCATGGGTCGGGTTCGGAGAGGCAACCAGCCCGTTAGGCAGTTCGATCTGATCAAAGCCGGAATAGACCGCGCCCCAGAACGTGGTGCCCCATGTCTGGTTCAGGTCTTCGATCGATCCGTACCGATCCGCAAGCCAGCGCCGGAACCCTTGCCGGGCCGCCTCGGAGTAACTGAGGGCGGTGTCGTGGTCGTTATATTCATTGTCGATTTGCCACGCGTGCACATGCGGGTTCCGGCCATAGCGGCGGGCGTATTCGGTGGCAATCCGGCGGGCCTCGGCCAGATAGGTCTCGCTGGAAAAGCAGTAGTGCCTGCGAGACCCGAAGCCGCGCACCCGCCCGTCGGGACCAACCGGTAGAATGTCCGGGTACTCGTCGATCAGCCATTTGGGTGGTGAGGCTGTGGGCGTCGACATCATGATGCGCAGCCCGGCCTGCCCTAATATGTCGATCACCTTGTCAAGCCAGTCCCACCGAAATGTTCCGCGTTCAGGTTCGATCAGCCCCCAGGTGAATTCGGCGATGCGCACCCAGTCCAGCCCCATCCCGACCATCCGCGAAGCATCCTCGCACCATTGAGAGGGGTCCCATTGTTCTGGATAGTAGCAGACGCCCAGTTCCAGCCTGCTCATCGGTGGTCCTTTGCGGTGCGGCGTTCGATCCACTTCAGGAAACTGGCGCAGCCAAGGGTGATGACGACATACAGGATCGCCGCCGTGTTGAACGGCGCAAAGGGCAGGAAGCTGGCGGCCTGAAATTCGCGCATCCGCTGGGTCATGTCGCGCACCGACAGGATCGACAGCAGCGATGTATCCTTGATCATCGCGATGAACTCATTGCCCAGCGGCGGCGTCACGATGCGCAACGCCTGCGGCAACACGATCAGCCGCGCGGTCTGCCAGCGCGACAGACCCAGCGAGCTTCCGGCCTCGAGCTGCCCCTTGGGGATGGCTTCGATGCCGGATCGGAAAATCTCGGCCATATAGGCGGAATACCCCACCGATATTGCGATGATCCCGCGGGTCATGTTCGTCATGTCGATGCCTCCGCCGGTGGCATCCTTGACCGCCCCGGCCAGCGGCAGGCCGATATACAGGATGATGACCAGCATCGGGATACCCCGGATCGTGTCCACGAAGAATTCGGCCCCAACGGCGAGCGGGTGTAGCTTGTGCTGGGCCCCGCCGATGGTCAGGGTCAGCAGCAGGAAGCCAAAGACCGCGAAGGCAAGCGCCGGATTGCGGTACTTGTCGGGCAGAAAGCTGGTCTGCCAGAGAACGGGATAGCCCTGCGTGTGCGCCTCGACCGGGACAAACGCGCCCGAGACACTGTCGACCGTTTCAATCTGTTCCAGCGCGCTGGCTGCATCCGTGGCGCTGCGGATGCGGTATTGCCGGTCTTCCCCGCCTTCGAATTCGCCAAACCTGATGATATCCGCCTGTGCCTGCGGCGTGCCGCGCACGATGGCAATACGGGCATCCGTGCTGCCGACGAGAACATAGTTCACTTGCGGCTGCATGAAGAAGAACGTGGAAACCGCCAACAAGGCCAGGCTGATCGACCCATAGACTACAGTTGTCCGGGCTTTCTGCTTGAAGGATTGCAGACCCACCCAGATCAGCCCGAGGATGGCTGCAAAGATGTAAGCGAAGATCGCCGCCCGGAAAGTGATCGCGACGCCCGTGGCGAATTGCCAATGCGCCATGAACAGCAGGTAGAACAGAGCCGCTCCGGTCAGGATTTCAAATCCCAATCGCGCATAGTTGCCCGGTTTCGCGGGCAGCCGCCCGGAAAGCAAAGACAGACCGACCAGAGCGGCGTAAAAAACCAGCAGAACCTGAAGCCCCAGCTGAACCTGCGCCACGACCTCGGGGAACAACACCCAGGTCTGGCTGGATCGATCGATCAGGGCCGAGGTGTTTTCGCTGAGGGCGTGAAAGAAGACCGACTCGGCGAATGGCATCAACACGTGCGGTGCGAGGAACCCCAGAACGGCCAGCCCAACCGCCGCCGGAAGCGCGGCCAGCGCCGAAAGGCGCAGCCAGACCGGGGCCTGCGCGGCAAACCGGGCGTGCCGGGCGCAGAGATATCCAAGAACAGCGACGATCAGGACCAGCAGGAACCCCACAAAGATCGGTCCTGCGTTGTTTCCGATCCCCAGAATGGCCACCAGCGACCTGAGGTATTTCGACGAGGTGGCGAACAGGTAGATGATGAACGGGGCGGCTGCGAGCAACACAAGGTTGCTCGGGCGGATCGAACGTAGGCGAGACATGGGGTTCTCCGCTGGGCTGTGGCTCCGGCGGCAGGAACCGCCGGGCCAGAGAAGGTTTCAGAGGCTCAGTCAGCGCCCCAGTATTTGCCGACCAGCGCATCCAGCGTGCCGTCTTCCTTGATCGCGGCCAGCCCTTCATTGATGGCGTCAACGGTTGCGTCGCCCTCCTGGAACACAATGCCCAGCGGGTCGGATTGCAGGCCGGTGATGCCAACGGTCAGTTCGCCCGCAAATTCCTGTTCATAGGCCGCGGCCGAGGTGCCATCGATGATCACACCCTGCACATCCGCGTTCTGCAGCGCCAGAATTGCCGCCGAAAAGTTGTCATACAGGCTGACATTCTCGCGCCCAACCAGTTCTTCGGCCAGTTGTGCATTGGTGGTGCCGGTCTGGGCCGCCAGTTTCTGACCGCCAGCCTTGAAGTCGTCCAGGGTCATATCGGCATTGTCGACCTGCAGCAGGACGGCCTGACTGACGACGATGTAGGGCTCGGAGAAATCCATCGTCTCTTCCCGTTCCGGCGTGATCGACACGCCCGAGATCACAAGGTCGAACTCGCCCTGTTGCAGCGCGGCAAAGATACCGTCCCATGCGGTGTTGACGAAGTTGGGGACGCAATTGACCTTGGCGCAGATCGCATTCATCACATCGACATCAAAGCCGACAATCTCGCCCGTCGTCTCATCGACCGTTTCCATCGGTGGATAGGTGGCATCCGTTCCGATCTTGAGCACACGCCCTTCCAGATCGGCGGCAAAGGCAGCCGGGGCCGTGATCGCGGCCAGGGTTGCGGCGGCTAGCAGTTTCTTGAACATGTCCGGTTACTCCTGTGTTGGGTCAGTTGGTTCACGCCGGTGCCGGCGCGGGTTTGTCAGGTTGCCGCTCGATGAAGGTGGCCCTGATCTTTTTCTGGGTCTCGGTCGGGTCGGCCCCGTCCAGAGATTTCAGCATGAATTCCCCCAGCAGGCGACTGGTTTCGCCAATCGGAACATAATAGGTGCTGGGAGGCGGGACAAAATACTGGCTGAGCCGCAGATCATCGGTCGAGATCACGACCACATCGCGCCCGACCTGAATGCCGGATTGTGCTGCAGCCGAAAGGGTGCCCAGCGTCATCGCCTCATTGGCGCAGATGATTGCGGTGGGACTGTCGGGCAGAAGTATCAGAGCGCCAAAGGCCCGCGCCCCGCTTTGCGCCGTGGTCGCGCCGTTGAAGACCAGCGCGGGGTCAAAAGGGATTTTGCTGGCGGCAAGCGCGTCGGAATATCCCTGCTGCCGTTGCGTGGCGTAAACCAATTCTGCCGGTGGATTGACCAGAGCAATCCGTTTGTGCCCAAGCCGCAGCAGCCGGGCGGTGGCCTCATGCGCTGCGGTCTGGCTGTCGAAATCGACGAACGCGTGGGGAATGTCGCTGTCGCTCATGCCATAAGTGACAAAGGGAAAATCCTGCGCCTGCAGGTAAGTAATACGAGGGTCGTTGTGCCGCGTGCCCGAGAATATGACGCCATCGGCCAGCCCTTCTTGCACGATACCGCGCAGGGTCTCCATCGAGTCTGGAAGGCTGGCAACGCTGAAAACGCTCAGATCATACCGTGAGCCCTGCAGGGCGGCGGCAATCCCGGCCAGGATTTGGGTGAACTCCACCCCCTCCCACTCCTCGGATGCGTCTGCTGAGACACCGACCAGCACCGCAATCCGGTAGGATTTGTTGGTGCGCAGTTTGAGCCCGTCGAGGTTGACGCGATAGCCAAGACGGGAGGCAACCTTTTGTATGTCGTCGCGTGTCTCGGCTTTGACCGTTTCCGAGCCGCGCAAGGCGTTCGAAACCGTGCCGACGGAATAGCCCGTCAGCTTGGCAATCGATTTGATCGTGGGCCGCGCCATCACGCGACCCGTTCCAACTGTTCCATCAGGAACTGCCGCCCCTTTTCCAGCGTGCGCTTGGGGTCTGGCGAGTCATCATGTTCGACAAACAGGTCGGTGCAACGGGTGGCGCGAAGCGATCGGAGAACGGCGGGCCAGTCCACGACCCCATCCCCTAGATCGCACCAACGTGCGTCACCCTGTTCTGCCGGATTCACATCCTTGGCGTGGATCGACAGGATACGGTCGCTATGGTGTCGGATAAGGTGCGCAGGGTCCAGCCCGGCGGCCACCAGCCAGCCAATGTCAGGTTGCCAGTAGATTTCGGGCTGCGACAGGATCAGATCCAGCGGCGTTTCTCCGGCGTCTCCGATCACATCGAAATCGTGGTTGTGATAGGCCAGTTTCACACCCTGCCGGGACAGGCGTTCCGCCCACTCGGATAACTGGCCCGACACTGCTATCCATCCCTTTGCAGTGCCGGGCCGCGCCTCGGGCGCCAGCCAAGGCATGACGGCCACTGGGCATTCCAGAAGGTGCAAAACTTCCAAAATCTCGGGAAACCGGTCGTCGAACTCTTCCCAGTCGAAATGGGCGGATCGCACACGCAGGTCGGATTGCCGGACAAGGCTTGCCATTTCGCCCGGCGACAAATGGTGCAGGCCAGTCGTTTCGACATCGGTAAAGCCGCACGCCGCCGCAAGCTGCAGCTGATCGCTCAGATCACCGCAATGCCGGACCGTATATAGCTGCGCCGAAACCCGCATTTCCCACCATTGAAACGTTTCAATTATGGTGAAACAGGCAAACCCGCGTTGTCAAGCGCCGCGAAACGGCGCTAGCGCATGGACATTCCGTTATGGAACAGGTGCACTTTCTCGGGGCTGGCCGTGACCGAAACACTCTGCCCCCGCAGGTTCCGCTGCACACCCGGCAGTTTTGCGATGACCTGATCCGCGCCGCCCGTGTTAGCGAAATACAGCAAAGTGACTTCTCCCAGAGCTTCGGTGAAATCCACCTCGCCCGTCAGAATTGGGTTGCTGTCGGTCATGACATAGTCTTCGGGCCGGACACCGATATTGACCTGTTTGCCCTCATCCGCCGCGTTCGTCGGAATTGCCGAAACGGCGACCCCACCGGCATCCAGCGCCACAGTCGTCGTCGCCCCTGTACCGGTGATCTTGCCGGGCAACAGGTTCATGGCTGGCGATCCGATGAACTGCGCGACAAATTCATTGTCGGGCGTCTCGTACAACTCCAGCGGCGTTCCGACCTGAGCAATGCCCTTGTTGGCCAGAACCACGATCCGGCTGGCGAGCGTCATCGCCTCGACCTGATCGTGGGTCACGTAGATCATCGTGCTGTCGGGCATCGCCTCTTTCAGCCGCGCGATCTCGATCCGGGTGGCAACGCGCAGCGCGGCATCGAGGTTCGAGAGCGGTTCGTCAAACAGATAGACCTTGGGGTCCCGCACGATCGCCCGCCCGATGGCGACGCGCTGGCGCTGCCCGCCGGACAGGGCTTTGGGCAAGCGGTCAAGGAACGGATCAAGCTGCAGGATACGGGCGGCGCGGTCAACTGCGGCGTCAATCTCGGCCGCGGGCAGTTTGGCGATTTTCAGTGCAAAGGCCATATTCTCGCGCACGGTCATGTGCGGATACAGAGCGTAGGACTGGAACACCATCGCGATACCACGTTGGGCGGGCGGCACGTCATTCATGACCTGCCCTTCGATCTCAAGCGTGCCACCGGTGATCTTCTCAAGCCCCGCGATCATCCGCAGCAAAGTGGATTTCCCGCAGCCCGAGGGGCCGACAAAGACGATCAGTTCGCCCTGTTCGATGTCCAGATCAATATGCTTCAGGACATCAACCGGCCCGTAAGATTTGGCCACATCCGTGAGTTTGAGTTCCGACATGGCTTACCCCTCGTCCCTGATCAACAGGCAGAACTGAGCTGCGTTCAGCGTGACTTTGCCCTGACCTTCGATTCCGCCCAATTCCTGACCGATGACACGCCAGTCACCGGTTGGCAGAGTGACCTCGCTTGGCTCAGAACCCAGGTTGAAGGCGCAGAAAACCTGCTCAGCCGCATCTGTGCGCAGGAATGTCAGCACAGGTCCGGATTGCGTCATCTCTGATTGCGCGCCGGATGCCAATGCAGGGTGTGCGTGGCGCAGCGCTATGGCCCGGCGATAGAAATGCAGCATCGATTGGGGGTCATGCTCCATCCGGTCGACGGCGCGTTCCGCTTGCGGGGCGCTGACCGGCAGCCATGGAGAGCCGGTGCTGAACCCGGACTGCTCATCCTGCGCCGCCCAGACCATCGGGGTCCGGCACCCATCGCGGCCTTTGTATTCGGGCCAGAACTCAATGCCATAGGGGTCCTGCAACTGCTCAAACGGCACGTCGGCCTCGGGCAGGCCCAACTCCTCGCCCTGATACAGGCAGGCCGAGCCGCGCAGACACATCATCAGGACCGCATGCTGACGAATGGCGGCCTCATCCAGATTCCAGCGCGAGGCGTGGCGTTGCACGTCATGGTTGGAGAACGCCCAGCAGGGCCAGGCGTCACCGGCCTTGGCCTCAAGTTCATCGAACACATGCTTGGTGTAAGAGGCTGTCAGCGCGCGCTTTTCCAGGAACTCGAAGGCATAGCACATATGCATCCGCTTATCGCCGGTTGTGTACTCGCCCATGATCTCAAGCCCGCGTTGGGCATCGCCGATCTCACCCAGACAGGCGCGGCCTTCATATTCATCGGTAAGGGCACGCAGCCGTTCAAGGAAGGCAAGGTTTTCGGGCTGGCTTTTCGAATACAGGTGATCCTGATGGTTATACGGGTTGACCTGCGGCGCGATCGAGGCGTTGCGCTGGTCCAGCGGCAGTGCCGGATTGTCGCGCAACTGCTTGTCGTGGAAATAGAAGTTGATCGTGTCCAGCCGGAAACCATCGACGCCCATCTCAAGCCAGAACCGCGCCACGTCCAGCAGCGCGTCTTGCACCTCAACGCAATGGAAATTCAGATCCGGTTGCGAGGTCAAGAAGTTGTGCAGATAATATTGCTGGCGGCGCGAATCCCACTGCCAGGCCGGGCCGCCAAAGATTGACAACCAGTTATTCGGCGGCGTGCCATCCGGCTTCGGATCGGCCCAGACATACCAGTCGGATTTCGCATTGTCCCGGCTGGCACGGCTTTCGCCGAACCACGGATGCTGGTCCGATGTGTGCGACAGCACGAGGTCGATCATCACTTTCAGCCCCAGCGCATGCGCCTGATCCAGCAATTCCTGAAAGTCACTTAAAGACCCGAACATCGGATCGACGTCGCGGTAATCGCTGACATCGTAGCCGAAATCCTTCATCGGAGATTTGAAGAACGGCGAAATCCAGATCGCATCGACGCCCAGCGACGCGATATAGCCCAGCCGCTGGGTGATGCCTTTCAAGTCCCCGATCCCGTCGCCATTGCTGTCCTGAAAGCTGCGCGGGTAAATCTGATAGATCACCCCGCCGCGCCACCAGTCGGACGCTGCTTTGGTTACACGGGAAAGCTCTACGGTGTTCTGCACGTTCATCAGACGCCTCTATTTAACGGACCCGGCCAGCAGGCCGCGGACCAGGTATTTTTGCATTGCGAAGAAAACGACCAGCGGCACGGCAATCGATACAAAGGCCGCTGTGGCAAGGATTTCCCAGTTACCCCCACGCGTGCCCAGCAGTTCGACGATGCGGTTGGTCATGACCGTGGTCTGACCCGTGGCATCGATCAGGAACACCTTGGCGACCAGCAGGTCATTCCATGTCCAGAGGAACTGGAAGAT
The DNA here is from genome assembly GCF_056533845.1 of Ruegeria sp. F5. Classification (NCBI taxonomy): domain Bacteria; kingdom Pseudomonadati; phylum Pseudomonadota; class Alphaproteobacteria; order Rhodobacterales; family Roseobacteraceae; genus Ruegeria; species Ruegeria sp. F5. Next base: position 246,642 of record NZ_JBQFOU010000001.1, on the reverse strand, counting down.
CGCAAAGGATGCCAGTGCCGGAAAACTGAGCGGCAGGATCAGTTTGGTGAAAATCTGGAACTCGGTCGCGCCATCGACCCGCGCGTTCTCGATCAGGTCGCGGGGCAATCCGGCCATGTAGTTGCGCAATAGGTAAATCGCCAACGGCATCCCGAACCCGGTATGGGCCAGCCAGACCCCCAGATAGCCTTTGCCGATCCCGATATTCAGGTGGAACTTCAACAGCGGGATCAGCGCCAGCTGCAACGGCACCACCAGCAAGCCGACCACCGCAGCAATCAAAAGCGCACGACCGGGAAAGTCCATCCACGCCAACGCATAAGCCGCGAAAGCTGCAACGAGGATCGGAATGATCGTCGCCGGAATCGTCACGGTCAGCGTGTTGAAAAAGGCCTTGCCCATACTGTCGGTACTGCTCTGATCCAGCAGGACTTTCTGGTAGTTCTCAGTGGTGAATTCGGGCGGCAGTTCGGCGGTCACAAAGATACGCGCGCCGCGATTGCCGGTGAACTCTTCGGTGTTTTCCATCCGGTAGTTGCCCTCGGCATCCACGGTGATGGTGCCACCCCGGCGCAGCTCGGCGATATCGCCGGGCGCATAGGCGTCAACGTCGCGCGAACTGATGCCCCAGCGCGAGATAACGGCCTGCTGGTCCCCATCGAACAACTGCCCTTCGATCACGTAAACGCCGTTTTCCAGCACCTGCGTCTCGGGCGCTGCGCTGCGCAGGGTCAGGTTCTGCTCGGACGGGAAAAGAGAACGCCACCAGCCGCTGCCGGAAATCTGATCGGCCGTGCGGAAGGACGAGATCAACAGGCCAAGCGTCGGAATGATCCACAAGACGACCAGAAAAACGACCGAGGCATGGACGACCCAGCGCAGCGCCGGTTTGGTTCCTGCAATATCGTTCATCGCCCTACTCCATTTCCTTGCGCGCATTGCGCACGTTCCAGACCAGGATCGGAGCCACCAGCAGCATGATCACCATGGCCGAGGCGGACCCGACGCCCCAGTCATTGGCGCGGAACAGTTTGTCGTACATGTAATTGGCCAGCACCTGCGTCTCCCACTGGCCGTTGGTCATGGCGAACACGATGTCGAAAACCTTGAGCACGGTGATGGTGATGGTGGTCCAGACGACCAAAATCGTAGTTTTGATCTGCGGCACCTTGATGCGGAAGAAAATCTGGAACGGGTTTGCGCCGTCCAGAATGGCGGCCTCGATGGTTTCTTCGGGGATGCCGCGCAACGCGGCGGACAGGATGACCATGGCAAAACCGGTTTGAATCCAGATCAGCACGATCATCAGGAAGAAACTGTTCCAGAACGGAACCGTCAGCCATGTTTGCGGCTCGGTCCCGCCAAAGAAGATATAGAGCGCGTTCAGAATGCCGATCTGATCCTGCTCCGCCGGACGGGCGTCGTAGACCAGTTTCCAAATCACCGAGGCGCCCACGAATGAGATCGCCATCGGCATGAAGATCAGCGATTTGGCAAAGTTGCCCCAGCGGATGCGGTCGGTCAGCTGCGCTACCAACAGGCCAAAGGCCGTGGACATGGCAGGCACAACGATCAGCCAGAACATGTTGTTGCGCATGGCTTCCCAGAACTTCGGCTCAGCCGCCATCTGGGTGTAATTGTCCAGACCGACCCATCTGTACCCGCCGCCGGGCACACGTTCCGTGAGTGACAAGCGCAACGTTTCAACAACCGGATAGGCCAGATACAGGCCAAGCGCGGCAAGCGCCGGGAACAGAAACAGCCAGGGCCGGATCATGTTCGCCCGATTGATATTGCGGCCCGCATTTGGCCCGCGCGGCGGGAACAGGACTTTGTCCAGAAACTGGTTCGAGAGGTAGAAATAGCCTACGCAGCCCGACACGCCGATGGCGATGGTCAGCAGGCCCTGAAGTGCCGGAGTCATGACGCCCTCGTCCGTTGAAAGGCGGGACGGCGTGAAGACCGCCCCAAACCTTTGGTTACTTTGCTGCGTCCCACGAAGACTGGATTTCGCTGGCAACAGTCGCCGCGTCCTTCGCGCCCGAGGAATAGTCGACCATGCCGGTCCAGAACGTCCCTGCCCCGACCGCGCCGGGCATCAGGTCCGAACCGTCAAAGCGGAAGGTTGTGGCATTGGTCAGAATCTCACCCTGTCCGCGCTGGGTGTCGTTCGAGTAATTCTCGGGGTTTGCGCCAAGGTGCGGGGTCAGGAACCCGTCCTGCGACATCATGATCTCATGCGCGAAGGGGGTCTTGAGGAATTCCATGAATGCCTCGGCCGCCGGGCTGGCGTTGGTGATCGTGAACAGCGTTCCGGCGCCCAGAACCGGGGTGCCCAGGTCCTTTTCGGCATAGGCCGGGAAGTAGAAGAAATCCGCATCCACGCCCAACTCAGTCCCTTCCGGGAAATAGGCCGGAATGAACGACGCCTGACGGTGCATCATGCAGGCCGGCGGGCTGTCGAACAGGCCTTTGGGGCTGTCGCGGAAGTCGATGGCCGCGGTGTCGTCCGCGCCGCCGACAACGTAGTCGTCAATGCGGGTAAAGCTGCCATATTCCTCGATCGCGGCGATGACGCGCGGGTCGTCGAACTTCATGTCATTCGACACCCAGTCGTCATAAACCTCGGGCGGCTGGGTGCGCAGCATCAGGTCTTCGACCCAGTCGGTCGCAGGCCAGCCGGTCGCCCCGCCAGACGCCAGACCGACGCAAAGCGGCGTCTCGCCGTCTTCGACCATCTGGTCCATCAGCGCCTTGAAGTCTTCCATCGTCTCGGGGACCTCATAGCCGAAATCCTCGAAGTTTTCGGGGATGTACCAGACCAGAGATTTGACGTTCACGTTGAAGAAAAAGCCGTAGAAGCCGTCTGCGCCTTCGGCGTTCTCAAATGTCCCCAGATCGACCCAGGACTGACCGGCGGCGAAGTTTTCCTTGATCCAATCCGCCGACCCTTCCGGCAGCGGCGTCAGATAGCCGTTCTTGGCCATATTCGCGGCCAGCCCCGGCTGCGGGAAGACCGTGAGGTTCGGTGCGGACCCGGCAGCGGCGTCGATCAGGATCTGCTGTTCCAGCGAGTCCGATCCCACATAACTGGAATTCGCCCCCGTCGCCGCGTCGAAATAGGCGACCAGATTTTCGAACGATTTCCCCTCACCCGCCAGCCACGGACCGAAGATTGTCAGGCTTTCGCCGGACAGGTCGGTCGCATCGGCAAAGGCCTGATAGCCGTCCCAGTCAAAGCTTCCCTCACCCGCGGGGTGGATCAATTCACCCTGCGCCTGTGCCGCCCCTGCCATCAGGGCGAGCGTCGCCGCACCTGCATAAAGCGCGTGTTTCATGAATAGTCCTCCCGACGATATCATGCGCATCTGGATTTTTCCAAAGCGCTTTGGATGATTGGTGTTATCCGCTAACATTCACGCTCTGTCAACATTCTGTTTCCACTTAGCCATAATATTAACATTCTTGGCAAAACGGGTTGACGGAATGGGAAATTGGCCACAATACAGAAAAGAGCACTCGTTTGAAGGCGCTTTGAGATCGAAATGAACCTGAAGCAACTCTCGGAAATCCTTGGCTTGTCGCAGACAACCGTCAGCCGCGCGCTGAACGGCTATCCCGAGGTGAGCGAGGATACGCGGGTTCGCGTTCAGGCCGCAGCCGCCAAACATGGCTATCGCCCGAACAGCCGCGCCAAGGGGCTGGCGACAGGGAAATCCATGGTGATCGGGCATGTGATTCCCAGCTCATCCCAGCATGAAATGGTGAACCCGATTTTCGGGGATTTCGTGGCCGGTGCCGCGCGCAAATACGCGGAACATGGCTACGACATGATGTTCACCAGCGCCGATGACACCTCGATTGAAGAGGCGTATCGCAGCCTGTTTCAACGCGGTGCCGTGGATGGCGTCGTGCTGCAGGGGCCCAAGGTGAACGAACACCGGATCGAGGTTCTGAACCGCATGTCCGTTCCGTTCATCGTGCATGGACGGTCGACCGGCATCACCGTCCCCTATGACTGGGTCGACGTGAACAACAAAAGCTCGTTCCTGCGGGCAACCCAGTTTCTGATCGATCTCGGCCATCGCCGCATCGCGCTGATTAACGGGATCGAGGATATGGATTTCGCGCAACGGCGGCGCGAGGGGTACCTTGAGGCGTTGCAGCAAAGCGGCGTGGAGCCCGACCCGGACCTGATGCGCAGCGCCGAAATGACCGAGGTCTATGGCCATCACGAAACCCGCGACATGCTGCGGCTGGCCAACCCGCCAACGGCCATATTGTGCGCATCGATGATCTCGGCCATCGGGGTGCGCCGCGCGCTGGACGAAGCCGGGTTTCAGATGGGGCGCGATGTGTCGGTCATCGCCCATGACGATGACCTGTCCTACCTGAAAAACGGTCAGGATATACCGATATTTACCGCCACGCGCTCATCTGTCCGGCGGGCCGGTGAGTTTGCGGCGGACATGCTGATCGAACGGATCAAATCGCCGGGCGATCCGATCAAAACTAGATTGCTCGAGGCGGAACTGGTAGTTGGCCGGTCAACCGGCCCCGCCCCTAACAGGTTCTGAACATGAAATATGCCCGCAGCGATTTTCCCAAGGATTTCCTCTTTGGCGTGGCGACCTCGGCCTATCAGATCGAAGGCCACGCGCAGGGCGGTGCGGGTCAGACCCATTGGGATACATTCGCGGCCTCACCGGGCAACGTGGTTCGGGAAGAAAACGGCGATCTGGCCTGCGATCATCTAAACCGGTTCGAACAGGATTTCGATCTGGTGCGCGAGGCCGGGTTCGATTGCTACCGGTTTTCGACCAGCTGGGCCCGCGTGCTGCCCGAGGGGCGCGGTCAGGTCAACCAAGCCGGTCTGGACTATTACGACCGTTTGGCCGACGCGCTGCTGGAACGCGGCATTCGCCCCTGCGCGACGCTGTATCATTGGGAGCTGCCTTCGGCACTGGCCGATCTGGGCGGTTGGCGGAACCGGGATATCGCCGGATGGTTTGCCGACTTTGCCGAGGTGATCATGGGCCGCATCGGCGACCGGATGTATTCTGTCGCGCCGATCAACGAACCCTGGTGCGTAAGCTGGCTCAGCCATTTCGAAGGCCACCACGCGCCGGGTCTGCGCGATATCCGCGCCGCGGCCCGCGCGATGCATCACGTTCTGCTGGCCCATGGCCGCGCCATTCAGGCGATGCGCGGGTTGGGCATGTCCAATCTGGGCGGCGTGTTCAATCTGGAATGGGCCGAACCCGCCGATGACAGCCCCGAGGCACGGCAGGCCGCAGACCTGTATGACGGAATTTACAATCGGTTCTTTCTGGGCGGCGTGTTCAAAAAAGCCTATCCCGACAATGTGTTGAAAGGGCTGGAGCCTCATCTGCCCTCCGGTTGGCAGGATGATTTCGACACCATTGGAACGCCGGTCGACTGGTGCGGGCTGAACTACTATACCCGCAAGCTGATCGCCCCGGCGGGTACCGCATGGCCCGGTCTGACCGAGGTTCCGGGCACGCTGCCCAAAACCCAGATGGGATGGGAAATCGACCCCGCCGCCCTGACCCGTTTCCTGACGCGGACGTGTCGGGAATACACCGGGGACCTGCCCCTCTTGGTGACCGAGAACGGCATGGCCAGCCCCGAGAGGGGGCAGGATGATGACCGGATCGACTATCTGAACAGCCATCTGGCTGCGGTACAGGACGCACTGAATCAAGGCGTTCCCGTTAATGGCTATTTCATCTGGTCGCTGCTGGACAATTACGAATGGGCCTTTGGCTACGAGAAACGCTTTGGTCTGGTGGATGTGGATTTCGAAACGCTTGAGCGGACCCCCAAAGCCTCGTTCCATGCCGTGAAATCGATGCTGGGTGCCAGTAAGGTTTCCCTACCGCTGGCGCAACCGGCAGGTGCGGTGCATGAGCACTGGAATCTTGTTGCGGATGTCGGTGGCACGAACACCCGCCTTGGCGTGGTTTCCAACGGAGAGTTGGTCGATCTGCGTAAGCATCCGACCGGGTCTCTGCCTGATCTGCTCGAGGCGTTTCACAGCCTGCGCGACGACATCGGAACCGACCCTCAGGCGGTTGTGGCCGCCGGGGCCGGGCCGGTGCGGGACGGCGTGATCCGCCTGACCAACGCCCATCTTGACCTGTCCGAGGTCGAGCTTGCGCAGGCCACAGGCGCGAAGAATACGTTTGTCATCAATGATTTCACCGCCGCTGCCTGGTCCGTGGCCGAGGTGACACGCGCCGATGTGGCGGTTCTGCAAGGGCACGACACGCCGCCAACAGGAACCCGCCTTGTCGTGGGGCCCGGCACGGGGCTGGGCGTTGGCGCGCTGCTGTATTCGGAAGGTCATTATCACACTGCCTCGGGCGAAGGCGGCCATGTGGGCCTGTCTCCGCGCCATCGGGATGAGGTGGATGTGTTCGACGCCGCCCGCCGCATCTCGCCCGAGAGTTTCTTTGACGACAGCCTGATGCTTGAGGCTGAAATGTTCCTGAGCGGCACGGGCCTGCCGGTCCTCTATCAGGCCGTTGGCATAGCAAGTGGCCAAACCGACACGCCGGTGCGGACAGCCAAGGACATTCTGCAGGATGCCCGCGATGGCTCTGACCCCATCGCCGCCAAAGCGGCACAGATGTTCACATGGCATCTGGGGGCTTTGATGGGCGACATGGCGATGACGCTGATGCCGACCGGAGGGGTGTTTCTGGTCGGCGGTGTGGCCGAAAAGAACCGCTGGCTTTTCGGCGATACGTTCCGGGCGGCTTTCAACGCGGGCGGGCGGTTCAGCGATTTGCGCCGCTCGATGAACCTGTATGTGTCGGAACAGGCCGAATTTGGCATTGTTGGCGCTAACAATTTCTGCAAAAATGCGCTCGCGCGGTAGACTGGCCGCCTGAACTTATTTTTGCGGAAGGAATTCGGGATGATCCTGTGCTGCGGTGAAGCCCTGATCGACATGATCGCCGAGCCCACAACCTCGGGCGCAAGCGGGTTTGTGCCGCATTCGGGCGGGGCGGTCTTCAATACGGCAATTGCCCTTGGCCGGCTGGGCGCACCGGCGGCCATGCTGACGGGTCTGTCCTCGGACATGTTCGGCGATCAACTGGCGCAGGCGCTGAAAGACAGCCATGTGGACACCGCGCATGTCATTCGGTCCGAACGCCCCAGTACTCTGGCCTTCGTAAAATTGAAGGACGGGCACGCCTCGTACACCTTCGTCGATGAAAACACCGCTGGCCGGATGCTGCGCGCCGAGGATATGCCGGATCAGTTAACCGCCGTATCGGCCCTGTATTTCGGTGGTATCAGCCTGGCTTGCGAGCCCTGCGCCGACGCCTATGCCGACCTTCTGAACCGCCATGGAGCAAACCGCGCGGTCATGCTGGACCCTAATATTCGCCCGGGGTTCATTCAGGACCAGACCCGGTATCGCACGCGGCTGAACCGGATGATCGCGCAGGCGGATATCGTCAAGGTCTCGGACGAGGATCTGGACTGGATCGTCCCCGGCCCGGAAACCCTGGCCGAGAAAGTGCCGCTTTTGCTGCAGGCAGGGCCTTCGGTGGTCATTGTGACCAGAGGTGGCGAAGGGGCCACAGGGTATCTGTCGGACGGAACCGAGGTCTCCGTACCGGTTCAGCGGGTCGAGGTTGTCGATACGGTCGGTGCTGGCGACACGTTCAATGCCGGGGTTCTGGCCGAACTGCATCGCGCCGGACATCTGACCAAAGACGGTATTCGCGCGCTCAATGCCGACAGTCTTCGCGCCGCCCTGTCGTCCGGTGCCGCCGTAGCAGCCGTCACCGTATCCCGCGCCGGGGCAAACCCGCCCTGGGCGCACGAGCTTTAACCCCTTAAAAGGGCAAAACCATGAAACGATCCGACATCAACCGCATCAAATCCGAGGCGCAGGCGTTCATTTACTCTTTCGGTGCCGTGCTGCCCCCTTTTGCCGACTGGTCCCCTGACCAGATGCGCAGCGAAAAGGCGGCGGGCATACGGGACCGCAATCTGGGCTGGGACATAACCGATTACGGTCAGGGCCGATTTGATGAACTGGGCCTGTTTCTGTTCACCCTGCGCAACGGCGACGCCAATGACCTCAGCCTCGGGCGCGGGATGTTATACGCGGAAAAGCTGCTGATCTCGCGCGACAAGCAATTGTCCCCGATGCATCGCCATATCATAAAGGCCGAAGACATCATCAACCGGGGCGGTGGCGATCTGGTGATGGAGATTTACGCCTCGGATGAAGATGGGGGGATCGACCGGGAAAATCCTGTCATCGTGCCCAGCGATGGCTGCCCCGTCACGATCAAACCCGGTGAGCTTTTGCGGCTTGCCCCGGGGCAAAGCGTCACGCTGATGCCGGGCATCTGGCACGCGTTCTGGGCGGAACGCGGTGACTGTCTGATCGGCGAGGTTTCGACCGTCAATGACGACCGCACCGACAACGTGTTTGAAGACCCGATCCCGCGCTTTGCGACAATCGAAGAAGATGCCGAGCCCGATTTCCTTCTGGTCGCAGATTACTGACAGGCGCCGGCCCCGGCTGGATCGAGACTCTTGACAATTATTCTATCCCCGGACTAGCTGCACGGGATGGTTCCCGACGGCGCGCCCGAGGGACGAAAATGGGAATATGGTGCGGCCTGTGCAGGCCAAAGCCGTGACTGCCCCCGCAACTGTAGGCGGAGAGCGACGTCAAATCACCACTGGCCAAAAGGCCGGGAAGGTTGACCAAGCGACGACCCGCAAGTCAGGAGACCTGCCATCATATGTTCAACCAACCCGGGGCGGGGTGTCCTGGAAGGAGGCTTTGATGGCACGCTTGCGTGTTCAAGATACCGGCACCACGTGTCCGCCATTGGCATTTTTCGGAGCGAAGAATGCCGCACGACACTGATCACTACGTTCTGATCTGCGAGACCTGTCAGGGGCCTGTGTCGGCGGACGCAGCAAAAGACGCTCTGGACCGACAGCTTCCCGACGGTTTCAAAACCCGCCTGATCGCCTGCATGGCCGGGTGCGAACGGCCCATGACCGTTGGCCTGCAGGCCGCAGGCAAGGCCCAGTATCTGTTCGGCGACATTCAGACCGACAAGGACTTGACGGCGCTGGCCGACTTTGCCCGCCAATATCGTGATAGCGCAGATGGCTGGACCAGCGCATCCGAACGCCCCCCTGCCCTGCTCACTAAAACTCTGTCGCGCATGCCCCGTCTGCCGTCGGAGGACGGTTCATGAGTTTTCTGGTGGCCGAGGGTTTGGGGTACTACGCCCTGAACGGGGATATGCTGCTGCAGGACACCTCGTTCAGCCTGGAAGAAGGCTCGATCCTGGCCATCGCCGGACCGAATGGCGCGGGCAAGACCACGCTGCTGAAACTGTTATGCGGGGCCGAACGTATGGCCCTTGGCGATGTCCGCATTCAGGGTCAAAGCCTGCGGAACCTCTCTGCCAGACAGCGGGCGCGGACGATTGCCGTGGTGGGGCAACAGGAATTTCCCGATGGTCGGCTGCAATTGCGGGAATATGTGGCGCTGGGTCAGATCCCGATCAAAGCGGACAGATCAGCCACTGACCACGCAACCGACCTGAACCGCGTTCTGGATGTCACCGGCCTGTTCCATCTGGCGGAAAAACCGCTGGGCAGATTGTCAGGCGGGGAAAGGCAGCGCGCCCATATCGCAAGGGCGCTGGCGCAAAACCCGGTTTTGCTGTTTCTGGACGAACCGACCAACCATCTGGACCCTGACGCCAAGGGACACATGCTGTCGCTGGTGGCCGAACTGGGCGTGACGGTCGTCATGATCGTCCACGATCTGGTCATGATCCCGGAATTTGCGACCCATGTCGCGCTGATGAAAGCCACGTGCCTGACTGGGTTTGGACCGGTGAGCGAGGTGCTGACACCGGGCCGCGTCCGCGAAACCTTTGGCGTGGATTACCTGTGCTTTCAGCACGAAGGCCGCGTGATCCCCGCGCTCGATATCCGAAAACGCAAACTGTCACCTCAAAAGGATTTAGGATGATGCAGAAACTCTGGCCCGTGGTGCTGATCACCGGTCTGGCAAGCGGCGCGGCGGCGCAGGAAGTTACGGTTGATAACTGTGGCGAACCGCTGGTGTTTGACACCCAGCCTGAGCGGTTGGTCGTGCATGACATGAACATGACCGACATGGCGTTTGCGCTTGGCCTGCAGGACAAGATCGTTGGCCTGACCGGCATCACAGGCTGGTACAAGACCAGCCCCGATTTCGACGCGCAGCGCGGCGATATCCCCGAGCTCGCGCCAAAATACCCGACGATCGAGAACCTCGTCGCGGTAGAACCCGACCTGTTCTTCGCGGGCTGGTATTACGGCATGAAACCGGGCGGAGATGTCACGCCCGACACACTGGCCCCCTTCGGCATCAAGACCATGATCCTGACCGAAAGCTGCGTGCATCTGGACAAGGACCGCCCCGAAGCCAGCATGGACCTGCTGTTTGACGATGTTCTGCGTCTGGGCAAGGTGATGCATGTCGAAGACCGGGCCGAGGCGCTGGTGTCCGGCTGGAAAGAACAGCTTGCCGCGATCAAGACCAAAACCGCAGACGTGACCAAGCCGCGTGTCTTCCTGCTGGACGGGCCTGCTGATGCGCCCTTTACCGCCGGAAAATTCGCCATTCCCGACGCGATGATCACGGCTGCTGGCGGTGTGAACGTGACCCATGATCTGGACACAAGCTGGGGCCGCACCTCGTGGGAGGCTGTTGCCGCCGCAAACCCGGAATTCCTGGTCTTGCTGGACTATCAGACCGGCAACGGGGCGGAAGACACGTTCAAATTCCTGCAGGAACATCCGGTGATGTCGCAGACCGATGCGGTCAGGAACAAACGCTGGATCGGGTTGCGCTACGAAGAGCTGACCCCTGGACCGGCCAACATCGACGCCATCGAGAAGATGACAAGGGCCATGCATCCGGTGAGCAACTGATATGGCCCAAACGGGCCGGTTGATACTGCTGGGGGCGGTCGTTCTGATCGCCCTTTTGCTGTTGTCCGTGGTCTACGGAACAACACCGATCCCGGTGCAGGACGTCATCACGGCGATTGGCCTCGGCACCGGTCTGACCGAAGGTGAAATGTCGCCCATGCACCGGATCGTGTTTGATCTGCGCCTGCCCCGGGCCCTGTTTGCCGCCGTCATCGGGGCCGGGCTTGGCGTTGTTGGCGTGGTTCTGCAAACCACCACGCGCAACGATCTGGCGGACCCGTTTCTGTTTGGCCTGTCCTCGGGCGCCGCGGCGGGCGCGGTTCTGGTGATCACTGTCACCGGTGACGTTCTGGGCATCTGGACCTTACCGCTGGCCGCGTTCTGCGGCGGCCTGATTGCATCCGGCATTGTTCTGGCGCTGGTCCACAGCCTGCGCACCAGCGCGCCGGAGAAGCTGATCCTGGCCGGACTGGCCGTGTCATTCCTGTTCTCGGCCATCACCAACTATCTGATCTTCGCCGGAGACAGCCGCGCCGCGCATTCGGTGATCTTCTGGATGCTGGGCGGGCTGGGTCTGGCCCGGTGGGAAACCTTCCCGCTGGTCCTGATCGGGCTGGGGCTGATCCTCAGCTATGCGCTCTACCGCAGCCGGTGGCTGGATGCATTGCTGACCGGAGACTTCACCGCCGCCACGCTGGGCATTCCCGTGCAGGGCCTGCGATTCAGCATGTTCTTTGTGGCCGCGCTTGCGACGGCCAGCTTCGTGTCGGTCGCAGGTGTGATCGGCTTTGTCGGCCTGATGGTCCCTCATATCGCCCGGGGCATTGCAGGCACCCTGCATCGCAACCTGCTGGTGGCCTCTGCCATCGTCGGAGCGATTCTGCTGACCTTGTCCGATATCCTGTCCCGGCTTCTGCTTGCGCCGCAGGAACTGCCCGTGGGGATCGTGACCACGTCGATCGGATCGCTTTTCGTGTTCCTGTACCTGTTCAAATCGGCCAAAGGCGACTGACATCGCTAGTGCGTGCCGCGCGGGACAAAAAACGGGTCGATCAACAGCGTTTCACTCTTGCTGGCGGGGTCTTCCAACCTGCGTTCAAGCAACCGGATAACATGCTCGACCGACTGGTTTATCGGGTTGTTCACGGTGCTCAGATTGAACATCGGCCAGCCAGCCATTTCGATATCGTCAAACCCCACAATCGACAGGGACCCCGGTACATCCACGCCAAGCTCGCGCGCTGCGGTCAGGGCACCGATGGCGCTGGCGTCATTGGCGCAGACAAGCGCGTCCAGATTGTGATCTTGCAGCATCCTCATCGCGGCCCGGTACCCGGCTTCGACGGTGAACTCTCCGGCCTCTTCCGCGATCAGGGGCAGGCCCGTCTGGTCAAGAGCGGCGATCAAACCCGATCTGCGCTCGGCTGAGGAAGCAAAACAGGACGCGCCAGCGATGTACCCGAATTTCCTACGGCCCCGTTCGACCAGAGTCTGCGCGGCGATTCGCGTTCCTTCGGCGTTCTTGCAGCACACGTTATCGACGCCCGGCGCGTGCACGATTCGACCGGATGAGATCATGGGCACACCAAATTTGCTGCATTGTGCGACCAGCGCGCCGGGCATGCTGCCGCCCCGCAGAATCAGAGCGTCCAGCGGGTAGCGCAGAACCTGATCAATCGCGGCCTCGGCCCGCGCGTCACCGCCATCGATCAGGATCGGCCATTTGTTCAGAACGTTGAGTTCACCCACCAGCCGGTTGACGAACTCGGAATCGTAGGTGTTGCGCATGTTGCCCACGAAAACGGCCACCAGATGCGACCGCCCGCCTTTCAGACCCGCCGCCAAAGCGTTGGGTTGATAGCCCATGCGAGTCGCGACCTCGTGAATCTTTTTCCGTTTATCCGCATCGAGATAGGCACCGGGCGTAAACGCCCGCGACACCGACGAACGCGACACGCCCGCCGCATCTGCAACGGCTTGCGCGGTTACCCGGCGCGGCCTCTCGGCTGGGTTGATCACGTCGTCACTCACATCCAAGGCTTCCCCTTTTTTGGCCGAATTTGTCAATATTGCTAGGAAAGTTTCAAAAAACCGTCATATGATACGCGTATGTGACCACGTGTGCACATCGGGGCCGATTTTCGGATCTACCGGCGCGTGCATTTGAATTCACTTTTGGGGGGCAGACCTCCCGTAATCTGGCGCGATGACGCGAGTTGCGGCATCGCCAGCGCCATTACTGGACCGGAGAATCAACATGACCAATCTCAAGTTCTGCGCAACTGCTGCGGCATTCGCTTTCACCGCGACTGCAGTATTTGCCGAAACCGAAATCACCTGGTGGCACGCTCATGGCGGTCAGCTGGGGGAAACCGTCAACAAGGTGGCTGAGAAATTCAACGCCTCGCAAGACGAGTACAAGATCACTCCGATCTACAAGGGAAGCTACGAAGAGACGCTGACCGCCGGCATCGCCGCCTTCCGTGCCGGTGAACAGCCAAACATCATGCAGGTGTTCGACGCCGGTGCCGCGACCGTGATCGCCGCCAAAGGCGCAACTGTTCCGGTTCAGGACCTGCTGGCTGACAATGGCGTCGACTTCGACATCAATGACTACATCGCCGGTGTGCGCTACTTCTACGCCGATAGCGACGGCAAGATGATCGGCATGCCGTTCAACTCGTCGACCCCGATCCTGTATTACAATGTTGACGCGCTGGAAGCCGCAGGCGTCACCCCGCCGAAAACCTGGGAAGAGTTCCAGTCGACCACCGCTCCGGCCCTGAAAGACGCGGGCTATATCGCGCTCAGCCAGTCGCACCTGCCCTGGATCTTCACCGAAAACTTCATGTCGCGCCACAACCTGCCGTTTGCAACCAACAACAACGGCTATGACGGCACCGACACCCAGATCCTGGTCAACAATGACGCCATCAAGGCGCATTTCACCGCGGTAAACGATTGGAAAGAAAACGGCCTGTTCGAATGGTACGGCACCGGCTGGGGCGACAACGCAAAGCCGTTCGAAGAAGGCAAAGTCGCCATGTGGCTGGGCTCATCGGGGTCCTTCGGTGGCCTGCTGCAGAAAGACCTGCCGTTTGAATTCAGCGCCGTTCAACTGCCCTATTGGGAAGGCGTGACCGCTGAGCCGACACAAACCTTCATCGGTGGTGCAGCGCTGTTCGCCATGGCCGGAAAATCGGATGAGGAAAACAAGGCGACCGCCGAATTCTTCCGCTTCCTGACCGCGCCTGACACCCAGTATTTCTGGCATCAGGAAACCGGTTATGTGCCGATCACCGAAGCGGCCTATGAGGTTGCCAAGAAAGACGGCCACTATGACCGTTACCCGGCTGCCCAAGTTGGCGTGAATCAGCTGCAGGAAAAAGCAGGCGACAACACCAAAGGCTATCGCATGGGCTTCTACGTCCAGATCCGCGACATCATGAACCGCGAATATGGCCGTATCCTGACCGGTGAAACCGACGTGGAAACCGCGTTCAAGACGATCGAAGAGGAAGCCAACGAACTGCTGGCCCGCTTCGCCAAGACCCAGGGCTAAGCCCCGGATCACCCCCAAGATGGTCGCGCTTTCAGGGCGCGGCCATCCCTCTTTTCTACTGGACGGACCATGAAACGCGCGGGCTTTGACAATATCTGGCTACCGGTGGCGCTGTTGCTGCCGCAACTGATGATCATCGCGATCTTCTTCTACTGGCCCGCGGGCTGGGCTCTGCAATCCTCGTTCTTTCTGCAGGACCCGTTCGGGTTCGGATCGACCTTTGTGGGTGCGGATAACTACACCTCGTTGCTGGGCAACAGTCAGTACACGCGCATCGCGTGGTTTACCGTGGTGTTCTCGGTTCTGGTCACGTTCTTCTCGCTTGCCATTGCCCTTTTGCTGGCGGTCAAGGCCGACAAAGTAATCCGCGGGGCCAAGACCTATCGCACGCTGCTGATGTGGGTCTACGCCATCGCACCGCCGGTCGCCGGTTTTCTTGGCATCCTGTTCTTTGATCAGAGCACAGGAGCAATGACCAAGTTCTTCGGGTTCTTTGGTTGGGATTTCAAACTGGGCGTGAACTACAACGCAACCGCGACGGCCATGATTATCGTATCCGTCTGGAAACAGATTCCCGTCAACTTCATCTTCTTCCTGTCCGGGCTGCAATCGATCCCGCGTTCCGTCAGAGAGGCGGCGATGATCGACAACCGCTCGGCCACCGGCCGGTTCTGGCAGGTTACGTTCCCGCTGCTGGCGCCGACCGCCTTCTTCCTGCTGATCATCAACATCACCTACGCCATGTTCGATACTTTCGGCATCATTGATGCGCTGATGAAGGGTGAGCCCGGCAATAACCCGATGACACTGGTCTACAAGGTCTATCTGGACGGGTTCCGTGGCAATGACCTTGGCGGTTCATCGGCACAGTCGGTTGTTCTGATGGTACTCGTACTCATTCTGACCATCTTCCAGTTCCGGCTTGTTGAACGCCGGATCCATTATACCTGAGGGGGGCTATCGATGGCTGAAACAACACTCGAGACGCCCACCGCCACCCGCCGTACCCGCAGAATTCGCTGGGAGACGGTCGGAGATCACGTGGTCCTGATACTGGGCTCGCTTCTGATGATCCTCCCGCCCCTGCTGGCGCTGACCACGGCCAGCCATGATGCGGTGACGATCCACCGCCAGGGATTGCAACTGACCCTTGGCGATGATTTGGGCAAGAATTTCCACGCTGCCATGTTTGAAAAAGGCGGGTTTACCCAGACGGTGGACGGCACGCTGATGCTGATGAACTCGTTCATTCTGGGCATCGGTTTTGCGGTCGGGAAAATCATCATCTCGATGATGGCGGCCTATGCCATTGTCTATTTCCGGCTGAGGTTCGCCACGCTGGCCTTCTGGGTCATCTTCACCACCCTGCTGCTGCCGCTCGAGGTGCGGATCCTGCCCTCGTACGAAGCGATCCAGAAGCTGGGCCTGACCAACACCTATACCGGACTGATCGTACCCTTGATCGCATCGGCCACCGGCACGTTCTTCTTCCGCCAGTTCTTTATGTCGGTGCCGGAAGAACTGGCCGAAGCCGCGCGCATCGATGGCGCAGGCCCGTGGAAGTTCTTCATCGACATCCTTGTCCCGCTCAGCCGGACGATGATCGCGGCGATCTTCATCATCATGTTCGTCTTTGGCTGGAACCAGTATCTGTGGCCGACGCTGATCACCACGGATGAAAGCTTCTTTACTCTGGTGCGCGGGATCAAGCAGATCGTTCTGTCCTATACCGACAGTCAGATCCCCGAACACGGGCAGGCCTTGGCATTGGCCATCGTGGCGATGATCCCGCCTGTGGCCATCGTCATCTTCTTCCAGAACTGGTTCGTCAAGGGCCTCACAGAATCCGACAAATAAGGAATACGCGCATGGCTCAGGTTTCATTAGAGGGCATCCGCAAGGTCTATCCAAACGGCTTTAAGGCGGTCGAGACCACCAGCTTCACCATTCAGGACGGCGAGTTTGTCGTTCTGGTCGGGCCCTCGGGCTGTGGTAAATCCACCCTGCTGCGGATGATTGCAGGGCTTGAGGATATCACCGAAGGCACGCTGAAAATTGGCGACCGGGTGGTCAACGATGTGGACCCGGCGGATCGGGACATCGCGATGGTGTTTCAGAACTATGCCCTGTACCCGCATATGACCGTTCGCAAAAACATCGGCTACGGGCTCAAGAACCGGGGCATGCCGGCGGCTGAAATTGACGCCAAGGTTCAGGACGCTGCAACCATGCTGAACCTGACGGAATACCTTGATCGCAAACCGGCGCAGTTATCGGGCGGTCAGCGTCAGCGTGTTGCCATGGGCCGCGCCGTGGTCCGCGACCCGGCGCTGTTCCTGTTTGACGAGCCGCTGTCGAACCTCGACGCCAAGCTGCGCAACCAGATGCGGATCGAAATCAAGGCTCTGCAGCGCCGCCTCGGCACTACCGCCGTCTATGTGACGCACGATCAGGTCGAAGCCATGACAATGGCCGACCGCATCATCGTTCTGAACGCGGGTCAGATCGAACAGATCGGCACACCGTCCGAAATTTACCACAACCCGGCCTCGACCTTCGTGGCCTCGTTCATGGGCGCGCCGCCGATGAACCTGATCGAGGTTCAGGTGGATCAGGGGCAGGTCCGGATCAACGGGTATGACGGCCTGATGCCCGCGCCCGAGTCTGCGAATGGCCCGGTCACTCTGGGTATCCGGCCCGAGGATATCGAACTGAACGAACAGGGCACGGTCCCGTTTCGGGTCGACATCCTGGAAGAGCTTGGCGCCCACCGCCTGCTGCACGGCGCGCTTGGCGGTCAGCCTTTTACCGTGATGGTCAGCAAGGATCACAAGGCTCAGATCGGCGAGACTCAGGTCTCGCTCCGGCCCGATGCGGTCCGGCTATTTGATGCGGAAACGGGAAAAGTTCTTTGATCACAAACGTTGTGGACGATCTGCCCGCCGTGACTGAAGATCAGCGGGCCAGCATCCTGTCCGCCCCCCGCACGGCGCAGGCCCATCGCGACCTGCTGCGCCGCTTAGACGCGATGAACGCCCTGCAATTGGGTGGTGCGGCAAGTCGTTCAAACTTGCCCGCTGATTTCAACGTGGCCGCCTGGAATGTGGAACGCTGCCTGTTCCCCGAAGCGACGGCGGCCCACCTGCAACAGATCGCCCCTGAAGTTGTCCTGCTGTCCGAGGTCGATCACGGCATGGCCCGCACCGCGCAGCGTCACACGACCGAAGTGATGGCCGCTGAACTGGGCATGGCCTACGCCTTTGGCGTCGAGTTCCACGAGCTTGATCTGGGCGGCCCGACCGAGCGGCATTTCTGCAAGGACGATTTCAACACGCTGGGCTGGCACGGCAACGCGATCCTGTCCTCGGTTCCTTTTGAGCGCACCGCTTTGATCCGGCTGGACGATCACGGCCATTGGTTTTGCAGCGATGACGGTACAGTTGACCCGGACCAGCCGCGCGTCGGGGGCCGTATGGCTATTGCCGCAGTGGTACCGACCGAAAACGGCCCTGTTTGTGTTGTCTCAACCCATCTGGAAAGCAACGCTGGCGCGCCGCACCGTCATGGGCAATTCGAAATCCTGCTGGATGCAATCGACGCCTTTGCCCCCGATATGCCGATCCTGATTGGCGGAGATCTGAACACCGGCAACCACCTGCCTCCCGATTTCGACTGGCAAAAGGAAACCCTGTTCGACCTTGCCAGGACGCGCGGCTATTCCTGGGAGTTCACCGCAGACGGCCCGACGACCCGCCCCAGCCTGATCACGCCGCACCCCACGCGCGTGATGAAGCTGGACTGGCTGGCCGGACGAGACCTGACCTGCCGGGACAAGGGTGTCCTGACCTCAATCTCAGATGACGGGACGCCGCTTTCCGACCATGATTGCGTGTGGTGCAGGGTCGGCTGACTGCTGATCACTCCGGGCCGTCTGACAGCAATTGCCGAACCAGCGGGTTGGGAAAGCGCCGTTTGAGCGTCACGGCGTGGAAGTTCTCCTTTATGCGCGGATGCTCCTGCGCTTCGACCAACCGGCCCGAGGACAGTTCGTCCTGAACCACGATTGGGGCCACCAGGGCCAGCCCGATATCCTCGCGCGCCAGCAGGCGCATCATGGCCATGTCGTCCACCTCAGCCGCGATGTGCGGGCGCACCGACATGCGGCTGGCCATCGCGTCAAACGCCGTGCGGACGGAATTATTCGTGGTCGGCAGAATGAAGGGCTGTTCTTCCAGCAAATCCCGGATCGGGCGTTTTGGGTCCAGCCTGACCGGGGTGCCGACAATGCTGACCGGCTGTTCCGCCAGATGATGTGTTTCAAACCGGGTCAGACTGTCGCTGGCGGGTTCGTGGTTCATCAGGACAAGGTCGAAGTTCAGCGTTTCCAGCCCCTCGAGCAATTCGCTGGGGTTGCCGGATCGCAGGATCACCTCGACATCCGAGCGCGCCAGAATGGGCCGCAGAAATCCGATTTGAAAGTTCCGTGACAGCGTCGCCTGCGCCCCGACACGCAGCGCTTGCCTGCTGTTTCCTTCGTCCTGCAAGGTCGCCACAAGCTCTTGCCCTGTTGCGAAAATCGCGTCGGCATGGTCGAGCGCGATGCGCCCGGCTTCGGTCAGATGCAACTTGCGCCCGCGGCGCTCGAACAGCTGATGGCCCAGCCGTTGTTCCAGTTCCTTGATCTGAACGGACAGCGCGGATTGCGACAGATTCAGACGCTCAGCCGTCCGGGTCAGGTTCCCGTCATGCGCAACGGCCCAAAAATAGCGGAGGTGGTGATAGTTCAGCGGCATATCGTTCTATATAACCGAACGATATCTACAGAACAATGAATTTTTATGATGCTTAATTCTGAAATATGCCCTGTCCGACGGGCTGGCTCAGCCTGAAAGATCAAGGAGTGTACCCTGTGACTTACCTGCTTATTCCCTTGCTTGGCCCGCTGATTCTGCTGGCTGCAGCATATCATGCTGACCGCAATCCCGGTTTGCGCCCCGGCAAGGTGCCGAAACTTGCGGAATGGGCTGCTTTGGCCGCCTTTGGCATGTCGGCGCTTTCGACCCTGCTTCTGATAACGCTTGGCGCAGGCACTTCGGCGCTGATCGGGGTCTGGGGCGTCGGCCTGTCGGTTCGGCTGGATGCGGTCAGCGCCACGATGCTGGTGCTGGTCAGCTTCATCGGGTGGGTCGTTCTGCGCTATTCGGCGACCTATATGGATGGCGAAGCGCGGCAGGGGGCGTTCACGGGCTGGATGTCAGTGACATTGGCCTCGGTCCTGTTGCTGGTGATGTCCGGCAACCTGATACAATTACTGGCGGCTTGGATTGCCACCAGCCTGTCCCTGCACCAACTGCTGTTGTTCTATCCCAACCGCACAATCGCACAGCGCGCGGCCCGCAAAAAGGCCGTCGTCGCCCGGATCAGCGATGGCGCGCTGGCACTGGCTGTTCTGCTTCTGATTTTGGGGTACGGAACCACCGATATCCCGGCGATCCTGTCCACCGCGCAGCCTGATGCGATGACCATCATCGCCGCGCTGCTGATTGCGGTGGCGGCCATCACCGCCTCGGCCCAGTTCCCGATCCACGGCTGGCTGACCGAAGTGATGGAGGCCCCAACCCCTGTCTCGGCCCTGCTGCATGCCGGGGTGATCAACGCAGGAGGGTTCCTGTTGATCCGCTTCGCCGATGTGATGCTGGTGGCTCCGGGTATCATGGCCCTGCTGGTGATGCTGGGCGGGTTCACCGCTCTGTTCGGCGGGCTGGTGATGCTGACACAGCCCGCGGTGAAAACATCCTTGGCGTGGTCCACAATTGCCCAGATGGCGTTCATGATCATGCAGTGCGGTCTGGCGCTGTTTCCGCTGGCCTTGCTGCATATCGTGGCGCATTCGCTGTACAAGGCACATGCCTTCCTCAGCGCCGGTGAAGCCGTGCGCAACGTGGCGGCGATCCGGCGGCCCGGACCTGTTGCGGTGCCAAGCGCGCGGAATGTGCTGCTGGCCTTTGCGACCGGCATCTTGATTTACGGGGTTGTGGCCGCAGTTTTTGGAATTGACGGAAAATCCATGCAGGCCATCGCGTTGGGAGTGATCCTGATCTTCGGCGTCGCCTATCTGCTGGCGCAGGGCTTTGCCGACGCGGCACCGGGCGCATTGACCCGTCGCACGGTGATCTATGCCGGTCTGACCTCGGTCAGCTATTTCGTACTGCAGGTCGCGGCCCAGCATGTGACGGCGGGCACGCTGCCCGCGACCCCGGCACCGGGACCCTTGGAATGGGCGCTGATCGTGCTGGCCCTTGTCAGCTTTGGCGCGGTCGCGCTGGCGCAATCGACCTTCCCGCTTTGGGCGTCGCACCCTGCGGCGGCAGGCATCCGGGTGCATCTGTCGAACGGGCTTTACGCAAACGCAATCTTCGATCGGCTGCTGGACGAATGGTCCAGACGGCAAACGGCTTAAACGGGGGCCTGAAAATGTATATGAAACACGAAAGCTATCCCGCCGCACTGCTGGAACTGGTTGCGATTGCCAATGACGCGGTGCGTCAGATACCGCCGCTGTTCCCTTTGTCCGCGAACGTCGCGGTGAACCCGTTTCTCGGCCAAACCGACGAGCCGCTGACCGTGACCGCCGCCCGCCTTGCCCGCGTCGCGGGTGCGCGCATCACGCCGCACCGCGCCGCTTTTGCCGAAAAGCTGAACGCAGGCGATATTCTGGATGAGGATTTGATTGACGCGCTGGCCAACGCGGAAAACCGTTTTGATCTGCCCAGCCTGAACGAAGTGAAGTCAGCGCTTACGGCGGAGCCGACCACCCCTATGCCCCTGCCCACCGTCGCCGATCTGGCCGCCGAGGTGTCGGGCATCGACTGGCCCGGCCTGATTGACGAACGGATCGGCGCTTGGGCCGCCAGCCATTTCGATCAGGGTCAGGCCCTGTGGCAACCCAGCCGTGTCGGAGGGGCCTACAGCGCTTGGCGCGAGTTCGCCTCGCGCGATCTGACGCTGGAGATTCACGGGCTCAAGGGCTTCGGCGCGTTTGTGGCGGGCACCAACCGGTCGCAATGGCGCGCCATCGGCCGCGCCTCGGAAACGCTTGGTGTAACGCCCGAGGCGGCTGGGACCGCCTTCCACCGCTGGCTGATCACGCTGGGCGGCTGGGCGCAATATGCTCGTTACCTGTTGTGGCAGGCCGAACTGGAAGGTCAGAGCGACACGACTATTACCGAGCTTCTGGCCATTCGGCTGGTGTTCGAAGAGGCTCTGTTCACCCTCTACCGCGACCAGATTGCCGACCGGTGGGCCGGGACCATCGCACAGCATGAAGCCCCAGTGATGCCAACCCGCGATCTGATGATCGACGTGGTTCTGCAGGATGTCGCCGAGCGTGTGCAACAGCGCAGGCTGGCGCACACTCTGGCCACGCATCCCCCCCGCAAGACCGAAGGCCGGCCGCAGGTTCAGGCCGCGTTCTGCATCGACGTCCGCTCCGAGGTCTTCCGCCGCGCGCTCGAGGCGCAGGGCGAAGGGATCGAGACCATTGGTTTCGCAGGGTTCTTCGGCCTCGCCAGCGCCCATAAGGCCGCCGGTTCGGACGTGACCGAACTGCGCGGGCCTGCATTGTTGAACCCAAGCGTCTCATCGAAAGCCGCCGAAGGAACCCAAGCCGATCTCAACCGCCGCTACACAGCCCGCGCCAAACGCGCCTGGGGCCGGTTCAAGCTGGCCGCCGTATCTTCGTTTGCCTTTGTCGAGGCGACCGGCCCGGTCTATGCCGGAAAGCTGCTGCGCGATGCGCTGGCGTTCAAATCAGAACCGGAGAAAGGTGACCCGGCCCCGCAGCTTGATTCATCGATTGATCTGCAAACACGCGTCGACATGGCGCAGAGCATTCTGTCCGCCATGTCCCTGACCGGCAACTTCGCCAGAATTGTCATGCTGGCGGGCCACGGGGCCGATGTGACCAACAACCCCCACGAAAGCGCATTGCAATGTGGCGCGTGCGGAGGGTACGCCGGTGACGTCAGTGCCTGCCTGTTGGCCGCTTTGCTGAATGACAGCGCCGTCCGCGATGGCTTGCGGCAAGCGGGTATCGATATCCCGGCGGATACGCTGTTTCTGCCAGCTCTGCATCATACAACGACGGACAAGGTGACCCTGTTCGATCACGATCAACCGGTGGGTCAATGGACCAAGGACATCGCTCAGCTAAAGGGTTGGCTGGAAGCGGCCGGGCAAATGGCCCGGGCCGAGCGTGCCGACCGCCTGCCCCGGGCCAGCGACGCAAGCGACATTGCCCGCCGCGCCATCGACTGGGCCGAGCTGCGCCCCGAATGGGGCCTCGCCGGGTGTCGTGCTTTTATTGCGGCTCCGCGCAGCCGGACACATGGCGCAGGCCTCTCGGGTCAGTCCTTTCTGCACAGCTATGATTGGCGCGCGGATGACGGCTTTGGCGTGCTGGAACTGATCATGACCGCTCCGGTCGTGGTCGCCAGTTGGATCAGCCTGCAATATTACGGCTCGACCGTTGCGCCCGCCCTGTTCGGCGGCGGCAACAAGCTGCTGCACAACGTTGTGGGCGGGATCGGTGTCATCGAGGGCAATGGCGGAGCTCTGCGCCCCGGTCTGCCCTGGCAATCGGTGCATGACGGAGAAGGGTTCCAACACGACCCGCTGCGCCTGTCGGTGATCATCGAGGCCCCGCGTGAGGCCATGAACGACATCCTGAAACGCCACGCAGGCGTCAAGGCGTTGTTCGACAACCGCTGGCTACACCTGATCGCGATGGATGAAAATGGCGATCTGGCATGGCGGTATCAGCGGGATCTGCACTGGGTTCCGATGGCAGGCCACGCCGATGCCAGCCGTGCCATCGCCGCCGAGTAATCTGGTTGCTGCCGGGTCCGGCGGCACTCGCCGGACCCGTTGGTCTTACAGCGCGGTTTCGAACAGTTGCGTCAGGTTATCCTCGGTCAACTCAACCGGGTTGCCACCGCAGGATGGATCAATAATGGCCCCCTGAACCAATTCGGGAATCGAGGCCTCTGTCACGCCCAGATCAGACAGGTTGCGCGGAATGCCGAGGCTGTCGTTGAACGTCTGCACAAAGGTACAGAACCCGTCAAAGCCGCCATCAATGCCCAGAAAGGCCGCCGCTGACTGGAAGCGATCGGCAATTTCGGGGGCGTTAAAATCCAAGACGGCGGGCATGCAGACCGCATTCGTCGTGCCGTGATGGGTATTGAACACCGCGCCGACGGGATGGCTCATCGCGTGAATCGCCCCGAGGCCCTTTTGGAACGCGGTTGCCCCCATCGCCGCCGCGCTCATCATCTGGGCGCGAGCCTCAATATCGCTGCCATCGGCATAGGCGCGGGGCAGGTATTCTTTCACCAGCCGCATGCCCTCCAGCGCGATGCCGTGGCTCATCGGGTGGTAATGCGGGCTGCTGAACGCCTCGACACAATGGGCAAAGGCATCCAGCCCGGTGCCCGCAGTGATGAATTTCGGCATGCCCACCGTCAATTCCGGATCACAGATCACCACGGTCGGCAGCACCTTGGGGTGGAAGATGATCTTCTTGGCGTGGGTTTCGGAATTCGTGATCACACTGGCGCGCCCCACCTCAGACCCAGTCCCGGCGGTGGTCGGCACCGCGATTATTGGCGCAATCGCATCCGCATCCGCGCGCGTCCACCAATCGCCGATATCCTCGAAATCCCAGACCGGGCGCGTCTGACCCGCCATAAAGGCGACCATCTTGCCCAGATCCAGCCCCGAGCCGCCGCCAAAGGCAATCACGCCATCATGGCCACCCGCGTTATACGCCGCGACCCCGGCGTCGAGGTTCTTTTCATTCGGGTTCGGGTCCACATCCGCAAACAGGCCCCGCCCCAGCCCGGCGGCCTCCATAATGTCCAACGTGGCGCTGGTGATCGGCAGATCGGCCAGCCCCTTGTCCGTCACCAGCAAAGGACGCTTCATCCCCGCTGCTGCGCAGGCCTCGGGCAGTTCCCTGATCCGGCCAGCGCCGAACTTGATCGCGGTCGGGTAAGACCAGTTTCCAACAAGGCTCATGATGTCACCTTTTTCAGATGGTAGGATTTTGGGCGCGTCAGGTTGTGATAGCCGATCACCGACAACCCACCCCCACGCCCGGTGTTTTTGCAACCGGTCCAGCAAAGACCGGGGTCCAGATAGTCGGCCCGGTTCATGAAGACGGTACCGGTTTCGATCTGGTCGCCCACCCGCGCGGCGCGGTCCACATCGCGGGTCCAGAGGCTGGCAGTCAGGCCGAACTCACTGTCATTCATCAGCGCGATGGCTTCCTCGTCCGAGGACACTTTCATGATGCCCACCACAGGCCCAAAACTCTCATCCCGCATCACCCGCATGTCATGGCTGACATTGGTCAGGATTTGCGGGGTAAGATAGGCACCGCCATCATCCTCGGGGAAGGTGTCGATATGGGTCACGGCACCCGCGGCGACAGCCTCGGCAATCTGCGCGCGTACCTCATCGGCGAACCGCACATTTGCCATCGGCCCGATCGTCGTTTCAGCGTCCAGCGGATTGCCCAGCTTATAGCCCTTCACGATCTTCACCGCTTTGGCGACAAAGTCATCATAAAGGCTCTCATGCACATAAATCCGTTCGATCCCGCAGCAGCACTGGCCCGAGTTGAACATCGCCCCGTCGATCAGCGTGTCGACGGCCGCATCCAGATCGGCATCGTCCATGACATAACCCGGATCCTTGCCGCCCAGTTCCGTGCCGACCCCGGTAAAGGTCCCCGCCGCCGCGCGTTCCATCGCCTGCCCGCCGCCAACCGAGCCGGTGAAGTTCACAAAGTCAAATGCCTTCCCTGCAATCAGATCATTGGCCACATCATGGCTCAGGAACACGTTCTGAAACACGTCCATGGGCACACCCGCCGCATGAAAGGCGCGCGCCATCCGCTCACCCACCAGCAGCGTCTGCGTCGCGTGTTTTAGCACCACCGCATTGCCCGCAATCAGCGCCGGAGCAACGGTGTTGATCGCCGTCATGTATGGATAGTTCCAGGGTGCCACCACAAACACCACCCCATGCGGAAGGCGCTTGATGTATCGCCGGAACGTCTCGTCCTCGCCCACGGCGATATCGGCCAAAGACGCCTCAGCAATCTCAGCCATGTAGCTGGCGCGTTCACTGAACCCGCCGAACTCACCGCCGTAACGCACCGGGCGGCCCATCATATGCGCCAGTTCCGGCACGATCTCATCATTCATCGCACCAATGGCAGTCACGCCTGCCATCACCAGATCAATCCGCTGCTGCAAAGGCCGCGCGGCCCAGTCCACCTGCGCCGCCCTCGCCTGTGCGGCAACCTCAAACGCCGCTTCGCGCGTTAGAACCTCCCGCTCTGCATATACCGAACCATCAATCGGCGAGACACATTGCAACATCTGCCCCATCTTCTCTCCATTCCCGAAAGAAACAGGATCCCTGCTTCATCTGGCCACAAATATCCCGGGGAGCGCGAGGGGCTGGCCCCTCGCTCCCAAACCATCAAGCCCGCTCAAACCCCCGGGCAATTTCCCAATCCGTCACCACGCGCTCAAATTCCTCAATCTCCACCTCAGCGGCGCGGGTGTAGTGATCGACCACATCATTCCCCATCGCCGCGCGCAGCATGGCTGATCTGTGCAGCGCATCGCGCGCCGCGCGCAGGTTGCCGGGGATCATGCCGGTGTCGCCCTGATAGACGTCACCGGTCGCCGCAGGCTGCAGGTCCAGCCCTTCTTCAATTCCGGCGATCCCGGCGGCCAGCATCCCTGCAAGGGTCAGATATGGGTTCATGTCCGAGCCCGGAATGCGGCATTCCACCCGCACCGCCTTTGTCCCGTCACCGCACAGGCGGAAACCGGCGGTCCGGTTGTCGACCGACCAGATGATCCGCGTTGGCGCAAAGGTGCCCTTCATGAACCGCTTGTAGCTGTTGATATAGGGCGCCATGAAATAGGTATAGTCGGCTGCGTATTTCAGCAGCCCGGCCATATAGCTTTTCATCAGCGCCGACATGCCGAGCGGATCTTTTTCGTCGAAAAAGATCGGCACCCCGTCGGCCCAAAGTGACTGATGCACATGGGATGAACTGCCCACCTTCTCATGATGCCACTTGGGCAGGAACGTCGCCGCATGCCCGTGTTGCCACGCAATCTCTTTCACCGCATTCTTGGCGATGGTGTGATATTCGGCCGTGTCCATCGCAGGGGCATATTTGATGTTCAGTTCTTCCTGCCCGGTCTCGGCTTCACCCTTGGAGTTCTCGACCGGTATCCCCGCCTCCCACAGATGGTTGCGGATCGGGCGCATCACATGTTCTTCCTTGGTGGTTTGAAGGATGTGATAATCCTCGTTATAGCCCGAGATCGGCTCGAGTTCCCGGAACCCTTCCTTGCGGATCTGATCGAAGCTTTTCTCGAACAGGAAAAACTCCAGTTCCGTGGCGGTCATCGCCTCATAGCCCATGGCCTGCAGGCGGTTGACCTGTTTCTTCAGAATCGATCGGGGGGCGTGCGGCACCTCTTTGTGGGTGTGATGATCCAGAACATCGCACATCACCATCACCGTGCCCTCCAGCCACGGCACCGGGCGCAGCGAGTCCAGATCGGGTTTCATCACATAATCGCCATACCCCCGTTCCCAACTGGTCGAGGCATAGCCACCGGGCGTTCCCATCTCGAGGTCGGTGGCCAGCAGATAGTTGCAGCAATGTGTCTCTTCCCAGGCGCTGGCAACGAAATGAGCGGCATGAAACCGTTTCCCCATCAGCCGTCCCTGCATATCGACGATGCAGACCAGAACCGTGTCCACCTCACCCGCAGAGACCAGGGTTTTCAGGTGTTCGAAAGTCAGTTTTGCCGTCACGTTGCTGTCTCCTTGATGTCCCCCGCGGTGCGCCGATGCGCTACCAGAATCCTATCCGCCACCGTGGCGACCTGTTGGCCCGAGCGCAATAGGGTGCCGCGAAGTTCGGCGCGTTGAAAGACGACAGGACGGGGCTGTATCGGCCATCCGCTACCGCTTGCGGGCAATGACCCAGACAGGATGATAGGTCAGCGAAACGCCCCGAGGGGTTTCGAAAAGGCGCCTATAGTCAGCCGTAAACCGGGCGAGGGTCGATTTGGTCCACGTCGTCCGCGCCCGGCCATTCACGCCGGTATTGCGCAGATGCTCCAGAACCTGACGGGGCGTGGCAAAACACGACTGTCGTACACAATCACCAGCGCTGAGAATGTCCATCCGGTCGCTCAATGCCGCCGTCAGCTCATCAGGTCGACACAGCCCCGGCGCGCGGGCCGCCGTACCGATCCGGGTCAACTCGCGGTATTGTTCGGGTCCGAAACCGGAAATCGCGAGCCATCCGCCTGGTGCCAGCGCGTTTGCCGCCTTGGTCAGCAATCTGGCCGGGTCCTCCATCCACTGGATCATCGAGGCCGAGGCCAAAAGGTCGATGTGCTCCGGCCAAGCAATCTCCCGGGCGTCTCCGGCAACAAACCCTGCCCCCATTGCGTCAGCCGTCGCGCGGGCCTGCGGGGCAAGGTCATTCAGGGTCAACGCGCCGAACCCGAAGCTCTCGCACAGATGGCGGGTCAGATGGCCGGTGCCGCATCCCAGCTCGAACGCATGGCCGAAATGGTCCGGCGCGCCGTGCTGGCGCAGCTCTGAGACCAACCGATTGGCGATCCAGGCCTGCTGGCTGGCGGTGTCGTGATAAGTGTCGAAGCTTCGGCTAAAGCTGCGCTGGACCCGGTCGGTAAACTGAACGGTCATACCAGCCACCCTGCCCAGTTTTGTCCCGGTTGAAAGGGAACGTGCGGCGCGGAAATGCGTTTTACCTTTTCCGGTTGAGACGCCCACGCCGCCTCCTGCGCGGCGGTTGAAATGATACGGTCGCGGTCCGGAATCCAGATCCGGTCAAAGCCCGGGTCCGGGGCGGGTCCGCGTTGGGTGACGGCATGAAGCTCGGACCGGGCGGCCTCAATGTTCAGCGCAGGCGGTTCGCTGTCCAACCCGGCGCGGCGGCAGAATTTTGCGAAACCGGTCGGCGAAAGCTGATCCGCCGTCGCGCGGATCAGGTCCGGTGCGATCCCATACTCTGCGCTGGCCGGATGCAGCGTACCGCTGACGGCCACCAGCCGGTCAGGCCGAAACCCGGATACGCTCAGCCAGTGCGCTGCCGAGGCCACGCCGAAGGAGAACGCCAGCAGGTCCACCCGGCCGAACCGGCTCAAATCCGGCAACGGGTCCTCCAGGCTGGTGTAATCTTCGACCAACAGAACGTTCCCGGCCCCGGTCAACCCGCTGAACGGGGCCGCGCCAAGAGCCCAGCCTGCGAAGACCAGCATCAGGTCCGAGCGATCCGATTGCGCCAGCCATTGATGCCTCACCGCGCACCTCCGGCCAGAGAGACCATGGCGGCTGTGACCCGGCTCAACTCGTCCGGCGAGATGATGTAGGGCGGCATGCAATAGATATTGCGGGCAAACGGGCGCAGCCAGACGCCGGTTTCCGGCGCCAGCCGATGCGCGATTGAGGCATCCACCGGCTCCTGCATCTCGATCACGCCAATGGCCCCCAGAACCCGCACATCCGCCACGCCCGGCAAGGCCCGGGCAGGCGCGAGTTCCGCCTCTAGCTGCGTGGCGATGTCACCGACCTCCTGCCGCCAGTCGCGTTGTCCCAGCTGATCCAGACTGGCGACACCGGCAGCGCAGGCCAGCGGGTTGGCCATATAGGTCGGGCCGTGCATCAGAACCCCGGCCTCGCTGTCGCCGATCCCCTGGGCCACGGCTTCAGTGGCGACGGTCGCGGCAAGCGTGATGTGCCCGCCGGTCAGCGCCTTGCCCAGACACAGAATGTCGGGAACCACCCCTGCGTGATCCATCGCGAACATCTCGCCGCTGCGTCCGAAGCCAGTGGCGATTTCATCGAAAATCAGCAGGGTGTCATGCGCATCGCACAGTTCGCGTGCACCGCGCAGCCATGCCGGGTGATAGAAATACATCCCCCCGGCCCCCTGCACGACCGGTTCGAGGATCAGCGCGGCGATCCGGTCGCCCTTCTCTGCCAACAACTGCTCCAGCGCGCCCAGCCCGTTTTCAGCGGGGTCATCCGACCAGTCCTGATCGTAGCGGATGGGCGGGCGCGGCAGAAAATGCTGGATCGACAGCGCGCCGCGAAACAACCCATGCATGCCGTTGACCGGATCGCAGACGCTCATCGCTTTCCACGTGTCGCCGTGATAGCCGCCGCGGATGGTGGCAAATTCGGTCCGTTCGCGGCGGCCTTTGGCGATCTGGTACTGTACCGCCATTTTCAGCGCGACCTCAATCGCGACCGAGCCGCTGTCGCTGTAGAAAATCCGGTCCAAACCGTCGGGCAACAGGCCGATCAGCCTGCGGCCCAGTTCGACGGCTGGTTCATGAGTCAGGCCGCCAAACATCACATGCGGCAACTGTCCCAACTGTTTCTGCATCGCATCGATGATGGCCGGATGGCGGTGCCCATGTACGGTGCACCACCAGGACGACATCGCGTCGATCATCCGGACCCCGTCATCGCGGGTCAGCCACACGCCTTCGGCCCCGGTGATCAGATGCATCGGGCCGGGGTCCAGCACATGCGTATAAGGATGCCACAGGTGGCGGGCGTCGAATTCGAGCGGGGTCACAGGAACCTCCGGATCGTATCGACATTGATGGATGAAAAAGCCTCCGCAAGGTTTTGGGATGTCAGATTATTCAGGTATGGCAGACGGCCAAGATGCCGGACATCGCACATCTGCACGATGGTGTCTTCCACGTCAGGCGCGGCGTCGCCGACAAAGGCCACGCCGGCAACCTGACACCCGGCCCTGCGCAGGGCCATCAGGGACAGAGAGGTGTGGTTGATCGTCCCAAGCGCCGTGCGGGCCACCAGAATGACCGGGGCCTGCCACTTGGCGAAGAGGTCCAGATAAAACACCTCCCGGTTCAGTGGCACCATCACACCCCCCGCCCCTTCGATGACCAGAGGCCCGTCGACCTGCGGCAGGATCAGACGCGACAGGTCGATCTCAACGCCCATATCCTCGGCTGACAGGTGCGGGGATGCGGGCAGGTTCAGGCGATAGGTTTCGGGCAGCACCTCGGCCCCCGACAGGGTGCGCACAATTTCGGTGTCGGTTGCATCTTCCAGCCCCGATTGCACGGGCTTCCAGTATTTGGCCCCCAGCGCCGCCGTCAGGCCCGCCGCGAAAACAGTTTTACCGACGCCGGTATCGGTTCCGGTGATGATCAGCGCGCTCATGCGGCCTCCTTTTGCTGCGTGGCGAGGGCGCGGAACAGGGCGGTGATGTCCTCGTGCCCGACATTCCCGGTGATGGAGACCCGCAGACGCGAGGCCCCACGCGGCACTGTCGGAGGCCGAATGCCGCGCACATCGAACCCCTGATCCTGCAGAGACGCCGCCATCGCCATTGTTCTGGCTTCATCCCCCAAAACCACCGGGATAATCTGGCTGTGAAGAGCGACCCCCGAAACACCGAATTGCCGCGCCGTTTCATGCGCGTGCCGAACGCGCTGCTGCGCCGCCATCACAAGCCCATCGGTTGTAGCCAGCGCTGTTAGGCCGCCGCGAACGAGCGCTGCGTTCAGCGGCGACGGCGCAGTGGCAAAGATGAAAGGACGCGCCCGGTTGATCAGCGCATCAATCATGGCTTTCGGCCCGCAGATCAGCCCTCCAGCAACACCCAGCCCCTTACCGCAGGTGTGAAGCGTCAGCAGGTCTGCATCAAGATCGTGGGCCAACCCTTTGCCCTGCCTCCCGAAAACGCCGGTCGCATGAGCCTCGTCCACGATCAGAACGGCATCACACTCCTGCGCCAGCGCTGCGAGGTCTTTCAGAGGTGCTAGATCGCCTTCCATCGAGTAGACGCTTTCCACCGCGATCCAGATTTGCCCTGCGCCGCCGGCAGCGCGCCAGTTGGTCACCACCTGCCGGGCATCGCCGACATCATTGTGCCTGAAGGCGCGCAGGTCAGTCCGGCTGGCGCGCATGCCTTCGTGGGCGCTGGCGTGGACAAGCGCATCGTACAGAACCAGATCGCCAGCGGCTGGCAGAGTGGAAAAGATCGCCTGATTGGCCTGAAACCCGCCGCCCATGAACAAGGCAGCCTCGGCCCCGAAAAACGCGGCGGCCTGTTGTTCCAGGGCTTCATGTTCAGGATGATTGCCCCGCAGCAGACGCGACCCGCCCGATCCCACGGGAACGCCCCGCGCGATTGCCTGCTGAGCGGCCTGCTGCAAAACCTGCGAACCCGCCAGCCCCAAATAGTCGTTCGAGGCAAAATCCAGCCCGCGCACAGGTGAAAGCACCCGGCGACGATGCCGGGATTCCAGCGTATCGAGCATGGAATTCAGCCGGTCGACAGCTTTCATTCGGCAGCTTCCGTGCAAGCCCTGCCCTCTGCCTGTTCCGCCTGCAGACCCAGCTTGGCAAACAGGATCGAGTCCATGTCTTCCTCGGGGTTTTCTGCGGTTAGCAAAGTGTCGCCGACGAAGATCGAGTTGGCCCCGGCAAAGAAGCACATGGCCTGCATCTCGTCGCTCATCTCGCTGCGCCCGGCGGACAGGCGGACGTAAGAGGTCGGCATAAGGATGCGCGCGGTGGCGATGATGCGCACAAAGTCGATCGGGTCGATGGGTTCGGCATCGGCCAGCGGCGTGTCGGCCTGCGGCATCAGCATGTTGATCGGAACCGAATCCGGCGGCGGGGTCATGTTGGCCAACTTCAGAAGCATGTCGATGCGGTCGCCGGTATGTTCGCCCATCCCCAGAATCCCGCCCGAGCAGACCTTGATCCCCGCATCCTGCACCCGGTTCATCGTGTCGATCCGGTCGGCAAAGGTGCGGGTGGTGATCACCTCAGAGTAATAGCGTTCGGACGTGTCGATGTTGTGGTTGTAGTAATCCAGCCCGGCGTCGCGCAGTTGCACGACCTGCGTGTCATCCAGCATGCCCAGCGTCATGCAGGTTTCCATCCCCATCGCCTTGACGCCCTCGACCATCGCCACCAGCGCGGGCATGTCGCGGGCTTTGGGTTCGCGCCACGCAGCGCCCATGCAGAACCGGGTTGCGCCGCCATCCTTGGCCTTCTTGGCCTCGGCCAGAACTCGCTGGACCTCGATCAGTTTCGAGGCCGGCAGTGTCGAACCGTTCCGGGCCGATTGCGAGCAATAGGCGCAATCTTCCGCGCAGCCGCCTGTCTTGATCGACAGCAGTTTGGAGGTTTGAATCCGGTTCGGATCGAAATGCTCACGATGCACGGTCTGGGCTCGGAACAGCAAATCCATCAGCGGAAGGTCATGAACAGCTTGCGCAGATTTTCGGGTCCAGCCGGAATGGGGGATGATCATTTTATCTATAAAACTTTCTGCAGCCTGCGTTAGCCGGGATTTATTATCGATAAAATTGAATCGCGCAACACATCATGCTGGCGCGCCACAATTTGACGCATGAATCCGCTTTTAGAAGTCCAACCCGAGGTCCGCCGTGCGCACCGAATGTGTCAGCGCCCCGGACGAGATATAGTCCACCCCTGTCGCCGCAATCGAGGCCACCCGGTCAAGCGTGACATTGCCGCTGGCCTCGGTCTTGATACGTCCGTCGACCATGGTAACCGCTTCGCGCAGCGTGTCGTTGTCCATATTGTCCAGCAACACGACCGAAGCGCCGCCGACCTCAAGCACTTCGGAGAGTTGGTCCAGCCGGTCCACTTCAATTTCAACCGCCATCATGTGGCTGGCATGGGCTTTTGCCGCCCCCAGTACCTGACGAACCCCACCCGCGGCGGCGATGTGGTTGTCCTTGATCAGGATCGCGTCGGACAGCGAATAACGATGGTTGAAGCCGCCGCCATGCAGAACCGCCAGTTTCTCGACGATCCTGAGACCGGGCGTGGTCTTGCGGGTGCAGGTGATGCGCGCCGTAGTGCTCTTGGTCTGTGCCACAAACGCCGCTGTCTGGGTCGCAATGCCGGTCAGCCGCCCGGCAAAGTTCAGCGCCACCCGTTCGCCGGACAGGATCGAGGCGGCTGAGCCCCGGATGGTCATCAGCGTATCACCCCGCTTGCATGCGGTGCCGTCACCGACACACGCTTCGACCTCAAGCTTGGGGTCGACCAAACGAAAGGCAATGGCCGCCACCTGCATGCCCGAAACAACCGCATCCTCGCGCGCGTTCAGGCGGGCCTCATAGGTGGTGCCCTCGGGGATCACGGCGCGGGTGGTCACGTCGCCATAACTGCCAAGGTCTTCCATCAGGGCGGCGCGGATCATCGGTTCCAGGACCAGATCAGGCAGGGTGGCAAAACTCATGTCAGTTCCTTGCAGGCTTGCGCCCGGATGGCGAGCGCTTCGGACAGGTACATCCGCGAGCGTTCACCGGGGCCTTGGGCGGTATCGGGGAAATCGGATCGGGCGTGCGCGCCACGGCTTTCATCGCGCAACAATGCGCTGGCGGCGATCAGGGTGGCCGTCGCGCACATGTTCATGAACGATGGGTAAACGTCGTTCGCCGCTTCCAGCGCCGCGATCTTCTGCAGCGCTTGGGTCAACCCGGCGCAGTCCCGCACCACGCCGACATGGCGGGTCATGATCTGGCGCAAGTCCAATACTGCCTTTGCCGTATCCGGCGCATCGCCCTTGGCAAATTGGATGTCCAGAAAGTCAGCCTCCGGCATCACGGGAACACTGTCTGCGATGTCTTCGGCGCAGATGCGGGCAAACACCAGCGCTTCCAGCAGACCGTTCGAGGCCAGCCGATTGGCCCCGTGCAACCCGGTCGAGGATGCCTCGCCACAAACCCAAAGCCCGCCCAGTGTCGCGCGGCCCTTTGTGTCGGTTGCGATCCCGCCCATGTGATAATGCGCGGCGGGGGCAACCGGGATCGGCTGCGTCACCGGATCGATGCCGTTTCGGGCGCAATATTCGGCAACCGCCGGAAACTCCTGGGTTATGCGGGCGCCCAACGCCGCGCGGGTGTCCAGCGCGGGCTGACTGCCCGCCTGCACCTGATCGAAGATCGCACGCGCCACCACGTCGCGGGGGGCAAGCTCGGCATCCTTGTGGATGGCCTGCATGAACCGCTCGCCCTGCTTGTTGATCAAAATGGCCCCTTCGCCGCGCAGCGCCTCGGTCGCCAGCGGCGCGGGGTCTTCGCCCACATCCATCGCGGTGGGGTGAAACTGGACGAATTCGGCATCGGCAATCTGCGCCCCGGCCCGTGCCGCCATGCCGATGACCTGCCCCCGGATACGGGGAGGATTGGTGGTCAGCGCAAAAAGCCCGCCAGACCCACCCCCTGCCAGCAGCACGGCAGGCCCGCGCAGCATTACGGTGTCGGGGCCACCTTCGGCATCCTGTACCGCGACGCCGGCCACCTGCCCGTCCTTCACATCCAGCCCGACGGCAAGCACGCCCTCCAAGACCTGAATGGAAGGTGTTTCGCGAACCTGTTCAATCAGCGCGGCCATGATCTGGCTGCCCGCCTGATCGCCTTTCACCCGCACCACCCGCGCAAAACTGTGCGCTGCTTCACGGGACAGAACATAGCCGCCGTCCTTAGTGCGGTCGAACGGCGTTCCCAGCGTGGTCAGGTCAAGGATGTAGTCGCGCGCTTCACGCGTCACGAGGTCGGCAACCTCGGGTGACACTGTCCCCGCCCCCGCGTTCACAGTATCCGCCGCATGGCTTTCCGGGCTGTCTGCACCGTCCATCGCCGCCGCCACGCCACCCTGCGCCCAGGCGGAACTGGCCCCCTGCCCCAACGGGTCGGGCGAGATCATCACCACTGGCCGCGGTGCCAGTTTCAGCGCGGCATAAAGCGCACCAATACCAGCCCCCACGATAACAACACGATCCGTGGTGAGGTCTTTCATACGGGATCAGAGACCCAGCTTGCGCGACAGATCGATCATCGCCTGCACCGATTTGCGCGCCTTTGCGGCAACGTCCCCGGCGACCTGGACCTGACCCTCCATCGTGTGCAGGGCATAGAGGATCTTTTCCAGCGTGATCTTCTTCATGTACGGGCACATGTTGCAGGGTCCGACGAAATCGACCTCGGGAAGCTCGTCGGCAATGTTCGACGCCATCGAGCATTCGGTGATCAGCATCGCCTTTTCAGGCTTTTCGTCATACACGTATTTGATGATGCCGCTGGTCGAGCCGGAATAATCAGCCTCGGCCACCACATCGGGCGGGCATTCCGGATGCGCGATCAGCCGCGTGCCCGGGTTCCATTCGCGGAAATCGCGCAGGTCCTGCGCGGTGTATTGTTCGTGCACGATGCAGGAACCGGGCCAGTAGACCACGGTCTTGTCGCTTTTAGTTGCCACGTTCTGCGCCAGATACTGGTCGGGCGTCATGATGACCGTGTCGCTGTCCATCGCATCCACGATCTGTACCGCGTTGGACGAGGTGCAGCAGATATCCGAGGCCGCTTTGACCTCGGCCGTGGTGTTCACATAGGACACAACCGGCGCGCCGGGGTATTTGGCGCGCATTTCGTCGATTCCCTCAGCCGTGATCGATTCTGCCAGTGAGCATCCTGCGGCCATATCCGGCATCAGCACGGTCTTTTGCGGGCTCAGGATTTTCGACGTCTCAGCCATGAAATGCACACCGGCCTGCACGATCACATCCTCTTCAACCTCGCTGGCCTTCATCGCCAGCTGCAGGCTGTCGCCGACAAAGTCGGAAACGCCGTGGAAAATCTCGGGCGTCATGTAATTATGCCCAAGGATCACGGCGTTACGCTGTTTTTTGAGCGCATTGATTGCCCGCACATAAGGCGCATAGATCGCCCAGTCCGGCGGGCTGACCACGCGGTCCATCCGGGCGTAAACATCCTGCATCTCGTTGGCCAGCGTGGCCGAGGGCGCAAGGTCGTACTGATCCGCAAGTACGGAACGAACGTTAGTAAGATCGAGCAACGGGCGAGCTACCTTTTCAGCTGTCGTTTATCTGGCGGGCTGCTTGAGGCCGTAGGCCTAGCCGATGCATTTCCGTAATAAAACCGGAAAGTTTGGCGTTAGCGCTAAGAAATGCAGGTAAATCCGCCGAAAACCGGAAAAGGACGCACCGGATTACCCCAGGATACCCGGCAGCCGCAGCCCGTGTTCGCGCGCGCAGTCCTTGGCGATGTCATAGCCCGCATCGGCATGCCGCCACACGCCCGAGGCAGGATCGTTCCACAAAACCCGCTCGAGCCGTTTGGCCGCCGCATCGGTCCCGTCGGCGCAAATCACCACGCCCGCGTGCTGGCTGAACCCCATCCCGACACCGCCGCCATGATGCAGCGACACCCATGTCGCGCCCGACGCGGTATTGACCAGCGCGTTCAGCAGCGGCCAGTCGCTGACCGCATCCGAACCGTCCATCATCGCCTCGGTCTCGCGGTTGGGTGAGGCGACCGAGCCGCTGTCCAGATGGTCGCGCCCGATCACCACCGGGGCTTTCAACTCGCCCGTGCGAACCATTTCGTTGAAGGCCAGACCCGCGCGGTGGCGATCCCCCAGCCCGATCCAGCAGATGCGCGCGGGCAGGCCCTGAAAGGCGATACGTTCCTGCGCCATGTCGAGCCAGTTGTGCAGATGGGTGTTCTCGGGGAACAGTTCCTTCATCTTGGCGTCGGTTTTGTAGATATCCTCGGGGTCGCCCGACAGGGCGCACCAGCGGAACGGGCCGATGCCACGGCAGAACAGTGGGCGGATATAGGCAGGTACGAAGCCGGGGAAGGCAAAGGCGTTTTCCAGCCCTTCATCCTGCGCCACCTGCCGGATGTTGTTGCCGTAGTCCAACGTCGGCACACCCGCGTTCCAGAAATCGACCATCGCGGCCACATGCTGCTTCATCGAAGCGCGCGCCGCTTTTTCCACCGCTTTCGGGTCGCTTTCGCGCTTGTCCTTCCACTGCGCCATGGTCCAGCCCAGCGGCAGATAGCCGTTCACCGGGTCATGGGCGCTGGTCTGGTCGGTGACGATATCGGGGCGCATCCCGCCCGCTTGCATGCGGCGGTAAATCTCGGGGAAAACCTCGGCGGCATTGCCCAGCAGGCCGACCGACTTCGCCTCGCCCGCCTTGGTCCAGCGGTCGATCATCTCAAGCGCTTCATCCAGCGTCTCGGCCTTTTCATCCAGATATTTGGTCCGCAGGCGGAAATCGATGCTGTCCGGGTTGCATTCGACCGCCAGACAGCAGGCCCCGGCAAAGACGGCGGCCAGAGGCTGCGCACCACCCATACCGCCCAGACCTCCGGTCAGGATCCACTTGCCGGTCAGATCGCCGCCATAATGCTGGCGCCCGGCCTCGGCAAAGGTCTCATAGGTGCCCTGAACGATGCCCTGCGTGCCGATGTAAATCCACGACCCGGCGGTCATCTGGCCGTACATCATCAGACCCTTCTTATCGAGCTCGTTGAAATGGTCCCAGTTGGCCCAATGCGGCACAAGGTTCGAGTTGGCGATCAGCACCCGGGGCGCATCCGCATGCGTCCGCACGATGGCGACCGGCTTGCCGGATTGCACCACAAGCGTTTCATCCTCTTCCAGATCCTTGAGGCTGGCGACGATGGTGTCAAAATCATTCCACGTCCGCGCCGCGCGTCCGATACCGCCATAGACCACCAGCTCATGCGGGTTTTCGGCCACATCCGGGTGCAGGTTGTTCATCAGCATCCGCATCGGCGCTTCGGTCATCCAGCTTTTGGTGTTCAACTCGGGGCCGGTGGGCGGAAACACGTCGCGGGTGTTCTTGCGGGGGTCGGTCATGGGGCAAGCTCCAGTGCTGTGTCTTGGATGGCATCCAGAATATCGCGCAGCCAGCGGCGCAGGCGGGTGGCTTTTTCCAGGTCATACGCCCACGGCGCGGCTTCGGCGGTCAGATAGGCGGATTGGGCTAGTTCCATCTGGATCGCGTGCATGCCTTCGCTCGGGCGTCCATAGTGCCGCGTGGACCAACCACCGCGAAACCGCCCGTTCAAAACGGTTCGATAGGGGGAAGTGGCCGCAAATTCATGGGTGATAGCCTCGATCTCGGGCGCGCAGGTGGTGCCGCCATCGGTGCCGATATTCATGTCAGGCAGCGTGCCGTCGAACAGAAACGGAATTTGGCTGCGGATCGAGTGGCAATCGTAGAGGACAGCGATGCCGTGGGTGGCTTTCACGCGTTCCAACTCGGCGGTCAGCGCGGCATGATAGGGCGCATGAAACTGCGCCAGACGGTGCGTGATTTCCTGTTCCGAGGGTGCTGAGGTCCAGATGTCCTGACCGTCAAAATCCGTCATCGGCACCAGAGTCGTGGTGTTCTGACCGGGATAGAGCGTCACACCGGACGGGTCCCGGTTGGCGTCGATCACGTAACGGTGGAAGGTCGCCCGCACCGTTGTCGCGCCGGGCAGCAAGCCGCTGTAAAGGTCGTGAATGTGCCAGTCGGTATCGCTCAGCCCCTTGCCGATTGGATTCAAGGCAGCCTCGATATCCGGCGGCACATGGGTCCCGGTATGGGGCAAGCCCAGCACGACAGGGCCATCACCCCGTGTGACTTCCACCCGGGCTATCACGCGCCCAGCTCCGGCATGGTGATGCCTGTGCGATGGGCGATCTCACCACTGGCGATCAGGGTCGAGGCGGCCTCGATATCCGGCGCGGTGTAACGGTCGTCGCCCAGCGGTGGCACGATTGCGCGCAGCCTGGCCATCACGCCTTGAAGGGCTTCGCTGGTCGGTAATGGCGCGCGGAACTCGACGCCTTGGGTGGCGCAGAGCAGTTCTACCCCCAGAATACGCTCCAGATTGGTCACCATCTGCCCCAGACGGCGTGCGCCATGGGCGGCCATCGACACGTGATCCTCCTGATTGGCCGAGGTCGGCGTGCTGTCGGTCACGCAGGGATTGGCCAGATGCTTGTTCTCGCTCATCAGGGCCGCCGTGGTGACTTCGGCGATCATCAGGCCCGAGTTCAGCCCCGGATTGGGGGTCAGAAACGGCGGCAGATCGAAGCTGAGCACCGGGTCGACGATCAGCGCGATGCGGCGCTGCGCGATTGCGCCGATCTCGGCCACCGCCAGCGCGATCATGTCGGCGGCAAACCCCACCGGTTCGGCGTGGAAGTTGCCGCCCGAAACGATCAGACCGGTCTCGGCCAGAACCAGAGGATTATCCGTCGCCGCGTTCGCCTCGATCTCAAGCGTTGTTGCCGCCTGACGCAGCACATCCATCGCGGCCCCAACGACTTGTGGCTGGCAGCGGATGCAATACGGATCCTGCACGCGCGTATCACCGTCGCGATGGCTTTCGCGGATGACCGAACCCGCCAGCAAAGCGCGCATGGCAACCCCGGCTTCGATCTGCCCGCGATGACCGCGCAGAGTGTGAATTTCTGGCTGCAAAGGCGCGGTCGAGCCCATGATGGCGTCCGTTGTCAGCGCCGAGGTCACCAGCGCGCATTGCGCCGCCTGCCACGCACCAAACAGGCCTGCCAGTGCGAAGGCGGTGGAAAACTGGGTGCCGTTGATCAGCGCCAACCCCTCTTTCGGGCCAAGTTCAACCGGTTGCAGCCCCGCCGCCTCCAGCGCCCTGCCACCTGGCATGATTTCGCCGCCAAATTCTACCTCGCCCTCACCCATCATGACAGCGGCCATATGCGACAGCGGTGCCAGATCACCCGAGGCCCCGACCGAACCCTGCGCCGGGATCACCGGGGTCACGCCCTTGGCCAGCATAGCTTCCAGCAAGTCGATCAGTTCCAACCGGACACCAGAGGCGCCGCGGCCGAGGCTCAGCAGTTTCAGCGCCATCATCAGCCGGGCATGCGCGCGCGGGATTGCTGGCCCGACACCGCAGCAATGACTGAGGATCAGATTGCGCTGCAGGGTTGCGGTATCCTCGGCGGCGATCTTGACATTTGCCAGCTTGCCGAAACCGGTGTTGACGCCATACACAGCCAGATCCCCCGCGGCTGCATCAGCGATCCGCGCATGGGCCGCTTCTATAGCGGGGCGGCACGCCCGGTCCAGACGTACCGCGCGCTCTTCCCGAAAGACCTGTTCCAGTTGCTTCAAAGACACCGCACCGGGTGCGAGGGTCAGGGTCGTCAAATCGCACCTCCGAAAAAGCGAGTGTGAAGCGGGTTGAAGCCGACGCGATAGGCAAGCTCGGCCGGGTGCTGCACATCCCAGACCGCCAGATCGGCGCGCAGACCGGCGGCGATCCGGCCGCAATCGGTCAGACCAAGCGCGCGGGCCGCGTGGGTGGTGACGCCCTGCAACGCCTCTTCGGGCGTCATGCGGAACAGGGTGCAGCCCATATTCATCGCCAAAAGCAACGAGGTCATAGGCGCAGAGCCCGGATTGCAATCCGTCGCCAGCGCCATCGGCACGCCGTGCTTGCGCAACAGGTCAATCGGCGGGGATTGGGTTTCGCGCAGGGTATAGAACGCGCCGGGCAGGATGACGCCGACACTTCCTGCGGCAGCCATGGCCTGCACGCCCTCTTCATCCAGATATTCGATGTGATCCGCCGACAGTGCGCCATACCCGGCGGCCATTTTTGCACCGCCAAGATTCGAGAGCTGCTCGGCATGCAGTTTGACCGGTACGCCAAGCTCTTGCGCTACATCGAATAAGGGCACCAGTTGATCCGGCAGAAAGGCGATCCCCTCGCTGAATGCATCCACTGCATCCACCAGTCCCAGTTCATGCGCCTCGCGCAGGGTCGGGATGCAAACCTCGGCAATATAGGCGTCGGCGCGGTCTTTGTAGGTGTCGGGAATAGCATGCGCGCCCAGAAAGCTTGCCACCACCCGAACGGGGCGATGGTCCGGCAACGCCCGCGCGGCACGCAGCATGTTCAACTCGGTCTCGCGATCGAGACCGTAGCCGGATTTGACCTCGATCACCGAGACACCCTCGGCCAGCATCGCATCCACACGCGGCAGCGCCTGTACGATCAGGTCTGCAACACCGGCCTCGCGCGTGGCTTTCACGGTCGAGATGATGCCACCCCCGGCGCGCGCAACTTCTTCGTAGGTCGCACCGTTCAGGCGCATCTCAAACTCGACGGCACGGTGGCCGCCATGCACCACATGGGTGTGGCAATCGATCAGCGCGGGCGTGACCAGACGGCCATCCAGATCGGTGCCGGGCAGCGACGCATGATCCGCAGGCAGGTCGGCCCGTTTCCCGACCCATGCAATACGCCCATCCGCGATCACAACCGCCGCATCTTCGATCAGCCCGTATTTCTCAGGCCCTTCTGCCATCGTGGCAGCTTGCAGATTGAGTAGCACCTGATCGCGGGCCTGCATTCGATTCCATCTCCCTCGCATTTCGCTCTTTTCTAGTACAGTTCAATCTGTATTATGTCTATGCATTATTTGTGGAGCCCCGCATGACCGCCCTATTCGCACAGCGCGCCCTTCTTGAGACCGGATGGGCAGAAAACCTGCGGCTTGAGGTCAGGGATGGCCGGATTGCCAGCCTTTTGCCAAACGCATCACCGCAGCCAGGCGATGTTCGGGTGGATACCCTGCTGCCGGCGCTCGCGAACCTGCACAGCCATGCCTTTCAGCGCGCGATGGCGGGGATGACCGAATACCGTCTGGCCGGGCGCGACAGTTTCTGGACATGGCGCGACCTGATGTACCGCTTCACCGCCCACCTGACACCCGAGCATGTTCAGGCCATCGCCGCGCTGGTCTATCTTGAGATGCAGGAGGCCGGGTATGCCTCGGTCGGAGAGTTTCACTATCTGCACCATCAACCGGACGGGAAGCCCTATCACCGCCTGTCTGAGATGTCCGACCGGATCATGGCCGCTGCGGCAGAGACCGGGATCGGCCTGACCCTCCTGCCGGTGCTCTACTCCTACGCGGGTGTCGGCGAGCACCCGTTAGAGGCGGGTCAGCGGCGCTTTGGCAACGACGTGGATCGGTTTTGCGCCCTGGTGGATCAGGCGCGGGGTGCGCTGAATGCATTGCCGGACGATTACCGTGTCGGCATTGCGCCCCATTCCCTGCGGGCCACCTGCCTGCGTGATCTGGCACAGGTCGTGGCAGCGCAAGTTGCCGGCCCAATCCACATCCACATCGCCGAACAACCCAAGGAAGTGGCCGAGGTTCAAGCCGGGCTAGGCGCGCGCCCGGTCGAATGGCTTTTGGACAATGCGTCGGTCGACGGCAATTGGTGCCTGATCCACGCGACCCACATGACCGACGCCGAAACCCGCGCAATGGCTGCCAGCGGTGCCGTCGCCGGGCTCTGCCCGATTACCGAGGCCAATCTGGGCGATGGCCCCTTCAATGGCGCGGCCTATCTGGAGGCGAAAGGTGCCTTTGGCGTCGGCTCCGACTCTAACGTCCTGATCTCATTGACCGAGGAGTTGCGCACGCTGGAATATTCCCAACGCCTGCGCGACCTGTCCCGAAATGTGCTGGTGGTCGGCGAAGGTTCGGTGGGCCAGACGCTGTATTGCGGCGCGGCTGAAGGCAGCGCGCAGGCCTTGGGCCGCCAGGCCGGAATGATCGCCGAAGGCATGCTGGCCGATTTAGTAGCCGTCGACAGCCAGACCCCGGCTTTGTGCGGGCTCAACGCGCAACAACTGCTTGACGGTCTGGTCTTTGCCGCCAAAGACAGCGTGGTAACGGATGTCTGGTCGGCCGGTCGGCATCAGGTGCAAAACGGGCGCCACGTGGCACGGGACCGGATTATCGCCAACTACCGTCAGGCGATGGCAGACCTTGTCCCAAATCTTTGACCCCAAGGCATCTTTGCAATCCAAATAAACACAGACATAATACAAATATGACCGAAACAAATATGAGCGCCCCGTGAACGATCAAAAACCCATCGGTTTTCAGGACATAAGGGACGAGGTGCTGAACCGCATCCAGACCCGGATTTGGCCGCAGGGCAGCTTGCTGCCGACCGAACTGGAGCTTGCCGCCGAATTCGGCTGCGCCCGTGCGACGGTGAACCGGGCGCTGCGCGAGCTGGCCGAACAGGGCATCGTGACCCGCAAGCGCAAGGGCGGCACGCGCGTTGTCACCACTCCTGTCAAACAGGCCAAGCTGCCGATTGCGGTCGTCCGCCAGACCATCGAGGATATGAATGCGCAATACCGCTACGCCCTGGTCACGCGCACCCTGATCGATTGTCCCGCCTGGCTGCAGGCCAAGCTGGGCATTCAGGAGGGCACGAAAATCCTGCATCTGCAGTGCATGCACCACGCCGACAACCGCCCGTTCCAGTATGAGGAACGCTGGATCAACGTACCCGCGGTTCCGCATGTGGTAGATGAGGATTTTCTGGCCGTTGGTCCAAACGAATGGCTGCTGGCGGAAGTCCCGTTCTCAAACGCCGAAATCGCGTTTTCAGCCGTGCCAGCGGCAGGCCAGTTGCAAGAGTTTCTGTCAGTCCCGCCGGGAACCCCGTTGTTCCAGATGGAACGCACCACATGGTTTCGGGAAAGCCCGGTCACCTTCGTCAGAATGACATTTCATCAGGGCTATCAGATGCGCACCACGTACTGAGAATTTCAAACCCCGTAGCGCGCCATGAACATATCCACCGCATGCTGCGCGACCTGATCTATCTCGGCCTGACTGAACTCGCTTTGAATGCCAAACGCGGCCCGGGTCCAGACCCGCACCTTGCACAGTTCCGAAAACTGTTCGGCGGCGAACTGGA
Source organism: Ruegeria sp. F5 (assembly GCF_056533845.1). Classification (NCBI taxonomy): domain Bacteria; kingdom Pseudomonadati; phylum Pseudomonadota; class Alphaproteobacteria; order Rhodobacterales; family Roseobacteraceae; genus Ruegeria; species Ruegeria sp. F5. The sequence continues at coordinate 202,309 of NZ_JBQFOU010000001.1, read as the reverse complement.
TGTCGTCGATCCTCAACTCGCCCTTGGCCACCGCTTTCTCCAGATAGCTGGCCATGTGACACTGGCCGTTTCGTGGGCCCGCCTCATAGAACGCGCGCCCTAGCTCGGGAAAGCGATCCCGCTCGGCCACGCAAACCCGGAAAACCTGCTGCGCAAAATCCGAGATCAAAAAACCCGTAAGCTGCTGCGCTGTGATCATCAGGACCTCACGCACAGGTTTGGTCTCATCCACCATCGAGATGACCTGATCCGCCATGCGGTTGCATTCGGTCTGTGCGACCTCGACAAACAACAGGCGCTTGTCGGGAAAGTAGCTGTAGAGCGTGGCCTTCGAGACACCGGCAGCGCGGGCGATATCGTCCACACTTGCGCCTTCGAACCCATCCGCCATGAAAACCTCTCGGGCTCCGCGCAAGACCTGATCGAATTTCCGGCCAGTGCGCAGGATGGTGGCGGTTTGGGTCATGTCGTCTCCTGAGATGTTGCGTGGGGCAAGCGTATAAACCGTTCGGTTCAGATACAACGATTCGCGGTGCTTTCAAAACCGCGGATGGCGCGGACACCTTGTTTGTCGCGCCTCGGTCAGAGCGCTTGCCGCGCCCGCAAACCATGCTAGGACAGTGCGCATGGTCGAGATTTTCTTACGCACCCTGCCCTTCTTCGCAATCATCGGCCTTGGTTACTGGGCCGGGCGCACGCGGTTCTTCACCGCCGAGGCGACGGCCTATCTGACTAAATTCGTGTTCTATTTCGCCCTTTCAGCAATGCTGTTCCGGTTTGCGGCAACCCTGCCCTTTGCCGATATCTTCAACGGGCGGCTGATACTGGGCTATCTGGCCGGAACGCTGACGGTCTATGCGCTGGCCACCAGCGTCGCCTGGCTGCGCGGGCTCGACATCCCCACCGCCGCGGTCGAGGCCCAATGCGCGGCGATTGGCAATGTCGGCTTTCTGGGCCTGCCGATGCTTGCACTGTTGCTGACCGAAGCGGCAATCGGCCCGGTGATGCTGGTTCTTGCGGTGGATCTTGTCGTGTTCTCATCCGTCATCGTGATCCTGATAAACGGCGGGCGGGATGGAAAACTGACCCCCGCCACATTCCGGCTGATCGGTCTGGGATTGCTGAAAAACCCGATGATCGTGTCCATCTCCGCCGGGCTGATCTGGTCGGCGCTGCAAGTCCCGGTTCCGGGCCCGCTGAATGATTTCCTGACCATTCTGGGCGGCGCGGCAACGCCCGGAGCCTTGTTCGCAATCGGGGCCTCGCTGGCCGGAAAATCTGCGGAACGGCTGCAGGTCGCCGCCTGGCTGAGCTTTTGCAAACTGGTCGTCCATCCCGCCTGCGTCGCCGTTGCGCTGATCTGGCTGGTCCCCATCGACCCTTTTTCGGCAACGGTTGCCATTGCTGCCGCAGCCCTGCCCGTGGCGGGCAATGTCTACATGCTGGCCGCGCATTACGGGGTCGCCCCCCATCGCGCGTCCGCCGCGATACTTCTGTCGACGATCGTAAGCATTCTGACCGTTCCATTGGTGATCGCCTGGGTCACAACACCCTGATCTTCACCTTTTCGAAAAATACTCTCGCCGAAGGCAGCCGCACTTTACGTGCGGCTTTTGGAACGTTAGCCATGGCGCAAACCCAATGTAAGGACAAAGCCAGATGGAAACCCTTTCAGAAAATGCCTGTTTCGGTGGTGTACAGGGTGTGTACCACCATGCCTCCTCGGCTTGCCAATGCGACATGACCTTCGGCCTGTTCCTGCCGGCCGAGGCCAAGGACGGCCCCGTTCCCATCCTGTGGTATCTGTCCGGCCTGACCTGCACCCATGAAAACGCCATGACCAAGGCAGGCGCACAGGCCTGGGCCGCAGAACAGGGCATCGCGGTTGTGTTCCCCGACACCTCGCCACGTGGCGAAGGCGTGGCCGATCACGAGGATTACGATCTGGGTCAGGGTGCCGGGTTTTATGTGAACGCGACCCAAACCCCATGGGCCCCGCATTTCAACATGTGGAATTACGTGGCCGAGGAACTGCCCGCTCTGCTGGCCGAAAACTTTGCCCTCGACATGGACCGTCAGGCCATCACCGGCCATTCGATGGGTGGCCATGGCGCGCTGACGCTGGCGATGAACCTGCCGGGGCGGTTCCGGGCGGTCTCGGCTTTTGCGCCGATCTCGAACCCGACCGGGGCGGATTGGGGGCGCAAACAACTCAGCGCCTATCTGGGCGATGATGAGGCCTTGTGGGCCAAACATGACGCCTCGCTGATGATGAAGGAAAAGGGGTTCGACGGCCCGATCCTGATCGACACCGGGGCCAGCGACCAGTTCATCGACCTGCTGCGCCCCGAGGCGCTGGCCCAGGCGATTGCCGAACGCCGCCAGCAGGCTACCTATCGTCTGCAGCCCGGCTACGACCATTCGTATTTCTTTGTTTCGACTTTCATGGAAGACCACATCATTTTCCACGCCGAAGCGCTGTACGGGGACTGAGGCATGAGCAAATACGACTATGACCTGATCATCATCGGGTCCGGCCCGTCGGGGCGTTCGGCAGCGATACAGGCGGGCAAGCTGAAACGGCGGGTGCTGGTGATCGACCGCAAGGATCGCTTTGGCGGGGTGTCGGTGCATACCGGGACAATCCCGTCGAAGACCCTGCGGGAAACCGTGCTGAACCTGTCGGGCTGGCGCGAGCGCAGCTTTTATGGGCGCTCGTACCGGGTCAAGGACCAGATCCGCGCCGAGGACCTCAAGGCGCGCCTGCACATGACGCTCGATCACGAGGTCGACGTGCTGGAACATCAGTTCAACCGCAACCATGTCGAAACGCTGAACGGATTGGCGAAATTCATCGGCCCGCACGAGGTCGAGGTCGCCACCGACGCGGGCGAGACCACGCGCCTGACCGCCGCCAAGTTCCTGATTGCCACGGGCACCAAGACCTACCGCCCGGATTATGTGCCGTTCAACGGCAAAACCGTGGTGGATGGCGATGATTTTCTGGAAATGGCCGAAATCCCCCGGTCGCTCTGCGTTATCGGCGCGGGCGTGATTGGTGTGGAATACGCCACCATGTTCTCGGCGCTTGACGTGCGGGTGACGCTGATCGAACCCAGGGAAACCTTCCTCGATTTCATCGACAGCCGCCTGATCCACGATTTCACCCATCAGGTCCGCGAGAACGGTGTTGATCTGCGGCTGGGCTCGGCGGTCGAAAAGATCGAAGATGCGGGCGAGCATGTTGAGGTCACACTCGAAAACGGCCGCCATGTCCGGGCCGAGATGCTTCTGTTTGCTGCCGGACGGATGGGTGCGACCTCGGCACTGAATCTGGATGCGGTTGGGCTGGAAACCGACCACCGCAACCGGATCAAGGTGGATCGCAAGACCTATCAGACGGCTGTGCCGCACATCTATGCAACCGGAGATGTCATTGGCCACCCTTCGCTGGCGTCTACCTCGCTGCAACAGGGGCGCGTTGCGGCCTGCCATGCGCTAGACACCCCCACCCTGCCGGAAAGCCCGTGGTATCCTTACGGCATCTATTCCGTGCCCGAAATCTCGACCTGCGGCATGTCCGAAGAAGAATTGCAGGAACGCGGTATCCCTTACGAGGTCGGCGTGGCGCGGTTCCGCGAAACCTCGCGCGGGCATATCATGGGGCTGGAACATGGCATGCTGAAAATGCTGTTCTCGCTGAAAACCCGCCGGGTGCTGGGGGTCCAGATCGTCGGCGAAGGTGCGACCGAGTTGATCCATATTGCACAAGCCGTTCTGAACCTGAAAGGCACGGTGGACTACTTCGTGCAGAACACCTTCAACTACCCGACGCTGGCCGAGGCGTACAAGATCGCCGGTCTCGACGCGTTCAACCGCATGCCTATTCCTGAAGAGTTCAAAGTGCGCAAGGCACCCGCGAAGAAAGAGGCAAAGAAGGCGTGACAACGCTCTATGTCGATGGCGACGCCTGCCCGGTAAAGGCCGAGGCCGAACGGGTCGCGACCCGGCACAAGGTGCCTCTGGCGCTGGTGTCGAATGGCGGGCTGCGGCCCTCGGCGAACCCGCTGGTTCAGGTCGTCATCGTGGCCGAAGGCGCGGATGAGGCGGATAAATGGATCGCCGAGCGCTGCGGGATGGGCGATGTGGTGATCACCTCGGACATCCCGCTGGCCGCGAAATGCGTCGCGGCCGGTGCGCGTGTCCTGCGCCCGAATGGCGAGGCTTTCACGGCAGCCAATATCGGCCAGCAACTGGCGATGCGCGATCTGATGGCCGACTTGCGCGCCGCCAACCCTCTGGGCGCGGGCGGGGGCGACAAACCGTTCAGCAAGGCAGACCGGTCCCGCTTTCTGGATGCGTTGGAGCGCGAGTTGCGCGCGGCGCTGCGGGGCTGATGGCGCCTGACCAACCCGGCGGAACCCGAATACCCCGTTTACATCCGGAGTTTTAGAACGCACCTTGCGGTTGAAACCTGACCGCGCGTTTTGGAACACGGAGAGTGCAGTATGAAAGTCAAAGGCGAACACTACCGATCGATCTGGTGGGACACCGCAGCGGGCGAGGTTCGGATCATCGACCAACGCTGGTTACCGCACGAGTTTCGGATCGTAACTCTGAAAACGCTGGATGAATTTGCCACCGCAATCCGCGACATGTGGGTCCGGGGCGCGCCGCTGATCGGCGCGACGGCCGCATTTGGAATCGCCGAGCAGATTTCCCGTGACAGCTCGGATGCCTCGTTTGATGCGGCCTATGAGGTTTTGAACGCAACCCGGCCGACGGCAATCAACCTCCGCTGGGCGCTGGATAAGTGCCGGGCGGCGCTGATGCCTCTGGCCCCCGGTGACCGGGCGGATCAGGCGTGGAAACTCGCGCAGGAGATCGCGGATGAAGATGTTGAGATCAACGCCTCGATCGGTCGGCACGGGCTGGAACTGATCAAAAGCATCGCCGCAAGCAAACCTGCAGGCGAGCCGGTGCGCCTGCTGACCCACTGTAACGCGGGATGGCTGGCGACGGTGGATTGGGGAACCGCCACAAGCCCGATGTATCACGCCCATGAGGCCGGTATTCCGGTCCATGTCTGGGTGGACGAAACCCGGCCCCGCAATCAGGGGGCGCTGACCTCGTGGGAGTTGGGCGAACATGGCATTCCCCATCGCTACATCGTCGATAATGCGGGCGGGCATCTGATGCAGCACGGGCTGGTGGATGCGGTCATCACCGGCACCGACAGGACCACTGCGCAGGGCGATGTGTGCAACAAGATCGGCACCTATCTCAAGGCGCTGGCCGCGCATGACAATGGCGTGCCGTTTTATGTGGCCCTGCCCTCGCCCACCATCGACTGGACGGTTCGCGACGGGGTGGAGGAAATCCCGATTGAAGAGCGTGATCAGGGTGAAGTCTCACACGTCATGGGGATTGACGATCATGGCGCAATTGCCGACGTGCGCGTGACCCCCGACGGAACCGAAGGCGGCAACCCCGCCTTCGACGTGACGCCGAACCGGCTGGTCACCGGGCTGATCACCGAACGCGGTGTATGTGATGCCTCTGCCGAGGGGCTGGCTGATCTGTTCCCTGAAAGAGCCGGTTAACATTTTGTTCAGGCTGCCCGACGAAAGTCCGGTCTGATTGGAAAAGCCCACGACCCGCAGTGAAAATTTTGCTGAGAAAACATGATGATCGAAAACTGGTACAAGACAGACGAAGCCAGCCAATGGCGCAATCAGGCGGGCGAAAACCCTGCCGATCAGGAACTGGGTGAGCGCGTCTATACCTCGCGGCTGATCGGGCAGAACCCGGACCTTCTGATGCATGGCGGCGGCAATACCTCGGTCAAGCTGGAGCGGCCCGACCTGTTCGGCGACCTGCAGCGGGTTCTGCATGTCAAGGGTTCGGGCTGGGATCTGGACAGTATCGAAGCGCCGGGTCTGCCGGGTGTCTGGCTGGACCCGCTGCTGAAACTGCGCGCGCTGGATCGGTTGACGGATTTCGAGATGGTCAATGTGCAGCGCGCCAACCTGCTGGACTCCGGCTCGCCCAACCCCTCGGTCGAAACGCTGCTGCATGCCTTCCTGCCGCATAAATACGTCGATCACACCCACGCGACCCCGTTTCTGGTGCTGGCGAACCTGCCAAATGCCGAAGAGGTCTGCCGCGAGATTTTTGGCGACCGGTTAGGCATCGTGCCCTATATCATGCCCGGTTTCGGTCTGGCGAAAAAAGCGGCTGAGGTGTTCGACGAAAACCCGAATGTCGAAGGGCTTTTACTGCTGAATCACGGGCATTTCACCTTCGGGGAAACCGCCCAGGAAAGCTATGACAAGATCGTGTCGCACACCAACGAAGTCGCGGCCTATTTCGGCATGGGTTCGGTGACGCCCATCGGCCAGCGTGAACCCGCTGCAAACCTTGAGGTGCTGCCAGCGCTGCGCGGCGTCATTGCCGACGTCTCGGCAAGCCGTGACGATCCCATGCCGGTGTTCGATCTTCGAAATGGGCCAGAGGTCATGAAATTCCTTGAGCGCTCAGATATCGAAGATTTGTCCGGTCGGGGCATGGCCTCTCCCGACCATGTGCTGCGCACCAAGGGCAGCCCGCTTGTCCTGCGCACATCCGACCTGACCGGCGGGCGTGCGCAACTGAAAGCCAGGGTTGAGGAATTTGCCGAAGCCTATCGCGCCTATTTCGACCGGCAAGCCCCGCAGGCGGATGAACCCAAGACCCTTTTGCCCGCCGACCCCAAACACGCCTGGATCGAAGGCGTCGGGGTGGTTGGTATCGGGGCCAATGCCAAGGCGGCCTCGGCGGCGGCGGATCTGGCAGAGCAGAACCTGCGGGTGCGCGCCGTGGGTGAGGATGCAGGTGGGTTTTATCCAATCGGCGAGAAGGACCGGTTCGATTGCGAATACTGGTCGCTGGAACAGGCAAAGCTTGGCAAATCCGCCCCGCCGCCCCTGCAGGGCAAGGTGGTGATGGTCACGGGCGGCGCCGGGGCGATTGGTCTGGCGACCGCGCAGGCCTTTGCGGCCTCGGGCGCCAATATCGTACTGGTGGATCGGGATGAGACGGCGCTGACCGAGGCGCAGAAGACACTTGGCAACTGGCATTCTACTTTCGCCTGTGATGTGACCGAAGATGGCGCAGCTGATGAAGCGGTGAATGCAGCCATTCATCGCTTTGGCGGGTTGGATATTCTGGTCTCGAACGCCGGATCGGCAACCTCGGGCGCAGTGCTGGACCTTGACGATGCCGCGTTTCGCGCGGCGTTCGAGCTGAATTTCTTTGCCCACAAGGCCTTTGCATCTAGCGCGGCCCGCGTGATGCGGGCGCAGGGGCGCGACGGTCAGATCCTGTTCAATATCTCAAAACAGGCTATCAATCCGGGCCGGAACATGGGGGCATACGGCACACCCAAGGCGGCGACGATGTTCCTGTTGCGCCAACTGACGCTTGAGCTTGCCGGCGATGGTATCCGGGTGAACGGGGTGAACGCAGACCGCATCCGCTCGGGTCTGTTGACCGATGGATTCATTCGCGAACGCGCAGAGGCGCGTGGTGTTAGCGAAGAGACCTATATGGCGGGCAATCTGCTGGGCCGCGAGGTTGAGGCCACTCATGTCGCCAACGCCTTTGTCGCGCTGGCACTGATGGAGCGTACGACGGGTCACGTCGTGACCGTGGACGGGGGAAACACCGAAGCGGAGCTGCGCTGACCAAAGCGCGGTTGCCGTCTCAGGCGGCGACTGGGGTTCGGTTCTCACGGATCGGCAGGTGCACGATGGCGCTGAACGCCCCAATCGCCACGCCGATCCACCAGACGAAAGTGTAATCGCCAAACTGGTCATACATGCGGCCGCCAAGCCAGATGCCAAGAAAACTACCAACCTGATGGCTGAAGAAGATGATGCCATAAAGCGTCCCCATGTAGCGCAGCCCATATAGATGCGCGACCAGACCGGATGTCAGCGGGATCGTCGCCAGCCACAGAGACCCCATCACCAGCGAAAAGGCGATCACCGACAGCGGCGTGATCGGGAACATGATGAACAGCGCCGCCGCGAGGGTCCGCCCGGTATAGACGGCAGCCAGCAGGTATTTCTTGGGGAAGTGATTGCCCGCCCAACCGGCCAGCAGCGTGCCGCCAATATTGGCCAGCCCGATCAGTGAGATCGAAACCGCCCCAAGGGCCGAGGTTGTGGTGATGCCGATGGAATGCAACACGCCGCCGGGCTGGATCGGCCCGCACATCTCGGTCACGAAGGCCGGGAAATGCGCGGTTATGAAGCCCAACTGATACCCGCAGCTGAAAAAACCCATAAATATCAGCGCGTAAGATGGATCGCGAAAGGCCTTGCCCAGAATCTGGCTCATGCTTTCTTCAAGCTCGGCCTTGGAAACGGCCTGCGGCGCGCGCATGAAGGGCAGCGTCAAGACCAGCGCAAGGATCGCGATGGCGAAGATGATGAACACCTGCTGCCACGGCAGGAAGGTCAGCATCCACTCGGCGGTCGGCGCACCCAGCACCTGACCAAAGCTGCCCGCCGCCGTCACGATGGCCAGCGACATCGACCGGTTCTGGTCCGACGACGCGCGCCCAACCACGGCCAGCACCACGCCGAACCCGGTTCCGGCGATGCCGAAGCCCACAAGCCAGGCGTACATCTGGTGCCCGAACGGGGTGACGGACCAGGCCGACAGCACCATCCCTGCCGCATAGGTCAACGCACCCAGAATGATCGCTTTGCGGTCGCCGACCTTCTCGGCAATCGCGGCAAAGATCGGTTGCCCGATCCCCCAGGCCAGATTCTGAATCGCAATCGCCATCGAGAAATCGGTGCGCAGCCATCCGAATTCATCCGCAATCGGAATCTGGAACACACCGAAAGAGGCGCGCACGGCGAAGCTGACCGTGATGATGATGCATCCGACGATCAGGATAGGGTTCAGCAGGCGGTCGTATTGCGGCATGGGCCCCTCGGGGATTTCGTCCGGCAGACGGTAATCAATTGGAACCGGGCGTCAATTCAGCAGTTTTGCGGTCACGGATAACGAAATTTGAACTGTCGGCAAAAATGCCCGCTTTTCATGGCGCAAACCGAAAGGTAAGGCTCGGACCTATGACGGATCTGATTTCGCATTACGAGGCCCGCATCGCCGAAGGCACCCTGACCCGGGACGACGCGCAAGAGGCTGTCCTGCCGCATTTCGAGCGTATCCGGGCCGCGCTGGCCCAACCGGTCAAGCGCGGGTTGTTTCGCAAAGCGCCCCCTGCCCCGCAAGGGCTGTACCTGTGGGGCGGCGTCGGGCGCGGCAAATCCATGTTGATGGATATGTTCGTCGATACGCTGGGGGACATACCGGCGCGGCGCGTTCACTTCCATGCTTTCATGCAGGAAATCCATGCAGGCATGCATAAGGCGCGTCAGGACGGGGTCGAGGATGCGCTTGCGCCCGTCGCGCAAGAGGTCTTGAAATCCGTCCGCCTGCTGGCCTTCGACGAGATGCAGATCACCGACATTACCGACGCCATGATCGTCGGGCGATTGTTCGACCTGTTGCATGAGGGCGGGGTGGCGGTTGTGACCACATCGAACCGGCATCCAGACGATCTGTACAAGGACGGGCTGAACCGGCAACTGTTCCTGCCGTTTATCGCCCATATCAAAGAGCAGTTGCAGGTGTGGGAACTGATCTCTCCGACCGACTACCGGCAGAACAGGTTAAAGGGCGCGCCGGTCTATTTCACGCCGATCGGGCCCGAGGCGCGGCAGAACATCCGGTCTGTGTGGACCGATCTGGCAGGAGGCCCGGCGGACCCGCTGATTTTGCAGGTCAAGGGGCGTGCGGTCGAACTGCCCGCCTTCCGGAACGGCGTGGCGCGCGCGTCGTTTTATGATCTGTGCGGCCGTATGCTGGGGCCGGGGGATTATCTGGCCATAGCGGAAGAAGTGAAGGTATTGATCCTCGAAGATATTCCCCGCCTGTCGCGCAACAACTTCAACGAGGCAAAGCGCTTTGTGACCCTGATCGATGCGCTTTACGAAGGTAAAGTCCGCCTGATCTGTTCCGCTGCTGCCGAGCCCGAGATGTTGTATGTCGAGGGTGAGGGAACCTTTGAATTCGAGCGCACCGCCTCGCGCCTGCGCGAGATGCAGGACCAGGATTGGGGGAAATAGGGGGCTCTGCCCCCGCCGCGCTTTGCGCGACTCCCCCGGAGTATTTTTGAAAAGATGAAGCGCTAGCCGTTTTCGCGCAGGATATTTCCGGCGAGATAGAGTGAGCCGCAGATCAGGACCCGCGCGTGCGGGTCTTTTTGCGTGATCGCGGCCAAGGCGGCGCTGACGCCGTCTGCGGTGGTGGCGGGCAGGTCGACTTTGGCGGCGGCGGCGGCGGTCTCCTCGGCGCTGAGCGTGGCCGCCTCGCCGGGTATGGAGACGGCGGTCAGGCTTTGGGCCTGCGTGGCCAGCGGTGCCAGATAACCCGTCACATCCTTGGTGTTCAGCATGCCACAGATCATATGGGTCGGGCGTTTGGGCAGCCTGGCCAGAACATCGGCCAATGCGATGCCCGCGGCGGCATTGTGCCCCCCGTCCAGCCACAGTTCCGCCTGCGGGGCCGACTGCACCAGCGGTCCGGTTTTCAGACGCTGCATGCGCGCGGGCCATTCGGCTTTGGTGACCGCGGCCTCATAGGCGGCATCGCCGAGTTTCAAGTGGCGCAGCACCGCCAGAGCGGAACCGGCGTTCTGAATCTGATGCGCCCCCAGCAGGTTGGGTAGGGGCAGGTCCAGCAGACCGGTTTCATCCTGATAGACCAACCGCCCCTGTTCTTCGTAGACATGCCAGTGCTGCCCATGGGCGATCAGCGGCGCGCCGAGTTTGGCTGCGGTGCGTTCGATAACCTCCATCGCTTCATCGGGCTGAGGTCCAACGATGCAGGGCACGCCCCGCTTGATGATCCCTGCCTTTTCGGCGGCGATTTTCGCGAGCGTGTCGCCCAGAAACTGCTCGTGATCGATCGAGATCGGCGTGATTACGGTGACGGCGGGTTTGTCGATCACGTTGGTCGCGTCCAGACGACCGCCTAGACCGACCTCGAGCAAAATGTAATCGGCCTGTGCGCGGGCAAAGGCCAGAAGGGCGGCGCAGGTTGTGATCTCGAAATAGGTGATGTTTTCACCGCCATTGGCTTCGTAACACTCATCCAGAACGGCGGTCAGGTTGGGTTCGGAAATCAGTTTTCCGGCCAGACGAATGCGTTCGTGGAAACGCGCCAGATGGGGTGATGTGTAAGCGTGAGCCGTCAGCCCTGCCCCTTCGAGCCCGGCGCGGATCATCGCCTGGGTCGAGCCCTTACCGTTGGTGCCGGCGATGTGGATCACGGGCGGCAGTTTGTCCTGCGGATTGTCCAGCGCGGCCAGCAGGTTCCAGACACGGTCCAGCGTCAGGTCGATGATCTTGGGGTGCAGCGCCATCATCCGGTCGAGGATGGCGTCGGACGTTGGCGCGGTCATTCCTTGCCTGCGTCCTCGGCAGGGGCTTTTTCCTGTGTTTCCTCGGGAGACGGCGCTGGCAGATCGCCTTTGACCGCAGGCGGCAGCCCCATCAGCATTCGGGTGATCGTGATAAGCTCTTCGCGCATCTCGGTCCGTTTGGTCACGCGGTCCAGCATGCCGTGATCCAGCAGATATTCGGCGCGCTGGAACCCCTCGGGCAGTTTTTCACGGATGGTCTGCTCGATCACACGCGGACCGGCAAAACAGATCAACGCGTTGGGTTCCGAGATATGCACATCGCCCAGCATCGCGTAAGACGCGGTCACGCCTCCGGTGGTCGGATGGGTCAGAACGACGATATAGGGCAGGTTCGCCTCTTTCAACATTTCCACGGCGACGGTTGTGCGGGGCATCTGCATCAGACTCAGAATACCTTCCTGCATCCGGGCGCCGCCAGCAGCCGAGAACAGGATCAGCGGGCGTTTCAGTTTCACCGCTTCTTGTGCTGCGGCGATGATGGCGTTGCCCACAAACATGCCCATCGATCCGCCCATGAACGAGAAATCCTGCGCAGCGGCCACGATCGGTGTCCGGCCGATCTCGCCCGAGGCGACCAGCATCGCCTCTTTCTCGCCGGTCTTTTTCTGCGCGGCTTTCATGCGATCCGGGTATTTCTTCTGATCGCGGAATTGCAGCGGATCGTCCTTGGGGGCGGGAACGTCGACCTCAGTGAAGATGCCACCGTCGAACAGGTGCCGGAATCGCTCGCGCGGGGTGATTGCCATGTGATGGCCGCACTGGGTGCACACGTTCTGGTTTTCCGCCAACTCGCGGTGAAACAGCATGGTTCCGCATTCATCGCACTTGTGCCAAAGGTTTTCAGGCACTTCCCGGCGCGAGAAGATCGAGTTGATCCGGGGGCGGACGTAATTTGTGATCCAGTTCATGTCGGAACCTTGGCTAGTGCGGCGTTGACGTCAAATAAGACGCCACGGCCGGAAATGCAATCAGCGCCTGATCGCAAGGCGCGCGGTTAGCCAGCTGACGATCATGACCGCGAAGTCCACCCGCAGCCATTGCCGCAGCATGCCGGTATCCGACATGTCGTAGGGCAGCAGGAACAGGGCCAGACCGCTGAGGTTGTCGGGCAGTGAGATAAACAGCAGCGCAACCGCATTGTTGAAGAAATGCAAGGCGATAGCCGGACCAAGGGTCCCAGCCCGCGCTGTCAGGTCGGCGGCCAGCAGGCCAAAGACGCAAGACCATGCGGCAACCAGCAGGGCGTTGTCCCCTGCGAGGGCCGGCGCGTAGTGACCGGCGGCAAACAGGATCGAGGGAACGCCCATCCAGATCACCGGGGACCGAAATCTGGCCGCCAGAGATTGCTGCAGGTATCCGCGAAACAGAACCTCTTCGGCGCTGGTCTGGATCAGGACAGCGAAGGCTGAGATCGGCAATAACATCAGCCAGACAGACAGGCTGAGGTTCGCCTGAAGCGGCTCGCCCATGTCATAGGGCGGCAGCACGGTCACGATCACGCCCAGGATCATCAGGGCGCGCAACACCCTCCAGAACTGAGCCAGTGCGGTGCCGCGCGCCCCGATCATCGACGCAAAAGCCCGGTGCTGCAGCAGGCGCGCGGCGACGGCGACGCCCAGTGTGATGAACCCGAAGCTGCCCAATAGCACGAACATGGCCAGCGGTGTGCCGCCCTTGAACAGAACAGCGGTCCAGTCAGAGGGGGCGATACCGGCAATCGCCGAAAACAGGACCAGGTTCAGCGCGCTGACAAGAATGCCGACCAAAGCCAGCCCCAGCGCAATCCGCCACAGTTCGGGTCGGGCGCGGGCAGGCGCGACAAGGCGGTCATGGGCGGCGTAAGCGCCCGGTTCATCGTCACGCATTGTCACCGGCGCCCTCAAGGCCCTCGGGCTGGGTCACATCCGGGAAAACATCCGCCCCGGCGCTGGCGGCATTGATCCGGTTGGCCAGTATGGTCAGATACCCGGCCACGGTTTGCAGCAGTTGCACCGCAACCGTGGCATCGCTTTCGACAACCGCGCGCAGTTCTTCCGCTCCGATCCGCAGGAAGGAACAATCATCGACGGCCGTCAGGTCCAGTTGGCGCTCTTCACCGGTGATGATCGACAGATCGCCGATCAGGCGACCCGGCTCGATGATCGAAACCGTTCGTTTCGCCCCGTCCGGTTCAGTCCATTCCAGTTTGGCCTGACCCGCGATGCACAAATAAGCGGCGTCCGGTATCTGTCCGCGGGAAAAGATCACCTGACCCGCCGCAGCCTCGTACCACTGCGCTGAAAACGCCAGCAGCCTCTGGTTGCGGGCATCAATGCCCGAGAACAGCTCGGTCGAGGCGATCACTTCGATCTTGCGGCTCAGATCGGCCGAGGCCCCCTGGACGTGCATAGGTTGGGTGCGCGAGACGCCGTCGATCCGCCCGTCCTTGATTTCGACGAACAGATCATAGGCTTCGGGATGGGCAAAGTGGTCCTCCATGAAGATCATGATTGAATCCGGCAGCAATTCGCGCAGTTTCAGACGCGTGCGCAGGCGGCTTTCGGAATCGTGGCTGGCCAGCGCCTTGTCGAGGATCAGAACATCGGGGCGTTTGATCCCGGCCCGCGAAAACGCGGCACGTTCCTGAAATACGGTCGGCAGGTTGTTCCCGCCCAGACCTGAAGGCAGGTCATAGATGATGGCAGCGGCGCGGCGGCGCAAACCGGCCTCGTTCATCGCTTCGGCCACCACGTTTTCAATGTCTTCGGCATGCGCGCCTGCCATCAGTGACACCCGACCGTAGATCGCGTTTTCCATCACCGACAGCCGGGGGATGTAGACCTCGGGCGTCACCGGCAGGAACATTCCATCGAGCGCGCCGCGCAGCTGGTCCGCCCGTGCCTTGCGGATCGCCAGGATCTTGTCCTTGTATTCTTCCGGGAAATCCGGGCCGATCTGTTCGGCTGTCAACAGAAACGGAACGGTGAGCAGCGTCGCGCGCTCGTCATCGTTGATCTCGGCATCGCCCTTGGCCTTGCGGCGGTCCTGAATGTCCAGCAAGCGGTGATACATGTCTTTCGACATGCCCAGCCGCAGGAACAAGGGGTGGTCCGTGCCATCACGGCCAAAGGCGTGGTTGAGCGTTTCCAGCACCGCATTTGAAATGCTCATCGCGTCTTCTGCAAGGTCATGCGCACTGAGCATGGACAGGAACCGCCCGTCGCCTGCCAGAATCTCGGGTGAGATATCGCGTGCCGGGGCGCCGAACAGCAGGTTGCCGCCCAGCGGAACAGCGGGATTGAACCGGTCGGGATCGAATCTGTAGACATATTGGTCCAGACCCTTGGCGCGCAGCTTTTCGTCTACGGATTTACGCAGATCGACGATCCCCTTGGCCAGTATCGGGTGCAGTTCGGGGTCGAAACGCGTGCGCAGGGTGCGGCGGAACATGAATTCGTCAATGCCCATCGCCTCGACCAACTCGAACCACCAGTCGCGGATATCGTCAATGTCATCCAGTCCGGCCAAACCGGGGTCGATCCACTCATCCGACAGCGAATCCGGCGGGTTCCCGGCGCGCACCGCTTCGATCTGCCGGCGCGTGGGTGTTTTCACTGCGTCTGTCTCATGCTGCGGGTGGGTCCGCAAGGGCATCATCAGGTTGTCGCCCAAAGTGCCGTCAAACAGATAGGGCCGCGAATAGGCATAGCCGATCCGCGCTGCGATGACGGACTGATGCAGATCGCGCAGATCGTGCCCGGCCAGAATAACCTCTCCCTGAACCGGCAGAACCTCGCGGGTCAGCAACTGGGCCAAGGCGTTGCGCTCGGCCGCGTGGGTCGACTGGATCGCCACGCGGGCCCCCTTGGGAATGGTCAGGTCGATATCTTCCAGAACGGTCTTGCCGTCATTGTCCCTGACGGTGACGTTGCGCAGCTCGATATCGCCGGCCAGATGCGGGATCGTCTCGGGCTCGCCCACGAACAGGTGCTCGGGGATCATGTCCGATGGCGCGAAGCGCTCGGTCACAATCTCCCACCGCAGGGACATGTCCTGCACCTGATTGTAATAGGTCAGAAGATCCTTCCACGGGCCGCTCAGATCCTTGTATGCCCCAAGCGCGGCGACCAGAGCGCCCACCGTAACCTCGCCCGTGATCGCCAGATAGCCGCCAACCGAGTAGAACAGGAACGGCGTCATCTGAGTGATCAGATTGTTGAGGAATTTCATGAAGAATTTCTTGTTGTAGATCCGGAACCGGATCTCGAACAATGTGCCCAGCCGGTGGCTGAATTGCGCCAGCCGGTAACGCCAGCCGCCATTGGTGCGCAGGTCGCTGATGCCAGCCGCGCTTTCCCCGATCTCGGAGCTCAACTGCCGGACCTCCTGTATGCGGTCCTTGTTCAGCAAGTTGATCTGGCGCTGCAGTTTGGGGATCAGCCAGGCCTGCAACGGGATCAGGGCGATGCTGGCCAACCCGAACCAAACGCTTTGCATGAACAGAAAGGTGACGATCGTCATCATCTGCCCGAACTGGAACACCGGCTGGGCGATGGCATCGCCCATCAGCCCGCCCATCGGTTCGGCCTCGGAGGTGATCATCGACACCAGTTCCCCCTGGCTGGTGGTGGCGAAATAGGATTTCGGAAACCGCATCGCACGGTGAATCAGCGTGAACCGCAGACGGCGCAGCATACGCTCGGCCAGAACGCCTTTCATCGTGTTGATGCGCATTTTCATCAGCCCGCTGACGATCACGGTTGCCAGAAAGGCAAAACACAGGATCAGCAGATATTGCACCTGAGTCACGGTGATCCCGAACACCACCACCGTGTCAGCGGGCGCGCCGATGGCGTCGTTGATGATCTGCTTGGGCAATTCCAGCGAGGCATAGAGGAACGGGAACGACAAAACCGTCAGAACCAACAGAACAAGCTGTTGTTTCTTCGAGTATTTCCAGATGAATGAAAACAGGGTGGGTTCCATGCCTGGGCCTTGTCCGGAGTGGGAGGAACTGCGACGGTTGCGATGTTCCGCGTGGGTCAGATGGCAGACGGTAAGCATTGCCTTGGCCCTTTGCAAGAATGGGCGCGTTTCTTGTCCGGCCGTGTCGCGACCGTCCGGATTTGGTAAATTCTGTCCGCCAATCCTTATTTCAGCTTTGTCCCGCAACCTCTGTTTGATTAAACAGAGGCAACTTCAGACGATGGAACCATGGGCAGAATTCTGGACCGCTATCTTCACCGCAAGATTCTTGGGCGCTGGCGCACAGCGGCTTTGGGAGCAACGGGTGCGGCACAACCGATATTGCGCCAGCAGCGCGATCAGGCCCGCGCGCTGCGCACCCATCTGGACCGGCTGATTCACGAGGCGGACAGCCGCCTGAGCCACCCGCTGATCGGATCGGCCCAGTTTCCCAAACCGGTCGGAACGGACTGGAGCTGGCGGCCCGACCTGTGGCGCGGACCGTTGGCGCAACCCGGTCTGGCGTCGCCCCGGCGCAAGGCCGCGCTGGACGGTCAGGTGACACTGTTTCACGACTGCCCGCAGGCCGAGATTGCGGCACGCCAGATCAGAAACCGCAAAGAGCGGGACCTGGCACCGTATAGTCTGGCGATCGAGGTGTTCAGCTTCGAAGGCGGGTTCCTGTCGCTGTCCGTCGAATTGCCGAAAGACGCCGCGCAGAACCTGACCAGTCAGCATCTGATATGCGTTGACACCCTGATCGACAGCGAACGACCGGTTGAGATATTTGCCCGCCTCAACGTGCAGCACGGGCCGAACGCGGAACAGGTGCTGCGGCAGATGGATATGTCCGGGCCCTCCACCGCGGTTGATTTCGATCTGGCGCATCTGCCGCTGAACGAGCGGCGGATCGAGAAAATCTGGCTGGACCTGATCATCGAAAACCCGCGCATGAACCGCATCGTCCTGCGCGATCTGACCATTTGCCGCCACCACCGCGCAGATTTATGAGACAGCCTGACATGACGCAGCCGACACTAACGCTCACCCGGTTCGAAAACGGCCTGTGGCAGGGTCATCTTCAGTCCGATGCGCAACCAAGCATCGAGGTTCGCTATCTCGGCGAGGCGTTGGAGGGTGTGGACCTGTCACCCGCCGACACCGGCTGGACCCTGACCGTGCCCGTGCCGGTAACCGCTCTGTCCGAAGGCGTGCACAGCTTTGTTGTCATCGATACCGCCTTGACCCGCAAACTGGCGGATTTCACCGTGATCGCCGGCGCCCCCGCCGCCGACGATCTGCGGGCCGAGGTCGCGCTGTTGCGCGCCGAACTGGATATGCTCAAACGGGCGTTTCGGCGGAACTGCAACGCGGGCGACTAAGCGCCGCCGCCTCATTTCTCTGTTATTTCAGCCGTTTTAGTGCATCATTCAGGCATCCAGAACAGATTGGGTGCAGCAATGGACCGCAACAGCATCATCAAAGTCATCGCTCTGATGGTGACTGGCTTTGGCATCGGCATCGACTTTACCGGTGCGCTGATGCTGGTCCCGGCCATCGAAAACTCTTTCAACGCCGACATCACCAGCACCCAATGGGTCCTGAACATCTACGCCCTGTTCTTTGCCATGACCATGGTCGCCGGGGGCCGCCTTGGCGATATGTACGGCCATCGGAAGGTGATGATCATCGGCCTGTCGATCTTTTTGTTTTCGTCGATCATGTGTTTCGTATCGCCCAGTCTGGACTTTCTGGTCGGCGCGCGTGCCTTGCAGGGTATCGGCGCAGGCTGTGTCTGGCCCTGCACCTTGGCCTTTGGGGCCACGAAAGTCTCAAAACCGGAACACCGGGCCCTGGTCATGGGCCTTATTCTGGCGGGTGTGACCACCGGCAACGTCTTTGGCCCGATGATCAGCGGGCTTGCCGTGAACCTTGGTGAATGGCGGTACTTCTTTCTGGCCAACGTGGTGTTTTCCTGCATCTCGATGGCCACCGCCCTGTTGCTGATGAAGCGTGAGACGCATCACAAACAGGGCGAGCACATTGATTTCGCGGGCATGGCCGTCCTGTCCTTCGCCGTTCTGCTGCTGCTTTACGGGTTGGATGTGGGTGCGGATTGGGGCTGGACCTCGGTTCCGCTGTTGCTGCTGTTCTTCGTCAGCGCGTTTTTGTTCCTTCTGTTCCCAAGGATCGAAAAACGGGTCAAGGAGCCGCTGCTGTTGCCCCAGATGATGCGGAACCGCGAGTTTCGCATCACGCTGGGCCTGAATATGTTCAACGTCTCGGCGGCTTTCGTTGGGTTGCTGTATTTCCCGCAATACATGCAAAAGGTTCTGGGCTGGTCGACCTTTGAATCGGCGCTGGGATTGGCACCGCTGACGATGTTGCTGGCGGTCGGGTCCATTGTGTCCGGCACGCTCTATAACGATTTCGGGCCCAAACGGCTGTTGCTCTGGGGTTATCTGATCGCCGCCATAGGGTCAGCCAGCATGATCGTGATGCCCAGCGGGCTGGGGTATTTCCGGATTCTGCCCGGCATGGCGATGATCGGACTGGGCGCAACGCTGACGGTTGGTCCCTCGGGCACTGCGGCTGTCTGCGCTGTCAAACCCGAACGCGCGGGGCTAGTCGGCGGCCTGAGCTTCATGGTCCATCTGGTCTATGGCGCGATCTCGGTCGCCTTTGCCACGGCCATCATGTACGTGGTCAGCCGGTCCAGCCTGCAGGAAAACCTGAGCGCTGCCGGCGTTGACCTGTCAGAGGCTGATCAAAGGGCCATCAATGGCGGCACGCTCAGCACCGACTCGGCCCAAGCGGTGCTGCAGAAACTGGGGCCCGAGGAGGTCGAGAAGGTCAAAACCGCCACCGCCGCCGCGTTCGACAGCGGCATGAGCATGGCCTTCGTGTTTTCGACCATCTCGGTTTCGGTGGGTATCCTGCTGGCCCTCATGCTGGATGAGGAAAAGCTGCACAAGGTCGAAAGCTGACGCGAAAAAAGGAAAGGGCCGCGTCATTCGCGGCCCTGTGATTTTACTGTGATGGCCCGTTCGGGTTGAAGGCCGACAGACCCTTGAGGATGTCGATGGCATAGGCCAGTTGGTAATCCTCCTCCCGCAGTTCCGCGGTTTCTTCGGCCTTGGCGCGGTCTTCCTCAATCTGGCGAATCTCATCCTCGCTCAGGCTGTCATTGTTCAGACTGCCGCGCAGGTCCGCCTCGGACCGGGAGGGCCGGTTGGATTCTTCCTCTTCCGGCTCGGGGGCCGGGCGCGGCTGTTCGACGATGATGTCGGGGCTGACGCCCAGCGACTGGATCGAACGGCCCGACGGTGTGTAATAGCGCGAGGTGGTCAGGCGCATCGCGCCGTCGCCGCGCAGGGGCATCACCGTCTGAACAGACCCTTTGCCAAAGCTCTTTGTTCCCACAACGATGGCACGGCGATGATCCTGCAACGCACCGGCCACAATCTCCGACGCAGACGCAGAGCCGCCATTGATCAGCACCACAATCGGCTTGCCCTCGGCCAGATCGCCCGGCGTCGCGTTGTACCGCTCGCCTTCTTCCGGGTCGCGGCCGCGGGTCGAGACGATCTCACCTTCGTTCAGGAACGCGTCCGAGACCTTGATGGCCTGCGTCAGCAGACCGCCCGGATTGTTGCGCAGGTCCAGCACGAAGCCGTTGACCTTTTCGATCCCGCCGGCCTCGGTGATCTGTTCTTCCAGCCCCTCTTGCAGGTTCGGGAAGGTCTGGTCGTTGAAGGTGGTGACGCGCAGCACAACGCTGGTGCCTTGCGTCCGGGCGCGGACGGCGGTCAGTTTGATGGTGTCGCGGATGATGGTCACGTCGAACGGTTCCGGTTCGCCTTCGCGCACGACGGTGATCACGATCTCGGACCCGACAGGCCCGCGCATCAGATCGACCGCCTTGTCCAGCGTCAGGCCCAGAATGCTTTCGCCATCCACATGGGTGATGAAATCCCCGGCCTCGATCCCCGCAGCGGCGGCGGGCGTGTCATCGATAGGCGAGACGACTTTGACAAAGCCCTCTTCCTGCGTGACCTCAATGCCCAGCCCGCCGAACTCGCCCCGCGTTTGCACGCGCATCTGTTCCGCGTCATCGGGCGACAGATAGCTGGAATGCGGGTCCAGCGAAGTCAGCATACCGTCAATGGCGGCCTCGATCAGTTCTTCGGGCTCCACTTCTTCGACATATTGGCTGCGGATGCGTTCGAAGATGTCGCCGAACAGGTCCAGTTGCTGATAGACGCTGGCCTTGCTTGCAGCCTCCTGCGCCAGCAGGGGTCCTGCGATCTGAGTGGTTGCGATGATGCCTGCCACGGTTCCGGCCACACCGGCCATAACAAATTTCTTCATACTCGTTTATCCATCCTTGCTGGTCCGAAACCACGATTCCGGGTCCACGGGGCTGTTGTTCTGTCTTACCTCTATATAGAGCGTTTCTGACCGGTCAGTTCCAGTGCCATCACTGGTTGTTGACAATATTGCGCCGATTTCCGGCGTTTTGCCCGGCATGAGACCCACGGGCGTGCCCTTGGGGATCACCTGCCCCGGCTCACCATAAACCTCCTGCAGGCCTGAAAACACGAATAAAAGATCGGGTTGAGGTTCCAGGATCACCAGATTCCCCAGATCCAGAAGCGGGCCCCGATAGCGAATCGTGGCTGCCGTGGGCGAGGTGACCAGCGCGCGCGGGCGCGTTCCAAGCACCAGACCGGGGCGGGTCACCCCGGCGGCGTCGGTTTCACCCGCGCCATGCAGCAGGATGCCCTGTACTGGCAGAGGCACCTCGCCCTTGCTGCCGGTTATGCTGGCGTCGGTCGAGGCGATCTCACTTTCCGAGATTTCAGCCAGCCCGCTGGCAAACCCGTCCAGCGTTTCCGTGGAAGAGATCAGGATCGCCGTGCGCACCGGGTCTTCGACAAAGCGCCGGGGAAGGTCGGTGCGATCGGCTATGGCTTCGCTCAGCCGGGTGCGGGCATCCTGAACGCCGCTCAAACCTTCGGTCAGGGTGTCGGCTGCGTCCTGTTGCAACAGGCGCAGGTTTTGCACTTCTTGCAGGTCCCGCGCCAGCGCTTCGGCCCTGGCGTTCAGGCCCGGCGTGACTTCGGACAGCATCATGCCCGCCCGCGCCGCCCCCAACGGGCCCGAGTGGTGCAGCATCAAGACCGGCGGGGCGGTGGTTTCGATGGTTTGCAGCACGCCCAGCAACTGCGCCACGTCCTTTTCTTTCGCACGCAGTTCGGCGGTCAGTTGCGCCTCGCGCGTTGCGGCCTTGCGCAACCCAGCCCGCATGGCAATCAGACCGGCCTCATAGGCCTGAATCGTTTCGGTCAGGGCGCGCACCCGGTCGCGGGCCCCTTCGGCTTCGGTCAGCGAAACCGAGGCCTGTTCCAACAGCGCCGCCGCCTCAAGCGCGGCCTGCGAAGAATCAGCTTGCGCGGGACCCGCGAGAAGAAGTGAGACAGCCAGAGCCGCTAACCTCATGACAACAGGCTCTCGCCGGTCATTTCGGGCGGTTTGGGCAGGCCCATCAGGTCCAGCAGCGTCGGGGCCAGATCCGACAGGCGCCCGTTGCGTAGCTGCGCGCCTTGGGGGCCTCCAACCAGTGCCACCGGCACCGGGTTCAGCGTATGCGCCGTATGCGGGCCGCCGGTTTCGGGGTCGACCATCATCTCGCAATTCCCGTGATCGGCGGTGACGATCATCGCGCCTCCGGCCTTGTCCAGCGCGGCGACAACTTGCGCCAATCCCTGATCCACAGCCTCACAGGCCTTGATCGCGGCCTGCAAGTCGCCGGAGTGTCCGACCATATCCGGGTTGGCGTAGTTGGTGACGATCAGGTCGTAGCCGGCCCCGATGGCTTCGACAAATTTCGCCGTGACCTCGGGGGCCGACATCTCGGGCTGCAGGTCATAGGTCGCCACTTTCGGCGATTTCGGCATGTACCGGTCTTCGCCCTCTTCCGGGGCCTCCTTGCCGCCGTTGAGGAAAAAGGTGACATGCGGGTATTTCTCGGTTTCGGCCAGCCGGAACTGGCGCAGGCCCTGTTTGGCGACCCATTCGCCCAGCGTGTTCACGATGGCGCGTTTGGGAAAAACCGTCGTCATGTAGGCGTTATGGCCGTCGGAATATTCGACCATGCCCAGCAGCGTGGACAGGTTCGGGCGCGGTCCGGTATCGAAGTCCGCAAAACCCGGCTCACCAATCGCGCGCAAAATCTCGCGCGCGCGGTCGGCGCGGAAGTTGAGGCAGAAGAACCCGTCCCCGTCCCGGACACCGCCATAGTCGCCTAACACGGTGGGCGCGATGAACTCGTCGGTCTCGGACTGGTTATAGGCATGATCCACCGCATCATGCGCGGTGCTGACAGCACGACCCTGCCCTTTGATCATGGCGGCATAAGCTTCGCTGACCCGGTCCCAGCGGTTGTCGCGATCCATTGCAAAATAGCGCCCGCAGACGGTGACAATCCTGGCCCCCTTGGGCAACCGATCCTCAAGTTCCGCGATATAGGTAAAGGCCGATTTCGGGGCGACGTCACGCCCGTCCGTCACCGCATGCAGGACCACCGGCACACCTGCATCGGTGATCGCCCTGGCTGCCGCGACGATATGGTTCAGATGCCCGTGTACACCCCCGTCCGAGACCAGCCCCATCAGATGCGCCGTGCCGCCCGCAGCCTTCACCCTGGCAATGAAATCCTGCAGCGCGGCATTGTCGAAGAAAGAGCCATCCTCGATCGCCAGATCGATCTGCCCCAGATCCATCGCCACAACCCGGCCCGCGCCGATATTGGTATGGCCCACCTCGGAATTGCCCATCTGACCGCTGGGCAGGCCCACATCCGGGCCGTGGGTGATCAGCGTGGCATGCGGCCCATTGGCCATGATCGCGTCAAAGGTCGGCGTGTTCGCCAGATAGGGCGCGTTGGCCGTTGTATCGTCCGACAGGCCCCAACCATCGAGAATGCACAGGACAACGGGTTTCGGGGCGGTCATTGGGTGTCTCCGGTTACTGCTCTGCGCCCATCTTCTATCGCGCGCCCGCCAGAGGGTGAACCGTCTTTGCCACGATTGGCGCAGATTTAATCAAACCGGAACCGGCAGGGATTGAAGCGTCAGTCCTTCAGATAGCTCTTGTAGGGCCGAGCCTTGCGATTGCGGTATTTGACCGTCAGGTCCAGCGGCGTATCGTTTTCATCATAGACCCCCAGAACGATCCCCCTGCCCCGGCTTTTGGTCCGCATCTCGATCAGTTGCTGCTCGGACCGCGTGGTGCGCTGCGACGCGCGGCGGGTCCAGGCGAACAGATGCTCATACATCTCGGCAATGACTTCGGAGTGCTCAGCGCTGTCGCGCAGATCGGTCAGTTCATCCGGGTCGTTTTCCAGATCGAACAGGATCGGCCGGTGGCCGCCTTCGCAATGGATCAGCTTCCATTTCCTGTTCGCCACCATGAACATCACCGCATCGCGGACCGAGGCGTTCAGCACATCCGCAATCGGCGAGCCCGAGTAATCGTATTCGCAGATCACCACGTCGCGGGGCAGGTCGTCGGCCTGTCCGTGCAGGATCGGCAGCAAGGAATGCCCTTCCAGAATATGCGTCGCCACCTCTCCGCCGGCGGTATCGACAAATGTGGGTGCCAGGTCGATGGATTCCACCAGCGCATCGCTGACCGTACCGCGTGTGGCATCCGCCTCGGGCGAAGGATCGTAGATGATCAGCGGCATCCTGGTCGACGCATCGTGGAAGAAGGTCTTTTCCCCCATCCAGTGATCGCCCAGAAAATCCCCGTGATCCGAGGTCAGGACAATCATCGTGTCATCCATCCGCCCGGTCTGTTCCATCCAGTCGAACAGCCGCCCCATCTGGTCGTCCGCCTGTTTGATCAGGCCCATATAGGCGGGGATCACCGCCTCGCGCACATCTTCCCGCGAGAACGCCTGCCCCACTTTGGTATCCATGAACGCCTTGAGCACCGGATGCGCATTCTGGCGTTCCGCCTCGGACCGGACCACCGGCAAAACGTGGTCGGGACCATACATCGAGGCATAGGGTTCGGGCACGATGTAGGGCCAATGCGGCTTGATAAAACTCAGGTGGCAGCACCACGGGCCGTCATGGGTTTGCATGAAGTCGATGCCGCGCCCGGTCAGATAGGGGGTTTCGCTGTCCTCTTCGGCGATATTTGCTGGCTCGGATGCGTTTTTCAGAAACCAGCCGGACAGAACGTTACCTTCCGCATCCAGCCCGGAATTGGCAAAGTCATGCCAGGGGTTGTCGCTCTCATAGCCCTTGGCTTTCAGGAACTTGTTGTATTCCTTCGCCCCATCCGGGTCGTAATACCCATCCGGCCCCTCGGGCAGCATGCCGTCATCCCGTTCGAACACGTCGAAGCCACATTCGGCAACGCGGGCCCCTATCAGGCTGTCGGGTTCCAGACCCAAACGGGCCATGCCTTCGGCATCCGCGCGCATATGGGTCTTGCCGACCAGCCAGCAATCCATCCCGGCCTTGCGCAGATGGTCACCCATCGTGATCTCGCCAACTTTCAGCGGAATGCCGTTCCAGGACGCCCCATGCGAATGCACATAACGTCCGGTATAGGTAGACATGCGGGAACTGCCGCAGATCGGCGACTGGATATAAGCGCGGTTGAACCGGACGCCTTTCGCCGCCAGCCGGTCGATATTCGGGGTATGCAGATGCGGATGCCCGTAACAGCTCAGGTAATCCCAACGCAGCTGGTCGAACATGATGAACAGGATATTTCTGGCTTTGGCCAATTGCGCCCCCTCCCGAGTGGTCCGGTGCTATCTAGCCAATTCCGTTCGGGCAGCGCAAATGCCGATTAGTTCTGACGCTCCATCCGTTCCAGCATCTTCCTGGCGCGCTTGCATTGAAGCTGGTCGCGCAGCGGGCTGTCGGGGTCGACATCCTTTTGGCAGACCACGCATTTATCCGCGCCCGAGATCGCGTTCAGACCGCCGCAGCTACCCTTGATGGTCTTGCCCATCAGCATCACACCCAGCGACATGCCCACCATGACAAGGGCTAGCAGTATGAAGGCCAGAATAAAGGTGCTCATCTTGGGTCCTGCCGGTCAGTTCGTGCCAAGCGCGTCTTTGAACGCGGTGCTGTGCATCGTAATATACGCATCTTCGCCGCCTGTCACATCCCGCGCGATGAAATACACGGCAAGTTTATGCTCTTCGGCCAGTTCCATGCCCTTTTCCTGCCCCAGCGCAAGCATCGCCGTCGCCCAGGCATCGGCCATCATCGCATTTTCGGCCAGAACGGTGACCGAGGTCGTGCGATGCGTAATCGGACGCCCGGTGGTGGGGTCGATGATATGGGAATAGCGCACACCATCCTGTTCGAAGAAATTCTTGTAATCGCCAGAGCTTGCCATGCCGCGATTGTCCAGCGACACGATCAACTGAACGCTTTGCGCGCCGGGTTCGGGTTTTTCGATGCCGATGCGCCACGCCTCACCCTGATCGTTTTGCCCTTTGGACACCAGATCGCCGCCGATCTCGACCAGATAGTCCTCGATCCCAGCCTCTTGCAGGGTCTCGGCCACGGCGTCGATACCGTAGCCTTTCGCAATGGCAGACAGGTTGATCCCAACCGCGGGGTCGGATTTCGCCAGTGTCCCGGCCTCGGCGTCCAGCGTCAGCAACCGGGCCTGCCCGACACCATCCAGCGCGGCTGATATGTCTTCGTCGGACGGCACCGGGTCTTCCGGTTTGCGTGGGCCGAAGCCCCAAAGCTCAATCAAAGGGCCCAGCGTCACATCGAAAGTACCGCCGGTCTTTTCGTGCACCTCATTCGCGGCAGCCATCACCACTGCAAACTCGGCTGAGACCGGCATCGGGGCGGTGCTGGCGGCGGCAGAAAAGGTCGAAACCTCGGAATTCGGGTCCCAGTTGGACATCTTGGCGTTGACGTCGGCCAGTGTCTGATCAACGGCCCGGGCGAGCGCGTCGGCGTCCAGATCCTCGCCAATGGCGGTGATGTTGAAGGTTGTTCCCATCGTTTCGCCCGACAGGCGGACCACGTCGGGTTCCTTACCGAACAGGCAGCCGGAAACAAGTGTGGCGAGGGCCAGCAACGGCACTAGTCGCATCGGGGGTCTCCTGGAAAATCCGTGCCCGGCATATGCCAGCGCCCCGGGTCAGAGTCAAACCGGCGTCACAGCTTGAGCGGCAGAAAACCAAGCGCAAGCAAGCCTATTCCCGCCGGTACCCCGAACAGCCAGGCCCGTTTCCGCCATCCCGGCGGCTGCTGTTTCCACAGTTTGCGGAAGTTATGGCCGCAAACGACCACCACAAAGAAGATCAGCACAGCCAGCGGCGGGGTCAGATAGAGGTCGTTCAAAGCCTTGCGTATCCTTGATAAGCGGCGGATTTCACCGATCCGGGCATTTGCACCCTATACAGGTCGTTTAGCTGCGCTAAGGTGAAAGGGAAAGACTTTGAAGTACAAGGAGGAGAGTGCCAATGGCTCCAAGCTCTTACCAGTCCCCATCGCGCGGCGACAAGGCTGACAAGACAACCTACAGCCAGTCGACGGAATCGAACCTGTCGCATGCGCAGACGACCGTGGCCAAGCTGCTTGATGGTAAGGGGGATGCGGTTTTCTCGGTACGTCCCAATGATACGATCCATTCCGTGGTGAATACGCTCAAGGAAAAGCGGATCGGTGCCGTGGTCGTGACCGATCAGAACGGTACCCTGCAGGGCATCCTGTCGGAACGTGACATCGTGCGACGCATGGCGGATACGCCGGGTCAGACCCTGCCGCAAGCGGTCGAGGAACTGATGACCAAAGAGGTCAAATCCTGCACACCGGACGATCTGCTGAATGACGTGCTGAAAACTATGACCGAAGGCCGTTTTCGCCACATGCCGGTTCTGAAAGATGGCAACCTTTGCGGCGTGATCACCATCGGTGATGTCGTGCATTTCCGTTTGAAGGAACTGGAATACGAAGCCCTGCGCATGAAGCAGATGATCGTCGGTTAATTCCTGGCGCGACCATCGGCGACCGGCCCCTTTGGCCGGTCAGCGGGTTGATGTGAACCGGACGCCGCCAGAGAAAATTTCGGCTGCTGTCAGGCGACCGGTGGCAAAAGCACCGGTGTCGATTGAGATGACACCCCGCGCAACCCGCGCCTGATCCACTATCGTATGACCATGCACGACCCATTGACCGTCTGCCCGGCGCGCCCGCGAATAATGCGGCCGCCCCCACAGGCAGGTCTGCCGGGGTTGATCGTCAACCGGCTTTTCCGGGTCCAGCGCCGCGTGCACGACCGAGACATTGCCGCTGGTCCAGATCAGCGGGCAGTCCGACAGCCACGTGACCAGCGCCTCACCCATGGCATGCCGTAACTGCGCGGCCATCGCGGCGGCGTTGTCCTCGGGAGTCACATTCTTGATCCCGAAAGAGGCCAGCGTTTGCAGCCCGCCATTGCGGAACCACAACCCGCTGACTTGCTCAGGGTCTTCGAGAAAGCGCAGCAGCATTTCCTCGTGATTTCCCAGCAGGCAGATGACGCGCCCGCCCGAGGTTTCGCTCAGGTGATGCAACTGGCGCAAGACCTGCGCGCTGTACTCGCCCCGGTCGATATAGTCGCCCACAAAAACCATACGGCAATCGCTGTCCATGCGGGTCAGGATTGCCTGCAACAGATCAAGACGGCCATGGATGTCACCCACCGCATAGAATCGCTCATCCGGAGCGATTGCGGACAGGTCGTCATCCGCGTCCTGCGTCTGGCGTTTTGCCAAAAGCCCTTTGATCCAGTCTTTTACCATGCGGGCCTATCCCTACCCGGCGCAAGCTGCGGCCACAATTGGCAATCGTTTCGATTGAAGGCCCGTAGGTGTCTGATATGACTGTCACCAAGGGAGTTCATTTATCAGATCAGCGCGCAGAGGGTTGTATGAAACGGGTTTTGGTTACGGGCACTGCGGGCTTTATCGGGTTTCATCTGGCCCGATTGCTGCTGGCGGATGGATTCCGCGTGCATGGCTATGACGGGATGACAGACTATTACGACGTCACCCTCAAGCAGCGGCGGCACCAGATGCTGATGCAGACGCCGGGCTTTTCGGCAACCGAGGATCTGTTGGAAAACCACGACCGCCTGATGCAGGTTGCCGATGAATTTCAGCCCGACATCATCATCCACCTCGCTGCGCAGGCCGGGGTGCGCTACAGCCTTGAACATCCGCGCAGCTATATCGACTCGAACGTCGTGGGCACGTTCAACGTGATGGAGGTTGCGCGGCAGCATAATGTGGACCACCTGCTGATGGCCTCGACCTCCTCCATCTATGGGGCCAGCGAGGATATGCCCTTTACCGAGACTCAAAAGGTCGACAATCAACTGACGATCTACGCCGCGACCAAAAAGGCGGGCGAGGCGATGGCGCATTCCTACGCCCATTTGTGGGACCTGCCGACAACGATGTTCCGGTTCTTCACCGTCTATGGCACCTGGGGGCGGCCCGATCTGGCCTATTTCAAGTTCGTCGGTGCCATTCTGGATGGCCGCCCGATTGACATCTACAACCACGGCGACATGTATCGCGACTTTACTCATGTCGAAGACCTTGTAAGGGGCATCCGGCTGTTGATCGACACCCCTCCTGTCCGGCCTGCCAGCAGCGATGAGATCGAAGACGGCGACAGCCTGTCCCCCATCGCACCCTATCGCATCGTTAACATCGGCAACGGAGAAAAGGTCCGTCTGATGGACTTCATCGAAGCCATCGAAGAGGCGGTCGGCCAGAAAGCCATCCGCAATTACATGCCGATGCAGATGGGCGATGTTCCGGCAACATGGGCCGACAACAGCCTGTTGCAACGCCTGACCGGCTATCGACCGCAGACCGAGTTCAAGGACGGGATCAAACAGTTCGTCGAGTGGTATCGCGACTTTTACGGGAAATAAGCGGGCACTTCTGGCAAAAGAAAACCGGCGCAGGGTGCGCCGGTTTCTTGTTTTTTACCCGCCGAAATCGTCGAGCATGATGTCTTCGCGGTCCACGCCCAGATCCAGCAGCATGTTGATGACCGACTGGTTCATGATTGGCGGACCACACATGTAATATTCGCAATCCTCGGGCGCGGGATGGTTCTTGAGGTATTCCTCGAACAGCACGTTGTGGATGAAGCCGGTATAGCCTTTCCAGTCATCCTCGGGCTGCGCGTCCGACAGGGCCACATGCCATTCAAAATTGTCGAAATCTTTGGCCAAAGTGTCGAAATCCTCGACAAAGAACATTTCTTTCTTCGACCGCGCGCCGTACCAGAAGCTGATCTTGCGGTTGCGGTTCTCAAGGCGTTTGAGCTGGTCGAAGATGTGGCTGCGCATCGGCGCCATGCCGGCACCACCGCCGATGAACACCATCTCTTTTTCCGTCTCACGGGCGAAGAATTCGCCGAACGGACCCGAGATCGTGACCTTGTCGCCCGGTTTCAAGTTGAAGATATAAGACGACATCTGACCCGGCGGGATGCCGTCCGAGCCCGGAGGCGGCGAGGCCACGCGGACGTTCAGCATGATCATGCCCTTTTCATCCGGGTAGTTCGCCATCGAATAGGCGCGCTCGATCGGTTCACCTACGACGGATTTGTACTGCCACAGATTGAAGCGATCCCAATCCTCGCGGTACTCCTCTTCCACATCGAAATCGGTATAGGCCAGTTGGTGCGCGGGCGCTTCGATCTGTATGTAGCCACCGGCGCGGAAGTTCACGTCTTCGCCTTCCGGCAGGTCCAGCGTCAGCGCTTTGATGAAGGTTGCCACGTTCTCGTTCGAACGCACTGTGCATTCCCATTTCTTGACGCCAAAAACCTCTTCGGGAACCTCGATATCCATGTCCTGCTTGACCGCGACCTGACAGGACAGACGGTCGCCGCAGGCGGCCTCGCGCTTGGTGATGTGACTTTCCTCGGTCGGCAGGATCGAGCCGCCGCCCGAATGCACCCGGACGCGACACTGTGCGCAGGTGCCACCGCCACCGCAGGCGGAGGGGACAAAGAGCTTCTCGGCCGCCAGCGTCTGCAACAGCTTGCCACCCGCCGGAACCGATACGGTTTTCTCGCCGTTGATGGTGATGTTGACGTTCCCGGTCGAGACCAGACGCGAGCGTGCGGCCATGATGATCGCGACCAGTCCGATCACGATCAGGGTGAAAAGCGCGACGCCTAGGGTAAAAGTTTCCATCGACGCCTCCTTACAGTTTCACGCCTGAGAAGGACATGAAGGCCATCGCCATCAGCCCAGCGGTGATGAAGGTGATCCCCAGACCCTGCAGGCCGTCGGGAATATCGGAATACTTCAGCTTCTCGCGCACGCCAGCCATTGCGGTGATCGCCAGCGCCCAGCCAAAGCCCGACGACAGGCCATAGGTCGCGGCCTCGGCAAAGTTATAGTCGCGTTCCACCATGAACAGCGAGCCGCCCAGAATGGCGCAGTTCACCGTGATCAGCGGCAGGAAAATCCCCAGCGCGTTGTAAAGCGGCGGGAAGTACTTATCGAGGATCATCTCGAGGATCTGCACCATCGCAGCGATCACGCCGATATACGAGATCAGACCAAGGAAGGTCAGGTCCACATCCGGGAACCCGGCCCAGGACAGCGCGCCCGGTTTCAGCAGGTAATTCAGCAGCAGGTTGTTGGTGGGCACGGTGATCGCCTGCACAACCATGACCGAAATCCCCAGACCCAGCGCGGTGGAAATCTTCTTGGACACGGCGATGAAGGTACACATCCCCAGAAAGAAGCTGAGCGCAAGGTTTTCGACAAAGATGGCCTTTACGGCCAGTGAAATCAGACCTTCCATCAGTGCGCCTCTACCTGCTGGATTTTGTATTCACGCTCTTCCACCTGGTTCGGCTTCCATGTGCGGAAGGCCCAGATGATCAAACCGATGATGAAGAACGCCGAAGGCGGCAGCAGCAGCATGCCGTTGGGCACGTACCAGCCGCCATTGTTCACGGTCTGCAGGATGGTCACGCCAAACAGCGACCCGGCACCGAACAGCTCCCGAATGAAGCCAACCAGCAGCAGGATCAGGCCATAGCCCA
Organism: Ruegeria sp. F5; assembly: GCF_056533845.1. Lineage (NCBI taxonomy): Bacteria > Pseudomonadati > Pseudomonadota > Alphaproteobacteria > Rhodobacterales > Roseobacteraceae > Ruegeria > Ruegeria sp. F5. The sequence continues at coordinate 170,695 of NZ_JBQFOU010000001.1, read as the reverse complement.
TGCCGTTGCCCATCCCGTCGATGAAAGACGCAACCGGGGGGTTCTTCATCGCAAACGCCTCGGCCCGGCCCATCACGATACAGTTGGTGATAATCAGGCCAACAAAGACCGACAGGGTTTTGGAAATCTCGAAGGCATAGGCCTTAAGGATCTGGTCCACCAGGATCACCAGCGAGGCGATGATCACCATCTGCACGATGATCCGGATCGACCCGGGGATCTGGTTGCGCAGGCATGAGATGAAGAAGGACGAGAACGAGGTCACGAAGATCACCGCCAGCGCCATCACCATCGACACCTGCAGCGACGAGGTCACCGCCAGCGCCGAACAAATACCCAGCACCTGCAGGGTGATTGGGTTGTTGTCGACAAGCGGATCGACCAGCATCTCTTTCTTGGTCTGGGACATCACAACTCTCCTGCTTGCAGTTTGGCCAGGAAGGGACCGTAGCCCGCATCACCCATCCAGAATTTCACCAGGTTATCGACCCCGACCGAGGTCAGCGTGGCCCCGGCAAGCGCATCGATGTAGAAATCGGGGCCCGCGGCGGGTTGCGATTTGGCGACAGTGATCTGCAAGTCGCCCGCATCGTCGCGCAGTTTCTTACCGCTCCACAGCGCTTTCCAGCGCGGGTTGTCCACCTCGGCCCCAAGGCCGGGGGTTTCGCCATGCTGATAAAACTGCAGGCCGTAGATATCGTTGCCATTCTTTTCCAGAGCGATGAAGCCATAGAGCGTCGACCACAGGCCATAGCCGTGCAGCGGCAGGATCACTTTGTCCAACTCGCCCGCATCGTCGCGCAACAGGTAGATCACGCGGTATTTCGACTTGCGGCCAATACCCGCCGGGTCGTCGTCCAGCGCAACACTCAGTTCCGGATCGCTGGCCGCAGCGATGTCGTCAAAGGTGGCCGGATCGAACTGGTCGTCCACGAACTCGCCGGTGGACAATTCCACCACATGCGGCTCGAACGCGGCAAAAGCCTCGGTTACATCGATGCCGGGTTCATACACACCCGCCACCTGCAGAACGTTAACCTGCTTGTCCTTCAGCCGGTTGGCATCCTGCACCGGGCGCAGGCTGACAGCCGCAGCAGACACCACCATCGAGGCCACCAGACAGACGGCGACGGCGATGAAGATCGTCTTGCCGACCGAATCCGGCGAGGCCGCCAGAAACCTGGCCAATGCGCCTTTCGGTTCGTTGGATTGCGTATCAGACATGGCGACGCGCCCTCCGTTTGATGTTGGCCTGCACAACGAAATAATCGATCAGCGGCGCAAAGACGTTGCCGAACAGGATAGCCAGCATCATGCCTTCGGGGAAAGCCGGGTTGATGACGCGGATCATCACAACCATGACACCGATCAGCGCGCCATAGATATAGCGGCCCGTGTTGGTGTGGCTGGCCGAGACGGGCTCGGTCACCATGAAGGCCAGACCGAATGCGTACCCGCCCAGCACGATGTGCCAGTACCACGGCATCGCAAACATCGGGTTGGTGTCCGACCCGATCAGGTTCAGCAGCAGGGTAAAGCCGATTGTGCCCGCCAGACAGCCAATGATCAGGCGGTAATTGGCGATCCGCGTGGTCAGCAGGAAGGCCAGACCGATCATGCAGGCCAGTGTCGAGGTTTCGCCAAAGCTGCCCTGAATCTGCCCGAAGAACGCATTCCACCAGGTGATGCCATCCGCTGCCAGCGCCTGATAGCCATCCGAGGCCGAAACGGACAGCGCCGTCGCGCCCGAGAACCCGTCGACCGGGGTCCAAACCGTGTCACCGGACATGTTGGCCGGATAGGCGAAATACAGGAACGCCCGGCCCACAAGCGCAGGGTTCAGGAAGTTCTTGCCGGTGCCGCCAAAGACTTCCTTACCGATGACAACGCCAAAGATAATGCCAAGCGCGACCTGCCAAAGCGGCGCGGTTGCGGGCATGATCAGCGTGTAAAGCATTGAGGTAACAAGGAAACCCTCGTTCACCTCATGGCCACGCACGGTGGCGAAGATCACCTCGAAGATACCACCTGCGACCAATGTCACGATGTAGATCGGCAGGAAGTACATCAGCCCGTGCATCACGTTGGCGAAGATGCTGGCAGGGTCCTGCGAGATGCCGAATGCCTGCAGGATCGCAATCCGCCAGCCGGTTGCCGAATCCGGCCCAAGTGCTGCAATCGCGCTGTTGGCCTGATAGCCGGTATTGTACATCCCCCACAAAATGCAGGGGATCGTGGCGATCACGACATAGGTCATGATCCGCTTCATATCCACATAAGACCGCGCATGGGGCGCTGCGGTGGTTACGGTTTTCGGAGTGTAGATGAAGCTTTCCACCATCTCGTAGATGGGAAAATACTTCTCGTACCTGCCGCCCTTGGTAAAGTTCGGCTCGATCCGATCGAAGAAGCTGCGCAAACCCATTTCGGATCAGCCCTCCTTTTCAATCTTGGTCAGGCAGTCGCGCAGCGCCAGCCCGTATTCATATTTGGCCGGACAGGCAAAGCCCACAAGGCCCAGATCCTCTTCATCCAGCTCCAGCGCGCCCAGTGCCTGTGCGGTGTCCGTGTCCATGACCAGCAGCGCGCGCAGCAATTGCGTCGGCAGATAGTCCTGCGGCATCAGCTCTTCGAAGGTCCCGGTCGGCACCATCGCCCGACGGCCACCGTTCAGGTTGCTGGTCAGTGCATAGAGCTTTTTGGCAAAGGCCGAGCCCAGAACAGGCTGCACCGCGAATTTCGACGGCATCGGACGAATCCAGCCCATCGGGATCTGGTCATGATCTTCGCGGATCAGGGTAATCTGACGGGCAAACCGGCCCAGATAAGCGGTCGGACCCTCGGCAAGCTGTCCCGACAGGATCGAGCCCGAGATAACGCGCGGGGTTCCGTCCACATTGACCTCGTCGCCGGTCAGGTCGTCGGTCGAGGCGCCCATGACCGTCCGGATCAGACGCGGCTGGCGCGCGCAGGGGCCGGTCAGGGCAACGACGATGTTCGGGTCCAGATGGCCGGTCTGCATCAGGCGGCCAATTGCGATCACGTCCTGATAGCCAATGGTCCAGACCTGCTTGTCCCCTGCCAGCGGTTCAAGGAAGTGAATATGCGTCCCTGCCAGCCCCGCCGGATGCGGCCCGGAAAAGGCAGCAGCCTCGACATCGGCGACATCCGCGCCGGAAATGGCATCGCCGTCCTTGTGACACAGATAGGTTTTGCCCTCGGTCAGTTTTGCAACCGCGGCCAGACCTGCTGCAAAAGCCTCGCCTGCATCTGCAATGATCACGGCGGCGTCGGCGGCCAGCGGTTCACTGTCCATCGCGGTCACAAAGATCGCTGCCGGTTTATCTGCGGGCGCGGGCATCTTGGAATAGGGCCGCGTGCGGAACGCAGTCCACAGCCCGGCGGCGCAGAGTTTCTCGGCCACACCTTCGGCACTGTCGGCATTTCCGACACCAGAAAAGTCGATGCCCGCATCGTTCGGATCAGAGACCTCGATCACCACGCTCTGCAATACGCGGCGCGCACCGCGATTGATGGCCACGACCTTGCCGCTAAGGGGGGCAACCATCATCGCCTCGGGCACGTCCTTGTGGCAAAAAAGCGGCGTGCCGCGTTGAACCGTCTCGCCTTCCTGCACCAGCATGCGCGGCTTCAGCCCAAGGTAATCCGACCCCAGAACCGCAACGGTGGAAAACTCGGGCCCCGGTTGGATCGTCTGTTCGGGCGCGCCCTGAACCGGCAGTTCCAACCCTTTTTTCAGTTTGAAAGTTTGCATCTTGCTACGGTCTTCCAAGCCTCTTTCCTGCGCCAACTATTGTACGCCACGCGATCATGACGTCCAGATAGCGCGGATCGTCTGGCTCACCGGGACGCAAATGCGTCATAAACCCGCCGGAATCCGCTGGCATTACTCCGATCTCGGACCCTTTACGCGCACAGGCTGCGAAACGCAAACCTGTTACCGCCGAAACCAGCGGCAGCGGGTCACTTTATACTGATCCTATTACAAAACCTGCAAAGCAACCCCGAAAAAGCGTGTCGCACCTGTTTTGCTTCCGGTGTAAGCAAAAGCCATGAACGCATCTGACGAATTTGAGATTTTCCTGGTGGCAACGCCAGGGCTGGAAGCCCCCCTTTGCGCCGAGGCCAAACAGCACGGATTCGCCGGGGCCAGGGTCATCGCAGGCGGGGTTAGCTGCACCGGAGGCTGGTCCGAGGTCTGGCGCGCCAATCTGTGCCTGCGCGGGGCCAACAAAGTTCTTGTCCGTCTGGGCAGTTTCCCGGCGGTGCATCTGGCCCAGCTGGACAAACGGGCACGCAAATTCCCCTGGGCGGACTTTCTGCGCCCCGATATTCCGGTCAAGATCGAGGCCACCAGCCGCAAATCCCGCATCTATCACGCCGGTGCTGCCCGTCAGAGGATCGAGCGGGCCATATCCGAAACGCTTGGTGCACCGATCTCGCCCGACGCCAATCTACGCGTCCTTCTGCGTATCGAAAAAGACCTGTGCACTTTCTCCGTGGATACATCCGGCGAACCCCTGCACAAACGCGGCCACAAACCGGCGGTCGCCAAAGCCCCGATGCGCGAGACGATGGCCGCCATGTTCCTGCGAGACTGCGGGTTTGACGGATCAGAGCCGGTTCTGGACCCGATGTGCGGGTCGGGCACCTTCGTGATCGAGGCCGCCGAGATTGCGTCGGGGCTCCTCCCCGGTCGCTCTCGCCGATTTGCATTCGAGGATTTGGCCGGGTTTGATCCGCAGGCGTGGCAGGCCCTGCGCCAGGCGCCGCCGACACCGGCCCCTGATCAGCGTTTTTATGGCTCTGACAGAAACACAGGCGCGATTGAGGCCGCCTCAACCAACGCCCAACACGCAGGCGTGGCGGAAATCGCCCGCTTTTCTCAGCGCTCCGTCAGCGACATCAAACCGCCCGAAGGACCCGCTGGACTGGTCATCGTCAACCCACCCTACGGGGCCCGGATCGGAGACGAAAAACGCTTGCGGTCGCTTTACGGCAGCCTGGGCAAAACCCTGATGTCGCGTTTTTCCGGCTGGCGCGCCGGGATCGTGACCAGCAACCCCTCACTGGCCCGCGCAACCCGCCTGCCCCTTCTGCCCCCCGGACCCGTCGTCGATCACGGCGGCACCAAAATCCGCCTGTACCAGACGGATGCCTTATCCTGACGCGGGATCGAACCCCATTATTCCGGATGCGAATTCACCACAGAATCCCTCTTGCACATCCCCTTTGCCGGGTATAGATCACCCGCCACGGTCGGAGTGTAGCTCAGCCTGGTAGAGCACTGTCTTCGGGAGGCAGGGGTCGGAGGTTCGAATCCTCTCACTCCGACCAATTGATCCACCTGAACAGCAGATAAGCTGGACCCCATTTGTGACAGTTCTTTCGCCCTTGCGAAGGATTTTCCCCGTACGCCCGCGATGAAAACCGTTTGAGGCCCATAATCTCTTACCCGAAAACTCTTCATCTCTTACCCAAATACTCTTCAGGCTTGAGGATGTCGTTTACACGCGACCTTTCGCGCTTCCCTCAAGCTTGCTCAAAGCGGCCATCAGGCTTCTGCGTTCGGACGCGTTCAAAACCCCGAGAATTTTTTCCTCCAACGCGGTCAGATGGGGGGACATCGCCTTATAAAGGTCCAGCCCCTTTGCGGAAGGGCGAAGCAATTCGCTTCGGCCGTCTTCGGGATTTGGGTGCCGTTCGACCAGCTTCTTTTCTTCCAACTTGCCCACGGCGCGGCTGACCGTGACTTTGTCGATTGTCGCGGAAGCCACGATTTCGCGGTTCGTGATCTGCCTGTCGCGCACCAGAATGGCCAGCACCCGCCACTCGGCCGAACTGAGATCGAACTTCTCCTGATAGACGCCTCGCAGCATTTCGCTGACGGCGGCGTAGGTCCGGCGGAGCTGGTAGGGGAAAAACGCGTTCAGATCCAGCTCTGCCCCGTTTTCTACCGTCTCGTCGTGTTTCCGTTCCATGCTGCTTCTCCGGCCGGGCCTGAATACCATTGGCCATAGAATTTTATTTTCGTTGACATTGTTACACATGAAACCAATACTGGCAATATAGTTTCAACGGAAACTAAATTGATACAGTGGAATGCGATTTCCTGGGAGGAGAATGACATGAACGCTATGAAGACTATCATTGGATCGGCACTGTCAGGCGTGGTATTGACGGCCTCTGTCGCAACAGCCGAGGAGTTTGTCCTGTCATCGTGGCTGCCGCCGCAGCATCCGGTTGTCGCCAACATCATTCAGCCCTGGGCAGATTCGGTGGCCGAAGCGACCGAAGACCGCGTCACCGTCCGCATTCTTCCAAAACCACTCGGCCCGCCTCCGGCGCATTACGATCTGGCGGTGGACGGGGTGGCCGATATCACCTACGGCCTGCATTCGTTCACCCGCGATGACCGTTTCCTGCGGTCGCGGATTGGACAATTCTCGTTTCTGGGCGATTCAGCCGAGGATACTTCGGTTGCCTATTGGAACGTCTATGCCGGCGACCTCGACGCGCAGGCAGAGCATGAAGGCGCGAAGCTGTTGGGTCTCTTCGTGCACGGCCCCGGGATGTTCCATAACAACCAGCGGCAGATCGAAACGGCCGACGATTTCTCGGGCCTGAAAATTCGCACGCCCGGCGGTTACATTGCAGACCTGTCCGGCGATCTTGGGATCACCACGCAATTCATGGGGCCGGGCCAGGTGTTCGAAAAACTGTCCACCGGGGTCATCGATGGCGTCACCTTCCCGATCGAGGCGATGAAAGCGTTCAAACTGACGGACCACATCACGCATTCAATGCGTATCCCGGGCGGCATGTACAATACCTCGTGGTTTCTGGTGATGAACGAAGACCGCTGGGATGAGATTTCGGACGTCGACAAAGCCGCAATCGAGGCCGTATCGGGTGCCGCCTTTGCCGCCCTTGCGGGCAAAACATGGGATGCGGCAGATGCTGCTGCGGCTGAATATGTCGCCGAAAGCTCGGTTCAGGTCTACGATGCCCCGGACGAAGTTCTGGAGGCGATCAAGGGCTTTGCCGACAAGCATGAGGCTGCATGGGCCGACGCCGTTGCCGAAACCGGCTTCGACGGTACAGCGGCGCTTGCAGAAATGCGCAAACAGGCGGGGCAATAACCTCGCATGGCTCATCCTGCCGACACCGATCCGCGCCGGGGCGTAACGCTCTGGCGCAAGCTGTTCTACGCCATGGCCATGGCGTCAGTTGTGGTCATGCTGGCGATGATGCTGCTGACCGCTGCAGACGTGGTGGCGCGATATGTGTTCAACAGCCCGATAAAGGGCGCCTTTGAGCTGACCGAAATCGGGCTTGCCCTGCTGGTGTTTCTGGCGATGCCACTGACCACGGTGTCCAACGAACATGTGACGGTGGACCTGCTGAAGCTTCCCTCGCGGGGGATACTGTCCAAAGCTTTGCTCATACTCTCGGTCGTCATTGTCGCGGGCACCTTTGCCATGATGGCGTGGGAGGTGTGGGAACACGCCATGAAACTGCAAAAACGCGGTTCGGTAACCAACTCGCTCTCAATCCCGTTGTATCTGGTCGCCATTGTCGTCGCTGCCGCCTGCGCAATTTCCGGTCTCGCTGCGGGGGTCGGCTTGGTCAAAGGTTCCAAGGAATGATCGCTTCGCTTCTGGGCATTGCCGTATTGTTCGTGCTGGTCCTGGCCCGGGTGCCGATCGCCTTTGCCATGATCGGGGTCGGAACCGTCGGTTTTGCGTTGCTGCGCAGCTGGAAGGCCAGTTTCACGCTGCTGGGCAACACGACATTCGACACGGTGCTGTCCTTCACCCTGTCGGTCATCCCGCTGTTCATTCTGATGGGGAACCTGCTGACCGCCTCAGGCGTTAGCCACTCGCTGTTTGCCGCGGCACAGCGCCTGTTGCGCAAGCTGCCGGGCGGGCTGGCGATGGCCACTGTCGTGGCCTGTGGCGGGTTCAGCGCCGTTTGCGGCTCATCCCTTGCGACCGCTGCGACTATGTCGCGGGTTGCCATGCCATCGATGCGCAAGGTCGGATATGCAGACAGCCTTGCGACGGGATCCATCGCAGCCGGTGGGACGCTGGGCATTCTGATCCCCCCGTCGGTTATCCTGATCATCTACGGCATCATAACCGAGGCGGACATTGCCAAACTGTTCCTGGCCGGATTGCTGCCGGGTTTGCTGGGCGTACTTCTATACATCGCCGCCGTCTATGCCGCAGTCAAAGTCAAGCCCGATCTTGCGCCAGCCGGTTCCGACGATCACCCGTTGAACGCCCGCGAACTCGGCGGCGTCGGCGCGGTTGTGGGTCTGTTCAGCCTGATCATGATCGGCATCTACGGAGGGTTCTTCACCCCGTCCGAGGCCGCCGCAGTCGGGGCGTTCCTGTCGCTTATCATTGCGGTATTCATGGGCGGTATCGGCATCCGTGACCTTTTCCGGGTCGGCATCGACACGGTTCGTCCAACCGCCATGATCTTTGCCATTGTCATCGGGGCTGAGGTCTTTTCGAACTTCATCAGCTTTGCCGGTCTTCCGGACGCCATCCTGTCATTTGTTCAGTCGCTGGATGTCAACGCGTTTGTGGTCATGTTTGTGCTGGTGCTGATCTACATCGTGCTCGGCGCGGTGCTCGAGAGCCTGTCGATGATCCTGCTGACCGTGCCGATCTTCTTTCCGATGATCATGTCCCTGGATTTCGGCGACGGCATTCTGTCGAACCCCGAGGCGGTCGCGATCTGGTTCGGCATCATCGTTGTAGTGGTGACGGAGATCAGCCTGATTTCCCCGCCGATCGGGCTGAACGTTTTCGTGCTGCGCACGATTCTGCCCGATATCCCGATCCGGACGATGTTTGCAGGTATCTTTCCGTTTTGGGTGGCCGACATTCTGCGCCTTGCCCTGCTGATTGCCTTGCCATCCATTGCCCTGACTCTGGCGCTCTAGGCAGGACATGCGCCCTGCCCCGGCTTACCGCTTGGGCGGGGTCAGCCATTGTGCCGACATGCCGAAATTTGAGTTCTTCAGCTCCTGTTTGGCGATGGCCTGCAGATGCACCTCGTCCGGCCCATCGGCATAGCGTAACGCGCGCGCCCATGTGTAGCTGTCGGCCAGCGGTGTGTCCGGCGTCATACCCATTGCACCGAATACCTGCATCGCCCGGTCGGTGACGGCGGCGTGGACGTTGGGAGCAACGACCTTGATCAGTGAGATTTCGCGGAACGCCGCCTTCGCGCCAACCTGATCGATTTTCCACGCAGCTTTCAGCGTCAGCAGGCGGGCCTGTTCGATCTCGAGCCGCGATTTTGCAATCCACTCGCGGATGACACCCTGTTCCGAGAGTTTCTTGCCAAATGCCACCCGCTCTTGCGCGCGTTCGACCATTAGCGACAGCGCCATTTCCGCCGCACCAATCGAGCGCATGCAGTGGTGAATGCGTCCCGGCCCAAGCCGCGCCTGTGCCAGTGCAAAACCGCTGCCCTCTTCGCCCAGCAGGTTCGCGACGGGCACACGCACGTCTTTGAACACCAGTTCCGCGTGGCCTTCGGGGTCGTGCATGTTCAGGATCGTCGGATTGCGCACAATCTCGAAACCCGGCGTGTCCTTCGGCACGATGACCATGCTTTGCTGCTTGTGCCGGTCCGCGCCGGGATCGGTCTTGCCCATGACGATGAACAGCTTCGTGTTCGGATGGCAGGCGTTGGTGATGAACCATTTGCGGCCGTTCAGCACGTATTCATCCCCCTCGCGGCGGATCGAGGTTGTGATATTTGTCGCGTCAGAACTGGCCACATCCGGCTCGGTCATGGCAAAGGCGGACCGGATTTCGCCGTTCAGCAGCGGCACCAGCCAGTCCCTGCGCTGTTCCGGCGTGGCGAACATGTGCAAAAGCTCCATGTTGCCGGTGTCGGGCGCGCTGCAGTTGAACACCTCCGAGGACCAGCTGACCTGCCCCATAATCTCGGCCAAAGGCGCGTATTCCAGATTGCTCAGCCGCGTGCCGGGCTCATCGTCGCGCAGACCGGGCAGGAACAGGTTCCACAGCCCTTCGGCCCGCGCCAGCGCCTTGAGGTCTTCCATGAACGGAACCGGGAAATTGCCCGCCTCCATTTCCTCTTTATGGTCGCGGATGCGCAGATAGATATGCGCCTCCATGAAGCTTTTGAGCTGGGTGCGGAGTTCTTCGGCGCGGGGCGACAGGGCAAAATCCATGATGATCCTTTTCAGATGGCTACGGCCTTTGCGGTCCCCTCGCGCGCATGTGCGCAAAAAGACACTCAGAGCATTCTCAATTGAAAGGCCGCCCGCAAGGGGCAGGCTGCGTAACCCCGCGTCAAAGGGTTCAGGTCACGCGATTGACTGCCCGGTATTTGGGATCATCCCAAAGCCGGTCGTCCAGTACATCGGTCAGAATATCAACGGCGGCCACCACATCGTCTTCGTCCAGATACAGCGGCGTGAAGCCGAACCGCATGATGTTGGGCGCGCGGAAGTCGCCGATGACGCCCCGATCAATCAGCGCCTGCATCGCGGCATAGCCCTGATCAAAGGCGAACGACACCTGACTGCCCCGGATAGCCGCGTCGCGCGGGCTGGCCAGCGTCAGTCGCGGGCAGCGCGCCTCGACCTCAGCGATGAAGCGCTCAGACAGGGTCACCGAGGCCGCCCGGACCTCGGCCATGGAAACGCCATCCCAGACTTTCAGCGCCTCTTCCAACGCACCCATCTGGAGGACCGGAGGGGTGCCGACGCGCATACGTTCGATATCGGACGCAGGCCGATAGTTCAGTTCAAAGGCAAAGGGCGAGCCATGGCCCAGCCAGCCCGCCAGCGCGGGCTGCGTCTGGTCGATCAGGTCGGGGCGCACATAGATAAAGGCGGGCGCACCCGGACCTCCATTCAAGTATTTATAGGTACAGCCAACCGCGAACTCACAGTTGGAACCTGCGAGATCAACCTCGATCGCCCCGGCGCTGTGGGCCAGATCCCAGATCATGACTGCACCCGCCGTATGCGTCCGCCGGGTGATATCGCTCATGTCATGCCTGCGCCCGGTGCGGTAATCGACCTCCGTCAGCATCACCGCCGCGACCTTGTCATCGATGGCCTCGGCCACTGCCTCGGGGTCGACGGTCTTTAACTCATAACCTGCGTTTTTCAGCGCAATCAGCCCTTCGGCCATATACAGGTCGGTCGGGAAGTTGCCGTTGTCCGACAGGATGACCTTTCGATCCGGGCGCATCGCCAGCGCAGCCGACAAAGCCTGAAAAACCTTGATGGACAGGGTATCGCCCATCACAACCGAGCCGTCAGGCGCGCCGATCAGGCGGGCGATACGGTTACCGACGCGGGCGGGCTGTTCCATCCAGCCGCAACTGTTCCAGCCCCGGATCAGTTCACCACCCCATTGGCGCGTGACCACATCCTGCACTGCGGGTGCCACGGATTTCGGCAATGGCCCCAGCGAGTTGCCATCCAGATAGATGACCCCTTCGGGGATATCGAACAGGTCTTTTCTGGGCAGCTCCATCCTACAATCCCCCGCGCAGGTTCCACAGTTCCGGGAACAGTTCCACATCCAGCATCTTGCGCAGATAGCTGACGCCGCTGGTGCCACCCGTCCCGCGCTTGAAACCGATCACCCGTTCCACGGTCGTCACGTGGTTGAACCGCCAGCGGCGGAAATAATCCTCGAGGTCCACCAGCTTTTCGGCCAGTTGGTACAGCACCCAATGGGTGTCCGGTTCGCGGTAAATCCGGGTCCATGCGGCGATGACCGCATCGTCGGACTGATGCGGTGCGCGCAAGCGATAGACTGCAGGATCAAACGCAGTGCCCAATTCAGCCTCGAGCATGCGCAGGGCGATGTGGTAGATTGAGGGCTGGGCCAGTTCGTCCTCCAGCATCCGGTGCAGGTCAGGGTTGTGTTCATGCACCTTCATCATCGCGGTGTTCCGGTTGCCCAGAACATACTCTATCAGCCGGTATTGATGGGACTGAAACCCCGACGAGGCCCCAAGCGCCTCACGGAACTTGGTGTAATCGCTTGGGGTCATGGTGCGCAGCACGTCCCAGGCATTGTTGAGCTGTTCGAATATCCGCGACACCCGGCTGAGCATCTTGAACACCTGATCCGCGCGGCCTTCGACCATCAGCACGCGGGCGGCCTGCAATTCGTGCAAAGCCAACCGCATCCACAGCTCGGACGTCTGGTGCTGGATGATGAACAGCATCTCGTCATGGGCGTCGGACAACGGATGCTGCGCCGACAGGATGGTATCCAGCGACAGGTAATCGCCATAGCTCATGTCCTTTGCAAAGGACATTTTCGCGCCCTCCTGTGATGGGTCGTAAGCGTCGCCGTTGCTCATCTCACACCTCTTGCGGTGATGCGAACCGTCACATGAAGGCCTGCAGCCCGGTCTGTGCCCGCCCAAGGATCAGCGCGTGGATGTCATGAGTGCCCTCATAAGTGTTCACCGCCTCAAGGTTCATGACATGGCGGATGACGCCGTATTCGTCGCTGATGCCGTTGCCGCCATGCATGTCACGGGCTTCGCGGGCGACGGCGATGGCTTTGCCGCAATTGTTGCGCTTCATCAGGCTGATCAGTTCGGCAGGTGCGCTGTGCGATTCAAACAGACGCCCCAGTTGCAGCGCCCCCAGCAGGCCCAACGAGATTTCGGTCTGCATATCCGCCAGCTTTTTCTGGATCAGCTGCGTCGCGGCCAGAGGTTTGCCGAACTGCTTGCGGTCCATCGTATAGCTGCGCGCCGCATGCCAGCAGGCCTCGGCCGCGCCCATGGCACCCCATGCAATGCCATAACGCGCCCGGTTCAGGCAGCCAAACGGCCCGGACAGGCCCGACACGTTCGGCAGCAGGTTTTCTTCGGGCACAAAAACCTGATCCATCTGAATCATGCCGGTGATCGAGGCCCGCAGCGAGAATTTGCCTTCGATCTTCGGTGCACTCAGACCCTTCATGCCTTTTTCAAGGATGAAACCCTTGATCTTGCCGTCATGCGCATCGGACTTGGCCCAGATGATAAATACGTCAGCAATCGGCGAGTTGGTAATCCAGTTCTTGGCGCCGGAGACCAGATAGCCGCCATCGACCTTCGTGGCGCGCGTCAGCATGCCGCCGGGGTCCGAGCCGTGATCCGGTTCGGTCAGGCCAAAGCACCCAACCGCCTCGCCCGAGGCCAGTTTCGGCAGGAATTTCTGCCGCTGCTCCTCGGTGCCATAGGCGAAGATCGGGTGCATCACCAGGCTGGATTGCACGGACATGGCCGAGCGATAGCCGGAATCCACGCGCTCAACCTCGCGCGCGACAAGGCCGTAAGACACGTAACCTGCGCCGACGCCGCCATATTCTTCTGGGATGGTCGAACCCAACAGGCCCAACTCACCCATTTCGGTCATGATCTTACGGTCGAAGTTTTCATCACGGTTCGCCATGATGACGCGGCTGGCCAGCTTGTCCTGGCAATAGGCGTGGGCCGCATCCCTGATCATGCGCTCTTCTTCGGTCAGTTCCTGCTCGATCAGGAAAGGGTCTTCCCACGTCATGCGGGGCATTTTAGCGCGCGCGGATTCTGGCGTGGCGGCGTGGCGGTCTTCGGGTTGTGTCAGCATATCGTACCCTCCCATACTGGCCTCCTTACTATCGTTGTGCTTTTGGGATTGCCACCAGAAGAGTGGCTGTTTGCAAAATACTGCAGACAGGCCTCAACGGACAGTCCTGCACGCCCGGAAATCCACGTCGATAAGCAACTGTCCTTTCCGCCTAAAGGCTCTTGAGAATCTGATTGGCGGTAAACGCCGTCTGGTAGAAGCGAGACATGATCGGCGCGGACCGCACCGTGGTTAGTTGCGTCATGGGCAGCGGCAGATCGCCCGGGTCCATCCCCGCAATCAGATCGGCCATGCAGGCCCCGAAAATCGTGCCGGTCGTGATGCCGCGCCCATTGTATCCGATGGCCGTCAGCAGGTTCGGGGCCAGTTGGTAGATGCGGGGCAGATGGTCCGGCGTCATGGCGATCCGGCCATGCCACGCCTCTTCGAACGCCACCGGCCCAAGGTCGGGAAAAAGCCGCGCGAGTTGCTTTCTGGCCCAGCGATGCGACAGGCCGCGCCCGACCGAACCCACCAGCGATCCCATCGAGCCGATGACCAGCCGGTCGGACGCATCGCGGCGGAGGCTGAACATGATCTGCGCCGTCGTCCAAAGGCCCTGCCGACCCGGCAGGATATGCGACAATTCAGCCTTCAGCGGCTGCGTTGCCAACTGAAAAAAATGGATATTGGTGAAAACGCGGTTCAGGTCGGGCCAAAGCGCGTCGGTATAAGCGTTTGTCCCCAGAACGACGTATTTTGCCCGAACAATTCCCTGATCCGTTTCAACTATCCACATATCCCCGTCGCGGCGCAGCCTGGTTGCCCGAACGCCCGTGCTGATCCCGGCACCCGCCGCCTGAGCGGCACGGGCCAGACCCCGGCAATAGCCCATCGGATTGATGGTGCCTGCGCGATGGTCCAGAAGACCGCCGTGAAACATATTTGTCCCAGTTTTCCGGACCATCTCCTCGGGCGACAGCAATTCGACCGGCTCACCCAGACGCGCCCATTCGGCATGGCGGGCTTCCAGATCCCTCAGACCGGACTTTGCATGGGCGGCATGAATTGTGCCGGTCCGCGTCACCTCGCAACGTATCTGGTGTTTTTCGATAAGATCGAAAACCAGACCGGGCCCATCGCCGAAGCATTTGATGAACCGCGGCCCGTAGATATCGCCCAGCTTTTTGCGAACGGCTGCTGGCGGGTGCCAGACCCCGGCGTTGACCAGCCCGACATTGCGCCCCGAGCCGCCAAACCCGATACGCTGCGCCTCAAGCACATGGGCCCCCAGCCCACGTTCCGCGCAATGCAGGGCCGCAGACAGACCCGTGTAGCCGCCGCCGACTATCGCGACATCGGTTCTCACATCGCCCGCCATGGGGTTCCGGACGTCCTGTTCCTTGGCCGAGATGTCCCAAACAGAGATCGGGCTATGTGGTTTCATTGGCTGGTCCGCCCCTTATGCTAAAAGCGCCGCCGCGCCTGCATGGGCGCAGGTTGCAACGGGTCTTTGGGTGGGTCAATATTTGAAAAACGTACTGGAAACGGAAGGTTGGAATGGCTGCTCTGAAAAAATCCGCCGCGCAGATGGTGCAAGACGCCCGAGACCGCATTGAAGAGATCGAAACCACCGATCTGATCGCAATGGCCGACGACCCGAATGTGGTGATTGTCGATATTCGCGACGTGCGCGAACGTCAGCGCACCGGTTTCATCCCCGGCAGCTTTCACGCCCCGCGCGGCATGATCGAGTTCTGGGTCGATCCCGAAAGCCCCTATCACAAGGACATCTTCGCGCAGGAGGGTAAGAAATACGTCTTTCACTGCGCCTCGGGCTGGCGTTCCGCAATCACCGTCGCCACCCTGCAGGATATGGGGTTCGAGGCTTCGCATCTGAAAGACGGGTTCGGGTCCTGGGAAAAATCGGGCGGGCCGGTCGAGCATGTCGCTGACACAGACTGATCTGGTAAGGCGGCAGGCTTGCCCGCTGATTTAAATCCTCAGAGCCCCCGGCTCTTTTCTTTGTTTTCAATACCCCGCAAGGTACAGTTGCCCCGACCAGTCAAAAGGACTTTGCCATGACGATCCCACCTGTTGATATGGCTGTAAAACCCGAAGTCACCGGGTTCTTTGACGAGATCTCCAATACAATCAGCTATGTGGTGCGCGACCCGTCCGGCACGGCCTGCGCAATCATCGACCCGGTGATGGAGTTCGATCCGGCTGCCGGGCGCCTGACCTTTGACTCGGCGGATCAGATCATCGCGTTTATCCGCTCTCAGGGCCTGACGCTGGAATGGATCATCGAAACCCATGTCCATGCCGACCATCTGTCGGCGGCCCCCTATATCCAGCAGGAGCTTGGCGGTAAAATCGGCATCGGCGAGCACGTCCTGACGGTGCAGGATACGTTCGGAAAGATTTTCAACGAAGGCACCGAATTCCAGCGCGACGGATCGCAGTTCGAGGCTCTTTTTGCCGATGGCGATACCTACGCAATCGGGTCACTGCCGTGTTTCGCCCTGCACACGCCGGGCCATACGCCGGCCTGCATGGTCCACGTGATGGGTGACGCCGCCTTTGCAGGCGACACGCTGTTCATGCCCGATGGCGGCTCGGCCCGCGCGGATTTTCCGGGCGGGGATGCGGGGCAGCTCTACGATTCAATTCAGCGCGTTCTGTCCCTGCCCGACGAGATGCGGCTGTTCATCTGCCACGATTACGGCCCCGGTGGCCGGGCCATCGCGTGGGAGACGACGATCGGAGAGCAAAAGGCCAGGAACATTCACGTCGGCGGTGGGAAAACCCGCGAAGAGTTCATCAAATTCCGGACCGAGCGGGATGCTCAGCTTGACGTTCCCAAACTGATCCTGCCGTCTTTGCAGGTGAACATGCGCGGCGGCGAGGTGCCGACGGATGAAGACGGGAACATGATGCTCAAGACTCCGGTCAACAAGCTCTGACCTGCAAAAAGGCCGGGCCGGTTTCCCGGCCCGGCGGCGTCAAGCCAGTTCAGAACTTCCAGCGCGCGCCCAGAACGACGGTCGACAGGTCGTCGAAATTGTCCGATGAATCGTCATAGGCATAGTCCTGATACGAGAAATAGGCCTCCATATTCAGGCTGTCGATCTTCTGCACGATACCGATCCCCCAGACATCCGAATCCGAGCCGTCGGCGTTAAAGTCGGACCCGTCCCAATAGTGCAGACCAATCCCGGTTTTGCCGAAAGAGAACCAGTTATCTTCATAGGCGATCTTGGCGTAGAAATAGCTGGGGTCAGCCGCGGTGCTGCTGTCCACGTCCCGCTCACCTGCGGCGATCGAGAAACTGAAGCGCTCGTTCACTAGGATCGAGGCTGAACCGACAACATCCTCGCGCCGCGCGCTCTGGCTGCCGCCTGGACCGCTTTTGCCGCTGCTGCGGACCAGATAGCCCAGCCCCGCCGCAACCTCGATATTGCTGGTCACTTTGTTTCGGTAGTAAATCGCGACGTCATAGTAATCGCGGTCATCGTCGAAATCTTCCTCAAGCACGTTCTGGCCGTAAGAGGCGCTGAAGGTGAACCCGTTGAACGATGGGGTGTCATAGCGGATACGCGTGCGGCGCGCGCCGTCAAAACTGTCGGTTGTGCCGCTCACGGTCGGACCGGTCAGAAAACCGGCGTCATCGCGGAACAGGAACGAGGCGTTGGAATCGGCGGTGAAGGAATACAGCACCAGACCGACCAGCGACAGGTCCTGTTCGGCAATGCCGTCCCCGGACATGCTGCCCTGCCCGGCCGAGAATTTGCCCCAGTCGCCTTCAAGCGAGAAATCCACATGGCGGATATCTTCGCGTGTCCAGCCGCTGAAGTCATTGCCGTTCTGGTCCGTTTCCGTCGAATTGGGCAGGCCAAGGGCGGTTTCGAACCGGAACTGGAACGTGTTATTGCCATAGGGCTGTTCCAGCCGCAGGCCGACCCGGCTGTTGGAAGCGTCAAAATCCCTGACGTTGGTTTCCGTTTCCTGACCATCATCGACCGAAATAATGGCCGGGTTCAATTGACCGTAGAGGACGACAAAGCCGCCCGAATTGTTGTCATATTTCAGTTCGGCAGTTGCCGGGAATGCGTACGCCGATGCCATCAGCGCCGCTGATGATGCCGCTATCGTTCTGAATTTCATCTTTACGACCCTCTTGTTTCTTCAAACCGCCAAAATCCGGGCCGGGCTATGTGTCCGCAGACATACCTGTAATGGGTCCGGTGCAGCGTGTTTTGCGTTCCGGTTTACTCGGTGGGCGTTTCCCCTCCTTTCGTGTCGAAATACCTGTTTCAGAATCAATGGTTAAATTAACAAACTCGCATATGAAGAGTACCACATATTATTGCCCGGGCAGCAACTCGTTTTGATGAAGGTCGGACGACATTTCGGCACAGTCGCGCAATGGGCGGCGTTTGGGATTCAACAACGCCGGGTTCGGGTGAAACTTGAACCGATGCGGGTTTCACACAGAAACCGCCGTCTAACGGTCGATCCTGCGCCCAAACTGCCAGACGGTTTCCAGATCGCCCGAGCGTCCGATATGCACCATATGCGCATGACATCCTTCGGAAAGCCGCCCGACCAGATCGTTCCGGATCAACGCAGCGGGAAGGCGACCGGCCATTTCCAGCGCTTTGGAAATCGGCATTCCGGTCACGTCGGACAGATTGCGGACGGCGTCCAGCAACTCAAGATGCGCCCCTGCCAACGTGCCGTCGGCCAGTGTCAGCCTGTTGTGGTTTCTCAGGATTTCACGGCCATTCAACTCGAAGCTGGTAATGTCCGAACCTGCGGTCGCCATCGCGTCGCTGACAAGAAATACGAACCCCGGCCCCTGTTTTGCCCTCACCGCGTTACGCATGGTGGCCGGGTGGACATGGATGTTATCGGCGATCAGCCCGGCGGACAGACCGCCCAGGGCCAAGGCCGCCCCAACTGTGCCGGGTTCGCGGTTGCCCATCTGACTTTGGGCATTAAACAGGTGCGTCACGCAGCTTGCACCAGCCTCGACCGCAGCCACGCAATCCGCGTAAGACGCATCGGTATGGCCCAGCGAGACCAGTATCCCCGCTTGAGCCATCGCGCTGATTTGCGCGGTCGAGACGCTTTCGGGGGCTACGGTAACTTTAAGTACCGGCAGACGCGCTGCCGCCTCAAGAAGCCTGTCCAGATCGGACTGTTCCATCGGGCGAATAAGGGCCGCGTCATGGGCACCCCTGCGGGATTTGGCAAGGTGCGGTCCCTCAAGATGCAGGCCGAGAATGCCCGGAACGCCGATCTCCACAGCTTCGATTGCTGCGGATATGGCCTGTCTGGTCACCTCCGGCGTGTCGGTGATCAGAGTGGGCAGAATGGAAGTGGCCCCGATCCCTGCATGGGCCTCGGCCATGCGCAGTAACGTGGACACATCCGGCTGATTGTTGAACATGACGCCGCCACCGCCATTGACCTGCAGATCGACGAAACCCGGTGCCATTAGGCCACCAGCCAGTTCAGTCCGCGCGACCGTCGGGCCGACATCCACCTCAGGGACCACCGCTTCAATCCGGCCCTGCCGGTGCAACAGCGCATGATCCTGAACCACCTGCCCCGGCGTCAGAATATCCGCCCCGGTGATGGCCTGAAGCGCGTCGGTCATACCGTTTCCGTGACCTTGTTCAGGTGGCGCGGGGTGTCGGGATCAATGCCGCGAGAGGCCGCAAAAGCCTCGACCATGGAATAGAACGACACGATCAGGCTGAGCGCATCGGTCAGCGGATGCAGCGTGCGCACATGGTCGATCCGCGTGGCCTGTTGTACCTTGCCGGTTGTTGCAAACACATGGGCCCCCTTGGCGCTTATGGCATCAGACACTTGCGACAGCGCCGCTTCCGCCGCGTCGGCAGCCGCGAAGCTGAGCACCGGGAAGCCTTCCTCGACAATCGAGACCGGGCCATGCAGCACCTCGGCGGACGAATAGCTTTCCGCATGCAACTGGCAGGTTTCCTTGAACTTCAGCGCCGCCTCGTTCGAAACCGCCAAGGCCTGCCCACGACCCAACGTGAACAGCGACGGCCGCGCCCCGATTGCGTCGCGAACCTCGGGCCAGTCTATGCGCGCCGCACTTTCCAGATGCTGCGGCAAGGCGCGGATTGCGGATAAAAGGGCGGCGTCCCCGCTCCATTCCGCCAGCATCCAAAGACCTGCCACCGCCGAGCTGACAAACGTCTTTGTCGCCGCAACGCTCAGTTCGGGACCCGCCTGAATGTCGATGGGATGCGCGCTGGCCGAGGCGAGCGGAGAACCGGCATCGTTTGTCAAAGCGACGGTCAAGGCCCCGTCCCGTCCGGCATTGCGCGCCATCGCAAGGATATCCGGGCTTTGGCCGGACTGCGACACCGCCAGGCAAAGGCTGTTTTGCAGCTTCAAGGGCGCATCATAAATCGACGCGACGGACGGCCCGACCGAGGCTACGGGCACGCCCAGAAGGATCTCGGACGCATATTTCAGATAGGTACACACGTGATCCGACGAGCCGCGCGCAACGGTGGTGATAAAGGTCGGATCAAGGTCGCGCGCGACAGCTGCGACGGCGCTCACATCCTTTTGGCCCCGGCTCAGAAGCCGCTCAATGGCCAGCGGTATTTCGTCAATTTCCCGGCGCATCCGGGTGGTTTGCTGTGGCATAGAATGTCCTAGCTGTTGGCCAAGCGCAGTTCTGCGACAAAGTCATACGCATCACCGCGATAGATTGAGCGGGTGAATTCCACGACCCGCCGGTTGGACAGGTACGAGGTGCGCACGATGCGCAGCCCCGCCGCGCCGGGCTGAACGCCCAGAAGGTCGGCATCCTCGCTTTCCAGATTGATCGCCGAAATACGCTGCAGAGCCCGGACAGGCCGGTTCCCGCTGCGCTCCAGCACTTCGTACAGCGAAGATTCCACCTGTTGCGGTTTCGGCAGTATGTCGATGGGCAGCGAGGCCCGTTCAATCGCCATCGGCCTGTCATTCGCACGGCGCAGGCGGGAAATGCGCGCAACGGCTTCCCCGGACGACAGGGCCAGCGCGATCACCTCCTCGGGTGAGGGCGTGTGAATGCCCCGATCCAGCCATTCGCTGGAAGAATCCAGACCGCGCCGCGACATATCCTCGGTAAACGAGGTCAGCCGTGACAGCGACTGTTCCACCTTCGGCGTTCCGTCCGCGACGAAACTGCCCGAACCCTGCCGCTGAATGATAATGCCCCGATCGACCAGATCCTGCATCGCGCGGCGCACTGTCACCCGCGACAGGCCGGTCAGGCTGGCGATTTCCCGTTCCGCAGGCAGTGGCGCGCTTTCGCCCAGCAGTCCCAGTTCGATGCTCTTTTCGATCCGCTTGCGCAGACGCACATATCTGGGACCGGTCGCATCATGCATCCAGCCATTGTCGCCCAGGAAGTTTTCGATGGTGTCCAAAGTCATGCTGCCCCGACCTTTGCCCGTTCGACCAATCGCCGGGCCAGTTTCAGCGCCCCGTCGATGGCCGTGCCTTGTGGTTCTGTCAGCGCCTGTTGCATCTCGTCCGGCAGATAGCTTGCGTAATGCGGTGCGACACCACCCACTGCACAAATCGGCTCTGCTATAGACCAGCCAAGCGAGTTCAGCCCGCCGATGATGTAATCGGCGCCCTTTTGCATCAGTGTCCTGGCGACCCGGTCTCCTTGTATCGCCGCAGCAATGATCTGCGGGGCGAGGTCGGCAATATCGGCAGGCCGGGAAGCGCCAGAAAACGCCACGATCTTGATCGGGTCGTCATTGAAACGGGCGCTGATGTCCCGTGTCAATGGGCTCGGTTGCTCAATCCCGTCGGCAGCCAGAAGAACCTGCCGCAGAAGCAATGTGCCCAGCCAATTGCCCGAGGCCTCATCCCCGATCAACGGGCCATAGCCGCCGATAAACTGAATGCGTTCGCTTGTTTGCCGCGCCAGAAACGACCCCGTTCCGATGCCGATAAGACAGCCGTCCCGATCCCCAAGCGCCCCCACAACGGAGGATCGGCTGTCATCCTCGACTTGTACAATCCGGGACGGCAGGTGCCGCGCGACCTCGGATGCGGTTTCCGCATCAGTGACACCGGCAAGGCCCGCGTAGATCGGAATATCAGCCAGCGCATCCTGCGACAGGCCCGCTTCGCTCATCAATGCCTCGAGGCCCGCGTTCAATGTGCTCAGCGCGGTCTCACGGTCCGAGAACACATTGGCACTGCCAAAGCTGACCGCCGTCCGGCCTGCGGGTGCTTCCAAAGCAAACCGGCAGCGGGTGCCGCCGCCATCAATAGCGATGAGATATGGGAGAGACTCGGCCATATAGATACCTTTACAATACCTTTAGTCCGAAAAAAAGACCTTTGCACGCTATACACGGCTATTTCTGTGTTTTTTTGATCCGAAATGAGATAAATCAAACAAAAGGTAGACAAAAGGTATTGTATAGGTATTAGATAGGACGCCAAAGGGGAATCAAATGCTGCCGCAAACCGAAATGCTGCGTGACGGGGCCGAAGGCCTGGACCTGCGTCCTGACGCCGACATTCTCGCGCGCTTGCTGACTGCGCAGAAAGAGGCATTGGCGGGTCTGGATGCCTGTCTGGCCGAGCTGTCGCAGGGGGCCGGGATTCTGACCGCAACGGTAAAAAACAACGGTCGCATCTACTATGCGGCGGCCGGGTCGTCCGGCCTGATGGGGCTTGCGGATGGGGCCGAACTGCCCGGCACCTACGGCCTGTCCCCGGACTCCATCGCGATCTGCATGGCCGGTGGCGTGCCCTCGGGTGCCGCCATGCCCGGCCATACCGAGGACGATGCCGAAGCGGCTGAGGCGGCTGCGGCTACGGTCAAACCCGGCGATGCGGTGATCGCCATATCGGCCAGTGGCTCGACCCCCTACCCGCTTCATTTCGCGCGCAAGGCCCGGGCGGCAGGGGCCAAAACCATCTGCATCGCCAACAACGAAAAAGCGCCGCTGTTCGACCACGCCGACTGCGCGATTTTTCTGAACACGCCGCCCGAGATCATTGCCGGTTCAACCCGAATGGGGGCCGCCACCGCACAAAAGGTCGCCTTGAACATGATGTCCACGCTGATGGGTATCCGGCTGGGGCATGTGCATGACGGGATGATGGTCAATGTCGTTGCCGACAACCACAAACTGCGCCACCGCGCCGAAAACATCATAACGAAAATTACCGGAGTGTGCGAGGACGAGGCCGGTTCAGCGCTGGACGAGACTGCGGGCGATCTGAAGCAGGCCATTTTGCTGGCGTCGGGGGCTCCTGACACCCAGCAGGCAGAGCAATTGCTCAGGCAATCCGACGGGCATCTGCGCCCGGCGCTTCAGGAACTTCAAGCAAATTCAGTTCAATAGGGAGGAAACCATGAAAAAGACGTCGCTCAGCGCAATTTTGCTGGCCTCATCGGCTTTGGCCACGACCGCCTATGCGGAAACGGAACTGCTCATCGAAAGCTGGCGCAACGATGACCTTGCCCTGTGGCAGGAAAAGATCATTCCGGCGTTCGAGGCGCAGCACCCGGATATCAAGCTCAAATTCTCGCCGCTGGCTCCGACCGAGTATGATGCCGCCCTGAACGCGAAGCTCGAGGCCGGGTCCGCAGGCGATATCATCACCTGCCGCCCGTTCGACCGCTCGCTGGGCCTCTATGATGGCGGGCACCTGTCCGACCTGTCCGATATGCCCGCGATGAGCAATTTCTCGGACGTCGCAAAAGCCGCGTGGCAGACCGACGACGGCTCCGCCACCTTCTGCGTTCCGATGGCGTCGGTGATCCACGGCTTTATCTACAACAAAGACGCGTTCAACGAGCTTGGCATCGAAGTGCCGACGACCGAAGCCGAATTCTTTGCGGCCTTGGACAAGATCAAAGAGGACGGCAGCTATATCCCGATGGCGATGGGCACCAACGACCAGTGGGAAGCCGCCACCATGGGCTATAACAACATCGGCCCGAACTACTGGAAGGGCGAAGAAGGCCGTCTGGGGCTGATCGATGGATCGCAGAAACTGACGGATGAGCAGTGGGTTGCGCCCTATGAAACGCTGGCCAAGTGGAAAGACTATCTTGGCGACGGGTATGAGGCACAGACCTATCCGGACAGCCAGAACCTGTTCACACTGGGACGGGCCGCGATCTACCCTGCGGGTAGCTGGGAAATCTCGGGCTTCAACACGCAGGCCGATTTTGAGATGGGCGCCTTCAAACCGCCGGTCCGGAATGCGGGCGATACCTGCTATATCTCGGATCACACCGATATCGGGATCGGCATGAACGCGGCCAGCGAGAATGCGGAAGCTGCGCGCACCTTCCTGGCCTGGGTGGCCTCGCCCGAATTTGCGAAAATCTTCGGCAACGCGCTGCCGGGCTTCTTCCCGCTTTCGAATGAGCCTGTCGAACTGGAAGACGCGCTGGCCAAGGAATTCGTAAGCTGGCGCGGCGAGTGCGAGACCACCATCCGCTCGACCTACCAGATCCTGTCGCGGGGCGAGCCCAATCTGGAACTGGAAACCTGGAACGCCTCGGCCAATGTCGTCAAAGGCACGGAAAGCCCGGAAGACGCCGGGAAACGCCTGCAGGATGGCCTGGCGGGCTGGTACGCGCCACATCAGTAAGCCACTCACCCCACCAACGGTTCCGGCCTGACGGGCCGGAACCAACCTGAACCATTGAGGCATGTTATGGGCACCAGCCGGATCAAATGGCACATCGTGGTCTTTCTTGCGCCTGCTGTGCTTGTCTACTCGGCCGTCATGGTCTTTCCGCTGTTCAACACCCTGCGGCTGGCGCTGTATACCGAGGTGGATCAGGCGCGCGTTTTTGTCGGGCTCGAGAATTTCCGCACCCTGTTCGGCAATCCGCTGTGGTCCGGTGCGTTCTGGAACGCTCTGGGCAACAACTTCTGGTTCTTCTTCATCCATATGCTGGTCCAGAATCCAATCGGCATCGCACTGGCCGCCATGCTAAGCCACCCGCGCCTGCGGTTTGCCGCCTTCTATCGCTCGGCGATCTTCATCCCGACGATCCTGTCCTTCGTCATTGTCGGCTTTGCGTGGAAACTGATCCTGTCGCCGATCTGGGGCATTGCGCCCGACTTGCTGGCCTCGGTCGGGCTCAAATCGCTCTATTCGCCCTGGTTGGGGAAAGAGGAATACGCCCTGACCACACTGGCGCTGGTCTCGGTCTGGCAGTTCGTGGGCATCCCGATGATGCTGATCTACGCCGCCCTTCTGTCCATCCCCGAAGAGATTCTGGAGGCCGCCGAGGTCGAAGGCATCACCGGCATGGCCGCCTTCTGGAAGATCAAACTGCCGCTGATCCTGCCGTCGATCGGCATCATCTCGATCCTGACTTTCGTCGGTAATTTCAACGCGTTCGATCTGATCTATGCCGCGCAAGGCGCGCTGGCGGGGCCGGATTATTCCACCGATATCCTGGGTACGTTCATGTACCGAACCTTCTTTGGCTTCCAGTTGCAACTGGGCGATCCGCATATGGGCTCGGCCATCGCAACGGGCATGTTCTTCATCATCCTGACCGGGGTTTGCATGTATCTGTTCCTGATCCAGACCCGCATCCGCCGGTATCAGTTCTGAGGGGGCGCGAGACATGAACAAAGCCCGCAGAAACCCGTTCAACCTCGCCGCAATGCATGGCGCGCTGATCCTGTACACGCTGATCGCGCTGTTCCCGGTCTTTGTGATCCTGATCAACAGCTTCAAGACCCGCAAGGCGATCTTCCGCGAGCCGCTGGCCCTGCCCGATGCCGAAACATTCTCGATGATCGGCTATCAGACGGTTATGAAACAGGGCGATTTCTTCCTGTATTTCCAGAACTCGATGATCGTCACCGTGGCGTCGCTGTTCTTCATCCTGCTGTTCGGTTCGATGGCGGCCTTTGCGCTCAGCGAGTACCGGTTCAAGGGCAACACCCTGATGGGGCTCTATCTGGCTTTGGGCATCATGATCCCGATCCGTATCGGTACAGTCGCTATTCTTGAGATGATGGTGGCGACCGGGCTGGTCAACACGCTGATGGCGCTGATCCTCGTCTATACGGCGCAGGGCCTGCCGCTGGCGGTGTTCATCCTGTCGGAATTCATGCGGCAGGTCAGCGACGACCTGAAGAACGCGGGCCGCATTGACGGCTTAAGCGAATACACGATCTTCTTCCGCCTCGTCCTGCCTTTGGTCCGTCCGGCGATGGCAACGGTGGCGGTGTTCAACATGATCCCGATCTGGAACGACCTGTGGTTCCCGCTGATCCTTGCCCCGGCGGAAGAGACGAAGACCCTGACATTGGGCAGTCAGGTCTTCATCGGCCAGTTCGTGACGGACTGGAATGCGGTTCTGTCAGCGCTGAGCATGGCGATCCTGCCTGTCATGATCCTCTATGTCATTTTCTCGCGGCAACTGATCCGCGGCATCACTTCGGGGGCGGTCAAATGATCCGGGTTCTTGTCGCAGGTCTGGGCAATATGGGGCTGAGCCATGCGTTGGCACACCATCACCACCCGGATGCAGAAATCGTGGGGCTGGTGAACCGGTCCGGCGCAGTCGATCACCCCGATCTGCAAACCTATCCGGTGTTCACCGATTTCCATGCGGCCTTGGCCGAAACCGCGCCCGATCTGGCGGTCATCGCCACCTATTCCGACAGCCACGCGGATTACGCCTGCGCCGCGATGGAGGCCGGGGCGCATGTGTTCGTCGAAAAACCCTTGGCAACCACCGTCGAGGATGCGCGCCGCGTGGTCGCCAAGGCGGTCGAGACCAACCGCAAGCTGGTCGTTGGCTATATCCTGCGGCACCACCCCTCGTGGATGCGCCTGATCTCGGAAGCGCGCGATCTGGGCGGACCTTATGTCTTTCGCCTGAACCTGAACCAGCAATCCACCGGCCCAACATGGGAGACGCATAAGGCGCTGATGCAGACAACCTCGCCCATCGTCGATTGCGGGGTGCATTACGTGGACGTGATGTGCCAGATTACTGACGCGCCGCCCGTCCGCGTCAACGGCATGGGCCTGCGCCTGTCCGACGAAATCGCCCCCGACATGTACAATTACGGTCAGTTTCAGGTTGTCTTCGTGGACGGCTCGGTTGGTTGGTACGAGGCTGGCTGGGGACCCATGATGTCGGAAACCGCGTTTTTCGTGAAAGACATCGTCTCGCCCAACGGGGCCGTGTCGATCACCGAAGGCAACAAGGGCGACTCGGACGATGTGGATGGCCACACCAGGGTCGGCGGCATTCTGGTGCACAAACCAGAAGGCGACACCCTGATCGAGATGGCGGGTGAGCCTGGCCACCAGCAGCTTTGCGATGCGGAACAGGCCTATATGCTGCAAGCCATTTCCGAAGATATCGACCTGACCCGCCACATGAACGACGCTGTGCAATCCCTGCGCATCTGCCTTGCCGCAGATCACAGCATTCGGACCGGCCAGCCGGTCGACCTGAAGGAGACGTAACGTGACTGCCCTGACCCTTTCCAACGTCTGCAAATCCTTTGGTCCGGTCGAGGTGCTGAAGAACATCGACCTGACCGTCGAGGAAAACGAATTCGTGGTGTTCGTCGGCCCCTCGGGCTGTGGTAAATCCACCCTGTTGCGGGTGATTGCGGGGCTTGAAGATGCAACCTCGGGCAGCGTGGAAATCGATGGCCAGCAGGTGAACACCATCCCGCCCGCCAAGCGTGGCATTGCCATGGTGTTTCAATCCTATGCGCTTTATCCGCACCTGACGGTTCGGGGCAACATGGCGCTGGGTCTGAAACAGGCGGGCCATGCCAAGGACGAAATCTCGCGCCGCATCACCGAGGCCAGCCGGATGCTGTCGCTGGAGGAATATCTGGAGCGCCGCCCCGCCGAACTGTCCGGTGGTCAGCGCCAGCGCGTTGCCATCGGCCGGGCCATCGTGCGCAACCCCAAACTGTTCCTGTTCGACGAGCCGCTGTCCAATCTCGACGCCGCCCTGCGCCTGAACACGCGCGTCGAGATTGCCAACCTGCATCGCCAGATCAGCGCCAGCATGATCTACGTCACCCATGACCAGACCGAGGCCATGACGCTTGCCGACAAGATCGTGGTTCTGCGCAGTGGCCGGATCGAGCAGGTCGGCACCCCGATGGAATTGTACAACAACCCCGCAAACCGGTTTGTGGCCGAATTCATCGGGTCTCCGGCAATGAATTTCGTTCCGGCCGAGATGATTGGCGGCAATACCGGCACCGTCTTCGGCATCCGCCCGGAATACGCCAGGCTGGGCGACGCCGGGGCGTTGTCGGGGACCGTCGTACACGTAGAAAATCTGGGCGCGGACACCAATGTTCTGGTCAATATCGGCACGGACAAACCCTTCACCATACGGGCCTTCGGTCAACACCGCGTGTCGCCCGGGGCCGAGGTCGGCATCAGCTTCGAGCAAACCGATATGCTGGCCTTCGACGGCGACGGCCAAAGGCTCTGACCACTGGGGAAGTCGATTGGACGGGCAACTGGATCAGACGTATAGGAGTGGTCCAGACCACCCGTTCACGGAAGGACCCGCCCCATGAAAGCCGTGCTGTACGAAAAGTTTCAGGAAGCCCCCAAAGTGGTCTTGGTCGACGATCCGACGCCCGAACCCCATGGCGTTGTCCTCAAGGTGGAAGCGACCGGTGTGTGCCGCAGCGACTGGCACGGATGGATGGGGCATGACAGCGACATTGACCTGCCGCATGTCCCCGGCCACGAACTCGCCGGGGTGGTCGAGGCCATTGGCAAGGACGTGAACAACTGGAGCGTCGGCGATCGGGTGACCGTGCCCTTCGTGTGCGGCTGCGGGTCCTGCGCCGAATGTCACGCAGGCCATCAGCAGGTTTGTCTTCAGCAGCAACAGCCGGGATTCACCCATTGGGGCAGCTTTGCCGAATATGTCGCCATCCATCAGGCCGATCTGAATCTGGTGGCCCTGCCGGACAGGATGGATTTTGACACTGCCGCCAGTCTGGGCTGCCGGTTTGCCACCGCGTTCCGGGCGGTGGTGGATCAGGGCAAAGTCTCTGCCGGTCAATGGGTGGCTGTGCATGGCTGCGGCGGCGTGGGCCTGTCAGCGGTGATGATCGCCAGTGCCGCCGGGGCCAATGTGATCGGGATCGACCTCGACCCCGGCAAGTTGGATCTGGCCCGCGAGCTTGGCGCGGTCACCACCGTTTCCGGGGCCGAGGCGGATGTTCCCGAAACGATCCGCGAGATTACTAAGGGCGGCGCGCATGTGTCGCTGGACGCTCTGGGGCATCCCGTGACCATGACCAACTCGATCCTTGGCCTGCGCCCCCGAGGCAAGCATGTTCAGGTCGGTCTGTTGCTGGGTGATCACGCTGCGCCCGCAGTCCCAATGCCCAAGATCGTCGGGCAAGAGATCGAATTGCTCGGCTCTCATGGGATGCAGGCGCATCGTTATGGCGCAATGCTGGATATGGTGGAAAGCGGCAAGCTTGACCCCGCCCGCCTTGTCGGGGATCGGATCAGCCTTGACGAAGCACCGAAAGCGCTGATGGAAATGGACAAATTCCGCTCAATTGGCGCAACCGTGATCACAAGCTTCTAGGCTTGCAGCCCGAACGCTGGTCACGCCCGCCGGGCATTTGCCCACCGATGCAGAACCTCTCGGGGAATCTAAATTCGTCACGTCTGAACGCCAACGCCGATTGTCATCAAACGTTACCTTGCGTTACCTTGCTCGCATGACCCTGACCCGCCCCACCGACCTGCAGGCCGGTGTTCTGAGCATCTTCTTGCTGTGCCTGACATTCTGGGCGACGCAGGCCCACGCCTCGGGCCGGGTGGCGTTGCTGATCGGCAATTCCGACTATGCGTCCCCGGACATGGCCCTGCGCAACCCGGTGAACGATGTCACCGCGCTGAGCAGCGCGTTGCAAGAGCTGGGTTTTGCCGTAACGGAAGCCACCGACCAGAATGCAGACGCGATGCAGCAAGCGCTGGATCAATTCGGCGCAGCGGCGGAAGGTGCCGAAATGGCGGTGTTCTTCTATGCCGGGCACGGGGTTCAGATTGGCGGCGAAAACCATCTGATCGGCACCGATTTTGCGGGCAGCGATCTGCAGGCGCTCAGGCGCAGTTCGCTGACGCTGGACCGGGTGCGGGATGTGATCACCAAAGCGGGTCCCAAGGTGGGCATCCTGCTGCTGGACGCCTGCCGGAACAATCCGTTCTCGGACAGGGGCATGGTTGAACAGGGCCTTGTCAGAATACGCGGCGGGGCCGGGCTGCTGATCGCCTATGCCACCGATCCCGGCAACGTGGCCTATGACGGAATTGGCGACAACAGCGTTTTTACCTCTGGCCTGCTGGACCATATCGCGACGCCCGATTTGGATGTCCGGCTGATGCTGGGACGGGTGCGCCAGCAGGTGGTTCTGGAAACCGACGGGCGTCAGATACCCTGGGTCGAGGAATCGGTGCTGGATGAACACAGCTTCGCGCCGGGTTTGCCGGGTGAGACCGCTGACGACGAAACCGCAGCGGATCTGGCGCATTGGCGCGGCATAGCCTCCAGTGCGAATGCGTCTGATTTTGAAACCTACCTGCGGGCTTACCCCAACGGGTTGTTTGCCGCTTTCGCCCATGATCGCATAGACGGTCTGAAGGCCGGGTCGCCCGGATCGCTGGCCCCGGTCAACGCCTCGCTGGCCGAGGCGAACCCGGAGCAGCTTGCGACTGCGCTGGTGGCTCTGGGGCATCTCAATGACGGGCAGACGCGCGATCTGGGTCCGGCATTGGACAGTTATCGCCGCCGCCTGCCCGCGCAGGAGGTCGCCTCGGCCGAACGGCTGTTTGAAGACGCGGCGCAGGTTTCGGTCTTTCTGGCCGCGACCACCTTGCAGCGCCTGCGTACCGACATCGTTGCCCTGCGCAGCGTCGAGCGCACATTGGGGATCGCCGAGGATGCACTGGCGCAGATCGAAGAGATTGCCCGTACAAACACCGACGCCCTGCCCGTTCTGCAGCAGGCACGGAACGACGTTTACGATATCTACCGGTCGCGCGGCATCATCCTGCGGCGTCTGGACCAGAGCCGCAGTTACTATGACGAAGTGCTGAATCGCTCTGTCATTTTTTTCCCTCCCGACATTGACACGTCGATCATCAGCGCGGCTTCGGGCTCGCGCGACCTGACCTATGCCGATGCGCAACTGAACAACGACGCCGCCCTGTTTCTGCGGCATGTTGCGCAGGCGGAAGACAGCAAAAAAGGAAGTTACCAATGGCTGGCCGATCTCATACCTCCCGACTAAGCGCGGCATTCATCGCGGTGTCCCTGACCCTTTCGGCCTGTGGCGGTGGTAGCGATGAGCCGACGGCCGCGCCCGAGGCAACCCCCGGCGGGTCGTCACAGGCCGAGGCCGATCTGGCCAAACAGGCCGCCGCCATGCAGAAGACCATCCTGCAAGGGGCGGTTGCAGGCGGTGTAACCGGCGGCGCGATCGGGTTCGGTCTGGGTGGCAGCGACGATGTCGGCACCGGGATATCCCTGGGCCTAGGGGCCGGGGCACTGGCGGGCACCTATGTGTCTTTTGTTCAACGAAACTACGCGGGGCGCGAATCCCGTCTGCGGCAGATCAAGAAGGATCTGGACAGCAACGCCAGCGAAATGCAGACGACACTGAACGTCATGAATCAGGTCCTTGCGGCGCAAAAGGCTGAACTTGACGCGCTGAACGCCGGTGTTGCCGCCGGAACCGTGGACGCGGCCCAGTTGCAACAGGAACTTGCCGAGGCCAACGGCAATCTGACCCAGATGGAACTTGCCATCGATGGCGCAACCAAGCGGCAGGCCGAGTTCACCGAAGCGCGCAACCTGACCATATCCCGCGGTCAGACGGCATCGCCCATCGACGGCGATCTGGCTGCGCTGTCAAATCAGATCACGCAGATGCGCGGCATCGCCGGCGATCTGGCCTCATCGCTTTGAACGGGGGCCACATGATCCGTTTTGCCATCTTCCCCTGCCTTGTGCTGACCGCCTGTCAAACCACCACTGACCCGGCAGAGGGCGGCTTCTTCTCCGGGGTCTCGGGCATTGCCACAGGGGCCTATGACGACCGTATCGAAGCCGCCGAAGGCGATGTTGCCGCCGCGCAGGCGCGAAACGATGCCCTTGCGGCGCAGATCCGGTCCTCGGAATCGGAACTGGTGCAGCTGAAGCTGAAAATCCTGCAGCAACGCGATGCTATAGGCGGAGGCGACGCGGCCACCGCATCCCGCATCGACAGGGTTCTGAATGACACACCCCAAGGGGCCACGCCCGATGCAAAGCTGGCCGCCCTGCAGCGCAGCATTGCCGAGGCCCGCGCGCTGAGCGCCGATCTGGCGAAACTGTCTGGTTAAGGCGTTATGCGTTCAAATCAAACGCAAAACGCTCTGGCCTAGCCCTGACACCCGCCCAAAGCCCAGCGGCGCATGTTGACCTTTAGCCCGCCGCCATAGGGGTGTTGCTTTGCAACATTTCCGGCGGCTGGCCGTTTGACATAGGTTTGGGCCTGATCGCACAGCGTCTCTGCGGTCCACTGATGGCAGTTGGAACATTGCTGGTCTTTCCAAAGCTCTTCGGGCAGCCCTTCCAGCGGTGGGAACTGCGGCGAGCCTGCCACCAGTTCCTTGATGGTCTGGCCGCGCACATAGGCATTTCCAAAGCTCAGCGGCGTGTCCAGCGTCAGCGTCTCGTCCGCCGCGATTGCGCCATCGGTTTCCGCCTCGGGTATCTTGGCAGTGGGCTCGGCCTTTCGGGTCACGGTCTCTTCCCCGAGACGGAGCGCGGAAAGCCGTTCGACCGCTTCGTTCGAGAACGCCCCATCCGGGAAACTGTGCAGATACACCTCGTAGGAATGGACCGTGTCGTCGGCCAGCGCCAGTTCATACATCAGCCGGTCGGTTTCCGTCGCCTCGGCCACCTGTTCCTGCTGCTCGGGCTGCACCGCGCCGGATGGCGGAGCGGTTCCGAAGGATTCAGCCAGAACGGTCTGCAACAGGTCGCTTGCCTTGTCGGCATGGATGCTTTCGGGATAGGCGCGCATGAACAGCATGATCTGCACCGGATCGCGGGTATTGACCGCTTCCTGCCACAGGTCCTCTTCGTTGCGGTGCTGCACGATCTTCGTTTCCGTCTCAATCGCGAAGGCAAAATCCTGTGTCAGCGAGGACGTGTCCCAGGGCGTCTGCAGACCACGGGTTTCTTCCAGAACATCGACGCGCACTTTCTTGAACAATTGCTCAATCGCCATGCCCGGCGTTTCGATATGTTCCGCCAGGCTCAGCGTGAAGGGGCTGTTGCCCACCTCACCATCCAGCGCGACCCCGCCCGGATCGGTGGCATAGGCCAGAAACGTCCCCGTCGGGGCCTTCATTTCGGCCAGACCGTTGTCGTCCATATCGGCAAGCTCTTCGAACGGATTGTTCCGGCAGGCATCCAGAATGACGATGTTGGTCTTGTTATGGGCCGAGGCCATCTGATGCAGCACCGACCGCGCCTCGACCGCCATCAGGTCCAGATCAGCCGGATCGTTCAGCGAAATATCCACCGGCAGAAGATAGTTCGACCCAAAGGACTGCACGCCGTGACCGGCATAATAAAACAGGCCAACCGCATCCTCGCCGCCCTTTCGCAGATCACGGCCGAACTGGGAAATGGCGCGTTTCATCTCGATCTGGTTGCTGTCCGACAGATGCCGGACATCGAAGCCAAGGCCGGTCAGCTTTTCGGTGATCAGCTTCGCGTCGTTCGCCGGGTTGTCCAGCGCCGAAACGGATCCATAGGCCGAGTTCCCGATGACCAGCGCAATGCGCGGCTCGGCCACTGCCTGAGCGGTCCACAATATCAAGATCATCGCAATCAGAGCTTTTACTTTGCGAAGCACGTCAGATCCTCTGTTTCCGTCATCCCACCAAGCCCCGTGACTCTGGGGCATCATGCCGGTTCGAATTTTACTACACAGCTTTTTTGGCTTTCTTGTGGCCACCGCCTGACATATCCCGAATTAAGGATCAAGCATAGGAACAGGTTCACACATGCCGCGCTCAACCCCAATGCGAAACTTTTTCGCCATAGCCGGATTGCTGCTGGCAAACAGCGCATGGGCCCAAAGCGCCAATCCGTTCGAGCATGGGTGGAAACTGGACGCCGAAGCCTCGGAACTGCAATTTCTGTCGGTGAAGAAAAACTCGGTGGCGGAAAACAGCGGGTTCGCCACGCTTTCTGGCGTGATCAGCCCCGAAGGGGCCGCCGATATCCGCGTTCAGATGGACAGTGTCGATACCAGCATCGACCTGCGCAACGTGCGCATGCGGTTCCTGTTCTTTGAAACCTTCAATTTCCCCGAGGCGGTCATTACTGCGCAGCTTCCGCCCGAGGAACTGGTCGATCTGCATCAGACGCGCCACAAGATCATCGACCTGCCATACACCCTATCGTTGCACGGCGTGACCAAGGACAGTGTTGCTCAGGTCGCCATAACATTGGTCGACAATGACCGGGTCGCGGTGGCAAATACCACCCCGATTGCCATCGCCCTTCCCGACTTCAATCTTGAAGAAGGGCGCGGCAAGCTGGAAGAGGCCGCAGGCGTCGATATCCTGCCCTTCGGCTTCATCAGCTTCGGCTTTGTGTTTGACCGCGCCAAGGCCGGAACCCCACCGAAGCTCGAGGTCGCATCGGCAGTACCGGGGGCCGCCGCTCTGGAATCCAAGGGCGAACTGGACCGTGAGGCCTGCGAAGGGCGGATGGAAATTCTGTCGCGCACCGGCAACATCTATTTCAACTCGGGCAGCGCCCGCCTGAGCGACGCGTCTATTCCGCTACTGGCGAACCTGCACGACATCGTCGACCGCTGCCCGGAGCTGACTATCGAGATCGGCGGCCATACAGACAGCGATGGCTCCGACGCGGCCAACCGGGTGCTCAGCGAGCGGCGGGCGCAGGCGGTGAACAACTATCTGGTCGATCAGGGCATCGCATCCGAACGTCTTGTGACCGTGGGCTATGGCGAAAGCCGCCCGGTGGTGTCGAACGACACCGCAGAGGGCAAACGCCGCAATCGCCGGATCGAGTTCATCCCGGTGAACTGAACCGCGCAGGCCGTGGGACAATCAGTTCCCGGCAAGAATGATGGGATCGAACCCGCCGCTGCGCCATTGTTGCAGGGCCGATATGAAGTTCGGCCCCGGCACACCGTCTATGGCGCTTGAATAGTAATCCGCTTTCTGCAGCAGTTTCTGAACCTCCATCACGGTTTCCCGCGACCACTGGTCCGAGGCCAGAGACAGTTGATTCAGGATCGAACCATCGTCTTCTGCAGCCCCCCGCAGCAACATACGGGCCGCTTCCAGCGGATCGTTGGGAACGCCGCGGCCTTCATCCAGCAGGATCGCGGCGGCCAGATATCCCTGATACTCGCCATTCCGTGCGGCTTTCTGAAAATAACCAAGCGCTTGTGCAGGCGCCCCGGCAATGCCGTCTTGCGCCAGAACGCCAAGATTGAAGGTCGCCTTGGCCGACCCGCCCTCGGCGGCGCTTTGCAGCAGCGTGATTGCCCGCGCCTCATCCTTGGGAACAACCTGACCTTCAAACAGGGTGACCGCCAGATTTATCATAGCGTCGAAACTGCCCCCCGCCGCCGCACGTTCGTACAGCTCCATCGCAGCGTTCACATCCTGCGGAACGCCGGTTCCGCTTTCGTGCAGCTGGGCCAGCGATACCATTGCCCGCAAGTCCCCCTGATCCGCCGCCTGCTTATAGAGCGTAACGGCCCGATCCACATCCCCCGCCGCAATCGTTGCCCGCGCCAGCAAAGCCACGTAGTGCGACAGATCAGGCGTCTGCGCAGCAGCGGCGCTGCAGGCCTGAATGGCGGTCAGCGCGTTTTCCTGCAGGCGGCTGAACGGCACGCCGGGAATGCTGGCCGTCCGGTCCCGAGGATGCGTGGCCAGACGCTCACAGATACCGCCCGGAGTGCTGTCTTCCGGACGGGGGATCGAGGCGATCAGGCGGCGCGCCTGATCCACATGGTTTCCGTCGGGGTATTGCTCGATATAGAATTCCAACAAGGGCCGCATCCGGCTGCGCTGCGCCAGTTTCCACAGACGTTCCGCCTGTTCGTCCTGATCCTCGACCGACAGGGCCCGGGTCAGCGTCTCGCCCTGCCCGGCGCGGTCCAGAAAGGCCACAACCTCGTTCACATGCGCCCCTTGCGGGTAGCGGTCCATATAAAGCTGCATCAGCGACGCATCCTGCGCATTGGCCGCGACCTGCCACAGCAGGGTTTCTTCCGAGGCCGTCACCGGGCTGTTATCAAACCGGAACTGCCGGGTCAGCGATGAGTTGTCCCACGGAATCTGCCGCCCCCCGGTCGAGGCCAGAACATCCTTGCGGACCGAGATCATCAGGTCGGAAATATCCTGCCCCGGCGTGTAGATATGGCTCAGCAGCGCCTCGGTGAAGAAACTGTTCCGCCCGGTGCCGTCATAGGCCACGTTGTCGGGCTGCGTGGCATAGGCGAACATAAAATCCGCCGCACTGCCGACCCGCGCCAGCCCGTCGCCGCCGACATCCAGCCCGGTGCCCTCAAAGGGATTGTCGCGGCAGGCGTCCAGAAACACCAGCCGGATACCATCGGACCGTTCCATCCGGCCGACGAATTCCTGCATCGGGATGGTCTGTTCCGGAATGTCCGCAGGCGTCGAGATTTCCGCATCGACCGGAACCAGATAGTTGCGCCCGTCCACCTGAAACCCGTGCCCGGCGTAAAACAGCAGCGAGACGTCGGAATCCGCAGCCGTGGCACCATAGGATTCTGCCAGCGAAAGCATCTCGTCACGGTTCAGATCGGTGCCCAGGAATACCTGAAACCCCAACCCCTCAAGCGCGATTGCCAGGTCGGAGGCATCGTTGATCGGGTTGTCCAACGGGCTGACAGATGCGTAGTCCGAGTTGCCGATGACCAGCGCGACCCTCTTGTCGGCCAGCGCCATGCAGGCGCTGAACAGCGTCAGGAACAGGGCCGAAAGGCAACGGGTTGCAAACACAGGCAAAACTCTCTGACAGATCAAAGGCCGATGGCGCGCGTCAGACCGATTTCGGCTTGTCCGACCGCAGCTACAATCGTGTCTACCTGCTGGTTCTGGATGATGGCAAGTTCCGGATCGCTCGCTCGTATCAATGTGATGGCTTTGCGAATCTCACGCTGGGCGTCACGGATCTGCCGCCGCGCCTGCTGGACCGCCTCGCGACGGATCGCGGCGCGTTCCGCCGCCGTGGTGGCCAGCGCCAGCCGCCGGTTGGCGTTTTCACCCGCCTCGCGGATACCGGCACTGGCCCCGCGAATGATATCGCCGATGGATTCCAGCCCCGGCGGCAAGCCGTCCACGATCTGATCGAGGTCGGACGCGTAGTCATCCATCGCATCCGCCAGACAAGCCAGATACTCGCTGACATTGTCACCGCTGCTGGCACAGGACGAAACCTCGCCATCGAAATCCTGCGAGACGTTTTCGACGGTCCCAAGCGCCGTCTTGGCTTCGGTCACGGTGGTGGTGGCCGTACCGCCGCCGCCTCCTCCGGTAATCGTGGTGTCAACCGTAGGCGTAATGGTGATCTGCGGGGTTGGGGGAACCGGTATGATGGTCGTTCCACCGCCAATGACCGCAGCACCGGGCAAGGCCGCAACGGTGAAGGTCTGACCGGCCGAGCTGCTGAGGCTGGAGGTATCGACCGAATAAGTCGTGGCCCCTGCCGCGGTGCTGGCAAAGTTCAGTGTCTGGAATATCGGCGATGTGTTGAGAGAATCCGATGCCGGACCGAACCTGTAAGAGGCAGGGCCGCCATAGACATTCCCCGTTGCCGTTGCGGTCGATGTTGTTCCCGCCGGAACAGCCAGACTGTCCGGTATGGCAAACACGACGGGCGACGTGGTGTAATTCGCCGGGTTCGTGCTGCCGGTACCGGGAGCCCAGGTGGTTGTGAAATCCCAACCCTGCGCGGATGCCAGCCGATAGAATGTCAGCGTATCCTGAAGCTGCGCCGTCGTCAGGCCCTGCCCCCCACCTGCGCTGGTGGTCAGCCCCGATGTTGACGTGTTCCAGAACGACCCGTTGACGGTATCAAAATTGGCACCTACTAACCCACCCATTTCGGGCGTATTTACGCCGGAGAAGCTGACATTGCCCGCGGCGTAGGTGCGGTTAATCGTGTCGAAGTTTTGTCCGACCAGACCACCCAGTTCAGCAGTCAGCGTGATCGATGAACCACTATTGGTACCCGACACATTAGACGTGGAATATGAATCGCGGATTAGGCTAAAGTTTTGGCCAACAAGGCCACCCATTGTAATAGCGATCCTGGCCGATCCGCTCACATCACCGACGCTATGTGATCTGATGATGTTTCCAAAATTCTGCCCCACCAGACCACCCGTGAGTACGGTATCCGATTCAATTGGTGTAACTGTGACATTTGCCGTTGAAAAACTGTCGCTAATGCTTCCAAAATTTTGGCCGACCAGGCCGCCGCTGGCACCATATCCACCGCTGAATAAAGTCCCAGACGTCATCACACCCGACACGGTTCCAAAGTTGTTGGCGGCGAGAATCCCACCCTCCCCGACCGAGGCATCGGCATTGGTAATCGACAGATTGCGGACTGTGCCATTCAGATTATTGAAAAGGCCTGCAAAATTGAATGTGTCGTCTATGAACAGCCCATCGATGGCAAACCGGTTTCCATCCAGCGTTCCCGAGAAATTCATCGGATTGAAACCCCGGAACCAGCTGGTCGTTGCCGAGGCATTGATGTTGTTCACCAACTCATAGTTCAGCGTGGACAGGGCCGAGCCGCCGATCCCTTGCAAACCGTAGATATCTGTCAACTGATAGGGGTTTGAGCTTGTCCCGCTGCCGCCGGTCACTCGCAGGAAATTGGCCTGTGTATCGATGTCGAAATCTGTTGCCGCAAAGCTGGGCAGACTCGACGATATTTGCCGCCAGAAGCCGGCGACCAGCGAAAAGACTCCGACATTGATGTCACCTCCCGCGCCGGTGGTGATCAGGCCCACGCCATCAACCGCCCCGAGCGCGGTCAGGATCAAGCTGCCGTTGGGGCCATTGATCGCCCCGTTCAATGTGATGGCATTATCGGCGTTCAGGATAAAATCGTTCGTCGACGTCCAGTCGATATCGGCATTGATCGTGATGTTCCCGGCATCCGGCCCCGAGCCCGAGGTGTCGAGCGTCACGTTCGCCGTGGAAAGCTGGGCTTCAAGCCCGGCTTCGGTAAATGTGCCAGGCACCGTTATGTTCAAAGGGTCAAACAGCAGATCGCCGGTTTTGCCATTGGGTGCGCGCAGGTCAGCAAAACCGCGATAGACCAGATCGGTTTTGCCCGAAACCTCGACAAATCCGCCATCCCCCGACTGTGCGCCCCCGCGGGCCGAGATATTGCCATGGAACGTCGTCAGGTTGTCCGACCACACGACGATCCGCCCGCCGTCGCCTTCGTCGCCGCCATTGGCCGTCAGCGTTGTGCTCGCATCCGCGCTGGTAGTCTGCGCCGTCTGCAGGTTTCCACCGCCCTGATAATCGCCGCCGACCCGGATCGTACCGCCGTCACCTGCCCCTGCCCCGTTCGCGTTCAGCGTGGCCCCGGCCAGAGCGATTGCCTGACCCGTGATCGTGATCGATCCGCCGTCCTGCGCCCGAACTTTGGGCCGGGGCGAACTGGCGACAAGCGTCTTGCGGGCAGAGGTGTCGATGTCACCGCTCACCTTCACGCCGCCACCGCCGCCGCCCAGCACAACTGCGCCGGACACACCGCCGACGGACCGGGCCTCGATCACGCCAGACATGTTGATCACCTGCCGCGCTGCATTGCGCGCGCTTGCGGCTTTCAGGTGGACGACCCCTCCGTCCGCCTCGATCCGCCCGGAATTGGTGACGAGCGCCTCCATCGAGGCGTCATCGCTGTTCGACGGCACGGCGACCTGAAGAAACCCATCGCCTGCGACGTCCAGCGTCACCTGCTCTCCGGCACCCAGACCGACCTTGCCCAGCGGCACCCGGATCAGGCCCGAATTGGACACTCTGCCGCCGATCAGCGCCGCATATCCCCCCGGCACGACCGAAATGGTTCCCGCATTCTCGACCGCAGCGGAGTTGCCGTTGCCATTGAAGCGGTATCGCCCGTTCAGGAAGTCATCGTCCGAGATATCCAGCGTCGAGGCGACAAAGCCTGCCGTGTTCACATGCCCGTTCGGTCCGATGAAGATACCGTTGGGGTTCACCAGAAAAACCTGACCGTTTGCGTTCAACTGGCCGTGGATCTGGCTGGTGGTGTCGCCCGTCACCCGGTTCAGGATCACGCTTTGCTGACCCGGCTGGTGGATGTTCACGGTCGAGCCCGACCCGACCGAAAACCCGTTCCAGTTCACAATCGCGGCCCCGGAGCCCTGCGTGATGTCCAATTGGGTGCCGCTGGGCTGCGTGATGGTCACATTCCCGGCGGCCACGGCGGCTCCGTTCGGCAAGGACTGCGCCAACGCCGTAGTGCCCATCAGAAACGCCGAGGCCGAAAGCAGCGCGCCCCGGATCAGCATTTTCGGGCCTTCAGAACCTGCGACTTGCAACGATGCTGAACCGGTTTCCGTCTTCGCCAAGGTCATCGCGTTCCCCTCTGCCATATTCCACTCGCAACGATCCGGACCGATAGGCCGAATCCTCAATCGTAAACAAATCTGCGCCAATGCCGTAAGCATAGGCTGTGGTCGTGCTTTGCTCAAAGAATGTGGGTTGTTCCAGACCCAACTCGCCATATGCGCCGAACACATAGGGTTTGAAAATCAACGGAAAGCCCGCCACCGAAACCTGCTGCGACCGGCCCGCTTCCGCGCGCACGACCCAACCGTCATCGCCGCGCAGCTCGCCCGCGTCAAATGTGGACAGCTCGCTGGAACTAGCGATGTTGAACTGTTCCGACGTGACCAGCGGATCACCGAAACTGGTCTGGACACGGCCATTCAGGCTAAGCGACCAGTAGGCGTTCAGCGGGCGCTGATATTGCGCCGACAGGACAAGCTTGGTGAATTCCGCGCTGGCCCCCTGCCGCGACAGCGGGGTGTCGCCCGGCCCCACCGATGCGCTGGCCCCAAAGGCATCCAGCCCGCGCGACAGGATGGCGCTGCCGCGTAGGAATGACCCGTTTTCGTAGTTCCGCGTGGCGTCCAGAGTTGCGCGCAGCACGCTCAGATCGTCGTCATAGATCGGAAGGCGGAACGAACCCACCAGCAGGTCCTGCGTATCGCTGACCCGGTCCAGGATCAGTTGCGACGACAGGTTGAACTTTCGCGACCGGATCCAGGGGTAATAAAGCCGGATCGACAGCCTTTCGAATTCACTTTCGTTCGGCACAAACACCGAATCCGGGCGGGCTTTACTGGACGTGACCTCGACATTGAAGGTCAGGCCGTCATACCCGATCGGGAACACCGTGCCCGCGGCCAGAATCCTGTATTTCGCATCGTCCGAGAAATACCGCGTCGGCGACCCGCCTGCGTTGAAATAGAACGTCTCGCCCATCTCAAGCGCGCCGTTGACCTCAAGCCCAAGGTTCAGGTTCACAGGGCCCAGATCGTCTGACAGCGTGTTGTCGAAGCCGTAAGAGCCCGTAAACCCTTTGAACTGACCATCCAGCGTCAGCACCGTACCGCCAGCGGCATCGCCTGCGGACAGGGTCGAGGCCAGACGCAGCCCAAACGTATCGCCCGCCACCAACAGCGCCCGCTCGATCTGCTGCAGCTTGATGCCGCGCTTGCCGATCAGAGGCCTGGTGATTTCCACCACCCGGTCCCGGGCCTGCTCGGGAACTTTTTCCGCATCGATCCGTTCGATGAAGCCATCGACCACGACAATCCGCAGGGTCCCGCCATCGCGCAGGGTCTGCTGGGGCAGCACCACGCGGCTCAGGACAAAGCCGGCGTTTGTATAGGCGCTTTCCAGCCGGTTGGTCGCA
The DNA here is from genome assembly GCF_056533845.1 of Ruegeria sp. F5. Taxonomy (NCBI): domain Bacteria; kingdom Pseudomonadati; phylum Pseudomonadota; class Alphaproteobacteria; order Rhodobacterales; family Roseobacteraceae; genus Ruegeria; species Ruegeria sp. F5. Next base: position 128,939 of record NZ_JBQFOU010000001.1, on the reverse strand, counting down.
GCGAAGATTTCAGACACCGGAACGCGCTTGCCCGACAGCCGTTCGACATAGGCGGCATTTGCGGCCTCCATCTGCGGCAACGCGCCTTCGATATCGACCTGGCCAACCGTTACGAACAGCTTGTCCGCGCCTTCCGGGATCGGCGCACCGGGGTCGCGCGCGACGGTAACAGGCCCCGTACTGCGTTGACTTTGCGGCTGAAATGTCGCCGGGGCAAGGTTTGACGCGCTTTGGGCCAGCGCGGTTTCCACCATGCCAAAGCTGGTACCGACGACAAGCGCGGCTATCAATTTGAAACGTCGGTCATACATCATAGAACAACGGGTTTAGACATCATCAGCCGACCATGGTGGAAGAGTGGAACAGCGCTTAGAAAAGCGCAGCCCGCGCAGCAAAGCAAGATTGTATAGTACATTACCCGGTGCCTGTTGGAATTGTCCCACATCGTATTGAGCGTTTTTACGCCAGCGTCTGTGTCGGACATCACAAATGCCGATCACATCTGCCGTCACTAAAGAAGGCCCTGTTCAAGCCATTCCTCGATCTTGTTGCGGCTAACCTCGAAATGCATCGAATCCTCGCGCCCCCAGGCCGCGCCCCAGACCCAGCCCTCCTGCCGGAAGAAATCGGCGAGAATTGTCAGGCCCAGCTGCGTTTTTCCATCCCCCAGCGTGTCCAGAACACCGTCGATGTTCAGATCGACGGCCAGACCATAGGCATGGGCCGAGGCCGAGGATGTCGCCCCGCGAATGCGGCGCACACATAGCGACCCGGCCGTGTTGATCCGCGCATAAAGGTCAGGATCGGTGCGGCGAATATTCTCGAACACGGCGCGCAGCGAATCAACCGCAGGTTTCAGCATCCGCACCCGGACCGGCCCGACCTCTTCCAATACCAGCTTTTCTTCCAGCCGGGGGTTCGTCATCGACTGGCATTCATCCGTCAGATCCTCGCGCGGCAGGCCGAACGTGTCCTTCAGGAAAGACGACCCCGCCAGTTCAAGATCCTTGTTCACGTTGTTTCGGTTGGCGATCAGGACGACCTGCGCATAAGCGTCGATGATCTCATTCGGCGTGGTGCTGTCATATCCGAAGCTGTCCGCATCCTCGTTGCCCTGCTGAAAGATGGGGCCACCGCTTTGCGAACGCGAGATTTCCAGCGACAGTTGTTCCAGCTGGTTGCGCATATCGTCAATCTGCTGGCTGAGCATTTCAATCTCGATCCGCGCACCCGAGTCTATTGCGGGTCCTTCGAAATTGTCCTCCATCGGAACGATCAGCGGGAACACATACCAGATGATCGGGGCAAGTATGATCGCTACCCCTAAGATTATCGCCGGAACGATGCGCATTTGCCTTGTTTTCCCGTTTCCTGCCGCCTTCGGGCGTAAACCTAGAAGGCGCAGGGCGGGATGTCACGCAATTGCCCCAAAATTGTGCTTCACAAGTGTGACTTTCTTCATTGTCGCCCGTCAGACGCAACGGTACTCTTTGTGTCAAACAGGAAGGACTAAGGTTATGTTCGCACTTTCATCTTTGAAATTCATCGGGGCTTCGGCTTTTGCGGTTGTGTGTACAACGCAGCTTGCGCTGGCCCAGACAAATGAACTGACGGCTGACGAGATCACCGACGCGTTCAACAAGCAAAAGACACGTGGTCTGGTTATCGTGCCCTCGAATACCGGCGACACGGCAACGGAAGACGCGGCTGAAACAACTGTTGCCGCCGCCCCCACCGAGTATCAGCCGGTGGCTGCGGAAGATCAGGTGAATATCCAGATTCGGTTCGATTTCGCCTCGGCTTCGCTGCGGCCCGATCAGAAACCAAAGCTGAGCTCACTGTGCCAAGCGATGAAAAACGTGGATGTGAGCGTTTTCCAGATCATCGGTCACACTGACAGCGCCGGCTCTGCCGAATACAACCAGAACCTGTCGCTGCTGCGCGCGAAAGAGGTCAAACGCTTCCTCGTCAGCGATTGCGGTATTGCCGAAACACGGCTGGAAGTGCTGGGCGTCGGCGAAGCAGAACCTCTGAACAAGGACAATCCGCGCGCGGACGAAAACCGCCGCGTTGAATTCCAGGCTCTCGGCTGATTTAGTATCTGCTAACCACAAGAATTTCCGAGGGCAGCATGACCGAATCCCGCGCAGGCGACCTGTTTCAGCCGGGCGATCTGGTAAACAATACATATCGGATCGAAGCCATCCTTGGGCGGGGCGGTACATCTGACGTCTACCGGGCCCGCTCTGAAATTTCGGGGCGGCTCGCCGCGTTGAAGGTTCTGAAGGCAGAATTTTCCAGCAATGACGACTATCTGGTCCTGCTGACCCGCGAGGAAGAAATCCGCGACATCCGCCACGACGCGGTTGTGCGTTATTCCGAGAACAACCGCACGGCGGACGGCCATGTCTATCTGGTGATGGATTATGTCGACGGCCCGGGGCTGGACCAGAAGCTCAGCGAAGGGCCGATGTCGGCGGCGGACATTCTGACCGTCTGCAAACGGGTGTGCGAAGGGCTTGAAGCCGCCCATGCCCGCAATATCGTGCACCGCGATCTGAGCCCTGACAACATCATCCTGCGCGATGGCGATCCGGCCCAGGCGGTGATCATCGATTTCGGCATCGCCAAAGACACCAATCCCGGCGCGGAAACCATTGTCGGCGGCGAGTTTGCGGGCAAATACGCCTATGCCGCGCCCGAACAATTGTCGGGCAAGACCGACCAGCGCACCGACATCTACTCGCTGGGCGCGCTGCTGCTGGCCAATTTCCGGGGCCAAAAAGCCGATGCCGGGCGCAATCTGCTGGAGGTTGTCGAAAACAAGAAATCGCCGCTGGATACGGCTTCTGTCCCCGAGCCGCTGAAATCGATCCTCGACAAGATGACCGCGCCCGATCCCGACGACCGGTATCAGACGGCCAGCGACGTTCTGCGCGCGCTCGCCTCGGCGCGGTCGGGAACGGTCGAGCAAGCCCTACCGGATTTGGACGAAGACGTGACCGTGATTGTGCCTAAAAGCCAGTCCGCAACACCGGAACTGGTCATGGCACAACCGGAACCGGTCCGAGGTTCGGATACCCCTGCGCCAAAACCGGCCCAACCCGCGCCCAAGACATCGCGCGGTGCGCTTGTGCCCATCCTCAGCGTTCTTGCCGTGGCGGGCATCGGGGCCGGTGGCTATTTTGCCGGTGTGTTCGACAGCTTTCTTGGGCCGAGTTACCCGGTGGCCGCCCCTTATACGCTGGTGGCCGACAAACGCGATGGCCTGCCCCCGCGGGCCGTGGGGTTCGTGCCGTCTGAATCCGCCCGCGACACCATGACCAGCGAGATCACCGCCGAAGGCGGCGAGGTCGATCTGACGCTGGCCTCGGGCGACATTTCGGAAACATGGGGCCGCGCGGTCACCGATGTGATCGGATCGGTCATGGAGATGGATGAATGGCGGCTCGTGGTGAACGGGAATGACGCCAAGCTGACAGGTCTGACCACGAATGAGGCTTTGCACGCAGAGTTGGAACAGCTCTATTCCGCCGGTCTGCCCGCCGGGTTGCAGGGAACGGTTGAGCTGGACCTTGAACCCCTGTTCCTGTCCGCGGCCGAGATACGGCCAGTCCTGTCCGGGCTGGCCGATTGCGGCGCATTGAAACTGGTCGACGCTCCGGCGACGGGATACGGACCCGAAAGCCCGATACAGGTCAGCGGCACGTTGGCCTCGCAGGACAGCATGGTCGGGCTCAGAACCGCACTGACCGCTTTGGCCGGATCGCGGCCGCTGGATTTGGATCAGGTTGCGCTACTGAACCCGACACTCTGCCTGATCGAGAATTTCCTGCCGAGCGCTCCGGCCAGTGATATCTCGATCGCCTTTTATAACGGTGAACAAGGCAATGCACCGAATCCTGCGGGCGATTTTTTGGTCGGGCAAAACCCCGTGATCGATGTCGATCTTCCAGTTGATGTGCAGGACGGTTTCTTATCGGTGTCAGTGCTGGACGTGTCTGGTAACGTATTCCACCTTCTGCCCAATGTGACGCGCACCGAAAACAATGTCGCAGCACTACGAGACGGGGAAACTGGCCCTGTGTCAGTGCGTGTGGCCTATTCAATCCCCGAAAGTCAGGAAAACGGGGGTATCGCTTTTGAGGTTGACGACTCAACGCTGGGCAAAAGCAAGGTCATCGTGCTGCACACCGACAATCAGCTGTTCGATACCCTGCGCCCCACCACGGAATCCGCCGCCGGCTATGCCGAAGCCCTGCGCGAGCAGGACCGCAATGTCGACACGCAGATCCTGTCGCTCGACAGCCGCATTCTGACCACTCTGGAACAATAGAAACGGGTGGCCCTTCTTCCATGCCCTGCTTTTGCAAATCCAACGCGGCGACGCTGCCAAACCTGACGCCAACCGCCAATCTGTCGGTTCAGGCGGTGCCGCCGCAGATGATGAAACTGCTCGCCCTGCTGGGTCTGCAGGGCAACGCCAGCGGTCAGGCGCGGGCGGACCTGAAGCTGAACGCGATGCTGCCCGCGATGACGCCCGATATGTACCTGCAGGCGACGATGGCGGCGAAAGCACCCAATATCGCCCTGCCGCCGATCCTGCCCGGCGATGGCGGCGGCGCCATTTCGATGATGATGAAACTGGCGGTTGCCGGGTTTCCGCTGGCCGACCCGCGCGCCCTGCTGGCCGAAATCCAGCAGGCGGTTCTAAGCCTGGCTGCAAATGTGCTGCCGCAGGCGCAGGCGATGCCGTCAATCCCGGGACCGCAGCTTCAGAACATGACGCTGGCCGCCAACATGACCCTTGCGCTGCGGGCGCAGGGCATCTGCCCGATGGCGCTGGCCGGGCTGGATTACTCGTTTGAGGGCGCGATGGAAGTTGGCGAGGCCGGTGGATCGCGCGGCACCTGCTCGGCGGCGCTGAACTTCGCGGCCTCATTGCCGCGCATCACCCTGCCCCCGTTTGCCCTGCCGCTGCCGAAACTCAACCTCGCGCGGCAACTGGCGTTGCTGGCCCCGGCGGCAACGGCACCCGCAGCCATGGGGCTGCCGCCCATATCCGATCCCAACATGATGAAGGCACTGATGGGTCAACTGGCCGCCCTGTCGACGGTTCCGGTGCCCAACCTACCCGTCTCGCTTGAAGACCTGCAGGCCATGGCGGATCAACTCAAGGACCTTGCCACGATACAGGAAGCGTTCGGCCCCGACGCCCTGACCCCCGCCGGGGTGGCGCGGGTGAACGCAATGCTCAGCTATATCGCCCGCCTGAACGTGCCCATGCCGCTCGAGGCGCAGGCGCTTCAGATGCAACTGGATGCGCTGCCCAAGATTGATGACATCACGCAGGGCGCGCAGGCGGCGCAGAGCGGCGCGGTGAATCTGGCCGCATCGATGAGCGTTCAGCCGCCCGCCGTACCCATTCTGCCAACGCTGCAGTCGCTGGCAAAACTGGCAAAGACCTTGCCAATGGGGCCGTGCGACGCGTGCAACACCGATATCGGAGCGATCAAAGACAGCCTTGCCGGGATGCAGCTGCCACCTGCCCCGCCACTGCCGCCGTTGCCGTCCTTTAGCTAAGTTACAGAATATCCACCACAATCACGGTGATATTGTCCGCCCCGCCGCCATCGAGGGCGATCTGGATCAACTGATCCGCCACCGTCTCGATCGGCATCTGGGACAGGGCTTTTTCCAACATCGGAAACGTGGCGTATTTGCTCAGCCCATCTGAGCAGATCAGAAACCGGTCGCCCGGTTGAACCTCGCCCCGAATCTTGTCCAGCTCCAGTTCTTCCCCCACACCCACCGCGCGGGTGATGGCGTTGGATTGCGGATGCTGCTCGGCCTCGTCCCAGCTCATCTGTCCGGCCAGCACCAGATCGGCCACCACGGAATGATCGGTGGTCAGCATCTGAATCTTGCCGTCGCGCAGCAGGTAAATCCGGCTGTCCCCGGCCCAGAGCCCGACAAAATGCCCGTTGGCCAGCATCATGCAGGCCACAGTCGTGCCAATGGTGCCGCCGCCGCGCGCTTCGGCCTCTTGCCGGATCACCGCATGGGCTTTTCGGATCACGTCGCGCAATGTCCCAAGCCGGTCCGAGGGCGGCAGACCCGGCGGAATGGCCGCGACCATATCGGCAACAAGGCGGCTGGCATAATCGCCCGCCTCGTGCCCGCCCATGCCATCGGCCACCAGCCACAGGCTTTCCTCGGGCAGCGCCAGCACCGCGTCTTCGTTGATCTTGCGCTTAAGGCCGACATGGCTGCGCGCGCTGTACCGAACGCGGTGACTTGAATTCATATTGGTCTTGCCTCGGTCCACAATGCGGCATGCAGGTTGAACAAACCTTGCATGTTTGCCCCATCCGGTAAACCTTCGCAGACCATCATCCGGGGCACGCCGCCGATTTCGGTGCTCCAAATGCTGGGAGTGCGATATCTTTGCGACATCAGCCCCGCCGCCAGATCGGGCAGCAGACTGTCCGACACTTCGCCGCGGGTCAGGACCATAGTCGGGCCGCTGGCGCGCACCGGTGCGGTTGGTTGTTGCATCGGCACAGCCAGTTCCGCCAGCGCGGCTTCCAACCTGTCGCGGGTCATGTCGTCCTCGAGCGCAGCGAGGACCAGGTCTTCCAGTTGGCGATACGTCTCGGACGCCCGGAAATGCGCCAGAATGGCCGAGCCTTCGTTCGACACAGGCGCGGCCAGCGTCAGCGGAAAGCGCCGCCCGACGCGATCCACCGAGGGCATCAGAACACCCAGCATCTTTTTCGGCCCGGCCAGCCCCGGCGACAGGCAGAACCGCCAGATCGGGGCGGACATGTAATGCTCGTCCCAGGCCTGACCCAAGCCCTCGGACGCCGCCAGCATGCTGCGCTGAATCCACTCGTCCCAGGGCTGCACAAAGGCCGGTGCCACGCCAAGGCGAAAGAAATCCCCGACCGAGGGCATCTTGCCGAATGCGCCAAACCAGGCCTGTTGCATCAGAACGACTTCGGGCAGCTGAATTTCTGCAGCGCCGGCAGGGCAAAGGGGTTGATGACCGAGCCGGACTGCAACTGGAAGATCGCGATGCGGCCGCCGACATTGAAGATCACCTTTTTGCGGTCCGAGACATTGGTGCGCCGCACCTCGGCCGCATCCAGCAGGCGGAACCAGGCCCAGGGCCCGTCCTTGGACAGCACGCTTTCGATATTGCGCTTTTCCGGCTCGAAACTGACGCGCGCCAGACCGACCGAACCGGGCCACGTTACGGCCATGGGCGAGGGCAGCCCGCCGCGATGGCGGAAATCCAGCGTCTGGCCGTCGATTTCCAGCTTCACGCCCTTGGCTTTGGGGTCCAGCGCCTCGGGCATGATCTGGAACTGAATCTGCGGCTGCGGGCCAGCGGCAAAGAACGCTTCCTTGATCTCGGCGGCGTTCTGGAACTGGGTCAGAACCGCCTGACTGATGCCCAGATCGGCCTCGTTCACGCCGGATTTCCACGACCATGGACGGGTGCGCATATCCACATGTTTGGCGAGGTTTTCGTTGAAAAACGAATCGATCAGACCCTGCGGGCCGAACAGTTTGCCGAAATCACCCATCGCCACATCCGCGCCCGACCGGCGATTGAACGGATACCGGTCCGTGACGACCTGCTCGCAGAAGGGCAGCACACTGGCCTGCCAGCGCGCATTGATCGACGACCGGGTGCTGTCCGACGTGATCCCGGACGATCCGTCGATGATCTGCACCGCCCAACGTTCCATCGGGCCGGGAATGCGGGCCGCTTCCTGCTGAAACTGCTGCAGCGCCTGCCCGGTTTGACCGCCAGACACGCCGCTGAACGACATTTTGTTCAGCTCCTGATAGACGCCAGTCAACGATCCCATCAGAAGATCAAGCTGCGAGGGCTGGCCCTCCTGACTGTCCACCAGTTGGTGCAGCCACGAGAACCGATCCTCGACATACTGACCCGGCTGCTGCACCGGTTCGCCGACACCGGCCCCGCTGGACTTCGCCAAAGCCTCCAACAAAATCTGCGCCTGCACCGAGGTTGCCGATTGAATCTCAAGGCTGGCCGCATCCGACAGCCCCTCGTTCAGAGCATCTGTATTGGGCAGCGCCGAGCGGCTTTCGGTCAGCTTGGTTTCATCCGAGATCGACGTCAGGACATTCACGATGGGCGAGGTCGGGCCTGAGAGCACATTGGTCACTTCAACCGCATGGCTCAGGCTTTCCATCGGCACGATGTCGATATCGCCCAGCATCGCGTCATAGCGTGCGATATAGTCGTTGTAATACAGATCGAGCACGTCGCGGCTGAGCGCCGCCAGCGCCTGTTCGGTCTGCTCGGCCTCGCCACGTGGGCCCAGAACCCAGCTTTCTTTCTGTACACGTTTGGCCACACCCAAGGCTTCGCCAAGGAAAACATCGTTGAACCCGTTATGGGTGAATATCCCCTCGATCCCGGCATTCAGCGGCTTGCCCGAGGACCGGACCAGAACCCGGCCCACGGCAGGACCTCCGACATCGGTGATACGCCATTCCTGCAGGGCGGTTGCCGACGGGCTGGAAACGATGCCGTTATACACCCGCTGCGCCAGTGGCAATTCCGACAGGATGCCCTGAATCTGTTCTACCATCGGCCCGTTCAGAGCGACCTCCTGCATCGGCTGGCTCAGCAGAGCGTCCAGATGGTCGTTCAGATCGGCGCGGAAGTCTTCTCGCGTGGGTCCGGGGAAGGACACCGTCCAGTCGATATTCATCCATTCCTTGACCAGGTTCTGGTTCATCGGCCCCTGCAGGCCCAGCATCAGATAGACCTTGAGCGCCTCGTACAGCACATCCGGATTGTTGATATTGGCGCTCATCTGCTCTTCCAGACGCAGCAGCAGGCGCGGCAGGAAACGCTGGTTCAGCGCGGCGCGGTAGGTTTGCGCCGCCTGAGTGCCGATCACGTCGCCCTGATACAGACCATAGGTCAGACGCGTTTCCGGCTCGGGGTCGGACAGGGTCGGGTTGGCGGGCAGATCGCGCAACGTGTTCAGCGCCTGCACTACGGGCACCAGATCGGTGTCCCCCACCGGGCTGGGCGGCAGCGTTGCAGCGGCAGCCTGATAGGCCGAGACGCCCTCTTGCGCCTCAGCGATCAGGTCGGAATTGCCCGAAAAACTGCGCACCAGCAGGGTGCCAACGGTGACAGCCGCCACAACGGTTGCGGCGACCGAGACCCATTTGGTGATCCGGTAACGGCGTTCCACCTTGTCATCGGCGCTGACCAGACCGGCCTCGGGAAAGATCACCCGGTCAAACAGGCGGGTCAGGAAATAGGACCGGCCCGAACCCTGCCCCGACCCGATGGCCTGCCGCCCGATCCCGAACGTACGCGCCATGCCCAGCATCAGACGGTCAATCGGCGTGCCTTCCTGCGTGCCGGATGTGAAATACACCCCCCGCAGCATGTGGCGGTGCTGATAGCGACTGTCCTGAAACACCTCGGTCAGGAACTCATGCGCCACCTTGCGGACCGAGGCCACCTGCATCGGGAACCCGGCAATCAGCGCGCGTCGCTGCGGGTCGGTTTCTGTCTGCATCCGTTCCAGCGATTGCGCGTTGAGGCGGCCCAGCAGCAGCGCGAATTCCTCGTCAAACGCTGCCACAGGCGATTGTTCCGCGCGAGATTTGTCCAGCGGCAGGGTAAACCCCCAGACCTGTTCGCGGTCTTCCTTACCCAGATTGTCGTAGAACTCGGCAAAGCCCGCGATTAGATCGGCCTTGGTAAACAGGATATAGACCGGGAAGCGCACGCCCAATTTCTCACGCAGTTCTTCCAGACGGCGGCGCACGGCCTTTGCGTGCTCTTTCTGCGTGATCTCGTCCTGAAGGGACAGGTCAGACAGGGAAATCGCGATCATCGCCCCGTTGATCGGCTGGCGCCTGCGGTATTTCTTGAGCAGGCTCAGGAACCCGATCCAGGCCGCATTGTCGACCTGCGCGTCGCTTTCCTGCGTCGTGTAGCGCCCCGCCGTGTCGATCAGAACCGCGTTTTCGGTGAACCACCAGTCGCAGTTGCGCGTACCGCCCACGCCGCCGATGGCAGTCTTGCCCATCTCGTCGGCCAGAGGGAAGTTCAGGCCGGAGTTTACGATGGCCGTGGTCTTGCCTGCGCCCGGCGGACCGATCATCACGTACCACGGCAACTCGTTCAGATGCCGTCGCCCATTCTTGGATTTGCGCAGCGCCGCCATTGCGGTTTTCAGCTTGCCGCGCAGTTCCGAGATTTCGCTGTCGATCATGTCGCCGCCATCGCTGACGGCCTCGGTGATCTCTTCGGTCAGCTTCTTCTCGCGGCGGCGGCGGACAAAGAAAATGGTCAGCGCAATGCTGAGGAAGATAAAGTAGATGACCCCGCACCAGATCAGGCGGGTGCCGACCCCATCCAGCGGACGCCATTCATCCGAGCCGATCAGAGGCCCGAAGAAATACAGGCACAAAGACAGCGCCGTCGCGGTGAAAAACAGCACCGTGTAGATCGACAAAAAGACGAATCTCAGAATTCTGAAGAACACGATCAGTTCTCCTCTTGTACCAGCAGGACCTCGATCCGGCGGTTGGTGGCCCGGCCTTCTCGGGTCGAATTGTCAGCAATCGGTTCGCTGTCGGCGCGGCCCTCGGCGCTGAGGCGATCCGGCTTTGCCATCTCGCCCGCCATCTGGTTCATCACCGATTTCGCGCGCGCCAGCGACAGCGCCAGGTTCGATGGGAACCGTGAGGACCGGATCGGCACATTGTCGGAATGCCCGGCCACGATCACCGCGCCGGGTTCCTCGTTCAATGCCACGGCGACCCGGCGCACCGGCTCGCGGAACTTGTCCTGCAGATGGTCGGATCCCGAGCCGAACATGCCCGAACCCTTGATTCGGATGATCAGCGTGTTGCCCTTTTCAAAGACCTCGACCAGACCCTCGTCGATCTCGGGCTTCAGGAATTCCACGACTTTTTCCACCTGCGGCTGGGCCTGCGGCGGCGGTGGCGGCGGTGGCGGTGCGCGGCGCTGCAACTCGGTCACGGGACCTGCGTCGATGACCGACATCTGGCCCACAAGATTTTCGGTCTTGTTCGACAGCAGATAGGACAGCCCGCCGAACTCGATGATCAGCAACAGGGCCGTGACACCAAGCGCGATCCAGACCGGCTTCCACATGCTGAGCGCGCGATACGGTTTATCCACGCCCTGCCAATGGGGGGCCAGATCCCGTTCGACATCGCCGCGTTGCGCCCGGATGATGCGGGCAAGGCCCTGCCGGATTTGCAGATGCTTGTCGGGGCCGCCCTGTTCGACGCGCAGACGGCCCTCGAACCCCAGCGACAGGCACATATAGACGAATTCCAGCAGTTCGATATTGTTTGCCGGGTCCTGTTCCAGCCGCGCCAGCAGATCATAAAACCGGTCGCCGCCCACGGTCTCGCGGTGGAACGTGCCGACCAGAGATTGCGTGGCCCAGCTGGATTGCCCGCCCCAGGGCGTGTTCAGAACCACATCGTCCAGCGTCGCGCACAGCGCGTAGCGCGCGACCTTGACGGTTTGCGCCGGGATACCGGCTTGCAGGGCGGCATTCTCAAAACTGCGGACCTCGGCCACGACGCTTTGGCGCAGCTTGTCCGGGTCCATATGCTGCGCCCGGTTGCGGATGCGGCTGATCAGCGAAAACAGCGAGGCGGCGCAGGCATTCAGCCGGTTCATGCCGGTGGTCGCCACATCTTCGGCCCCGCCCTGTGGAGGCTGCGATTGCGGCGGCTGAACGGGCGGCACACCATAGCCCGCCGTGGGGGCGGGCTGTGGTTGCGGAACCTGCAAAGGATCGGGATATCCGGCCGGTTGCTGCGGCGCAGGAGGCTGTTGCGGCGTGCCGCCAGCCTGACGCCGCCCGCCCGGATTGGGTCGGATCACCGTCTTATCCGTATCGTCCGGTTCGGCAAAAGGATCTTTGTCGGACATCGTCTACCTGCTTCCTCAAGGCCCCCATGTCAGAGTGTGACCCACTTTGGGCAGCCCTATCAAATTGTTTCGCCGCAGCCAGTAATCGTCTTCACATTTACTGGTTGCGGATCGCCCAAAGCTCCATCTGAAGCCCCGGATACTGCCCCGACACATGCACAGCGATCCCGCCCGAAGTGGTCATCTTGGACCAATAGGGGCTGGCTGCATCCAGTTCGAAGTAAACCACCCCCGAATGATAGGGAATCTGGCGCGGCGCGACCGGCAGCGGGCGCAGCGTGATCCCGGGCAGGGCCGAGTTCACTAGCTGGCGGATTTCCTCGACCGGACCGGTCTTGGCCTGACCCGCGAAATGCCGCCGCACATCTTCGGCCGGGATATCGGCGTTGACGGCCAGCACAAAGCCCGCGTTCCCGATCAGCTTGCGGTCGGCGATGACGCCGACGCTGATGCCGTATTTGCGCGGCTCCAGCGGGATCGAGATTGCGGTCTGTTCCAGAACCGAACTCAGGTACTGGCGCAGGGTGCGGATCACCGGCGCGAAGGATTCAGTCAGATTGTCATGCTGATAGGCGGGGAATTGCACCGCTTCTTTCTCGGCGCTCATGAAGGTCGCAAGCTCGCCCGCCATCGCGACACAGACCCGGTAGGCATGTTCCGGGTGCACGTTTTCGATATTGGCGAAATGGCGCACCAGCGGCAGGTTGCGGTTGATGGTCATCAGCAGCAGGAAGTCGGAAATTTCCGCCGCGCCCTTGGCAGGGCCACCTTCGGACAGTCGCCCGGCCAGCGCCTGCACCCGGTGCGACAGCATCCCCTCAAGCTCGTTCATGAACCCGGCCAGCGCCGGGCCGGCGCGCACATCGATCACCGAGGGGATGAAGCCGCGGTCCAGTATGATCTCTTTATCCGGGCGCACCTCGATGATCCGAGCGATTGGGATGGCCAGCTTGTCGGCCAGATCGTCCACCGCCAGCGCAAATTGCAGCCGCAGCTTGCCGACACCCAGCGTCACCGGCTTTTTCTGCTGGCTCATAACATCGGTGATTTCCTGTTCCGCCGGGCGCAGGCGGCTGACAGATTGTTCGGCCCCGCTCAGATCCACCTCGGACGCGCCCTGCCGCCGCTGCGGCACGGTCAGGTAGACCACGCAATCCTTGATCGTTTCAGGCACTTCCAACGCGGGCGGGTGGTCTTCGGCCTGCGGTACGCGGAACACCTGCCCGTCCGGCGTCAGACCCGAGCAGGATTTCAGCGCAAACTGCCCGACCTTCAGAACCTCATCATCGATCTCAAGCGCGCTCAGCCCCCAGGCATAGGGCGTCACACGGCGCGCCAGCCCGGCGACCAGCGCCTCGGTATACCGGTCGGCCTGCTGGAAGTGATGGGGCTGCAGAAACAACCCTTCGGTCCAAAGCACCTTGCTGTCCCAGGACAATGGCTGCCCTCCCTTGTTCTTACCGCCCTAGCCGGGCTTTATTTCAGCTTTTCCAGCTGTTCCTTATAGGCGCGCGCGAATTCCCGGCTGAATAGATCGTGAAAATCATTCTCTGCCTGATCCGAGATATCTGCGTACATCTTCTCATACACTTCCCAGTACTGGGCCTTTTTACCCTTAAAAAGTGACCCAAGTTTGCCGGAACCCTCAATTTTTCCCGCCAATACGTCCGGGTCCAGCCGGGCCAGCACGCCTTTCAGCGCCGCTTCCATACCCGTCACCATCGCGACCTCATGCGCCTTGATGTCATTCAGCGCCTGTTCGGTCGCCTCCTCCGAGGCCAGATAGCCTTTGACGCGGGGTTTCACCAAGGCCTCGATGGCCTGTTCCGGGCTGATCGAAAACTTGAGCGGATTGTTCCCGCCCGCGCTGATCATCGTCTGGTCAATGCGAAACTCGGACTTGATCGAGGTGCGGGTCATCAGGATTTCCCGCAGCCCGGTGATCATTGCCCGCAGGACGCGCCCCATCCGGCCCATCGTGGCGGGCAGATCGGCATCGTCGATCTGCAGATCGTCAACCTCGAGCGCTTCAAGCAGCGCGCGCGCGGCGGATTGATCCCCTGCGGGTGCAGGAGCGGGGGTCGGAGATTCCACCTTGGGTGGTTCCGGCGCAGGTTCAGGCGTCGGCGCTGGCGCTTCGGCCTGACCTCCGGGCGTCGGTTTTGTCGGTGGCGGCGGTGCGGCAGGCTTTGTGGGCTCCGGCGCGGCAAACGGATCCTGACCTGTGCCACCCGATGGGGACAGCAGGTCGTCGTCCCAGTCATCCGGGATCAGATTGGCCCCGCCCCCGGCCTGCGGCGCGGAAAACGCATCCGAGGCCGACGGGTTATGCATCGGATCGCTGGCCCCCATATCTGCATGTGCGTCCTTGGGCTTGGCAAAAAACGGATCGTCATCGTCCAGCGGCGGCAGCAACTCATCCATCGGGTCGGGCGTGGAAATCTGGCCGGGGCCCTTGGCATCGCCGCCCAGAAGATCATCCAGAAAGTCGCCTCCGGGCCCGGCATCGTCCAGCAAGGCCAGCGGGTCGGGCGCGTTCTGCGACTGGCCCGGCGACACCCCGCCCTGCTGCATCGGCTGCGGGATCATTTCCTCGAAAGTGGGCAGATCGGCCCCGATCTCGACCACCATCTCGTAGCCGCCTGCGGTCAGCACGTCGCCATTGTTCAGCGGCGTGGGCGTCCGGCCCAAAGCGATCTTGGAATAGTTCAGAAAGGTGCCGTTGGTCGACAGATCCACGATCACCACATTGCCGTTGTGATCCTCGATCACGAAATGGCTTTTGCTCAGCGTCTTTTCGGGGTCCGGCAAGACCAGATCATTGGCCGGGCCGCGCCCCACGGTCAAAGAGCCCCCCTGCATCGAAACCGGGCGCCCGTCGCCCGGAACGATACCGGTGGATTGGAATTTCAGAATGACCGTCATGCGTTTGTCTTCATCCTCCGACCAGTACGGTGGGGCAGCAGGGCGGTATGATAAGACCGCCACAGGCGCAGTTATCAGTGACCCGCGCCGCCGGAAGCTTGCTGATCAGCACCGTTGCCGACCCTTTGACGATCGGATGCGGAAAGGCGGGCGTCGCCAGATCGGTTATCCGCGCCGCAGGCAGCTTTGACACCAGAACGGTGGGGCAGCAGGGCGGCATGATCGGCATCGGAACCGGTGCGGGTGGCGGCGGCGCCGGCGGCGGGGCCGGCAGCGTGCACAAGTGCATATCGGTGACGCGGGCTTGTGGAAATCCCATGTCTACTCCTTCATCTCTGAACCGGCCCCGTCGCGGTCCAGCTTACCGTTCCCACCCCGAGCAATATCGACGCCGCGATCGATCAGCAACTGCACGTATGCGTCAAAATCGCCTTCGTGGTTGTCCATCGCAACAACATTCATCGCAAAAGCCAGGGTTTCGGCGGCCCCGGGCGGAGCGGGCATGGTCGCCAGATCGCCGGTGCCCAGCGTGCCTTCCGAGTATAACACGCCCATTGCGCAGTTAATCGTCTCGTCATCCGGTTCGGCCAGATCAATGGTTTCCCCGGCTTTTTCGCGGTTTTCCTCGGTCGGGCGGAACACCCATTCCTCGGACGCGGCCAAAGCCGGGGTGTTGTTGTCAGGCGCTTCCCCGATGTAGTCGCGGGCCGCCAGGCACGACCACCACACCCGCTCGCGTGGCGGCAGGGCAACACCCAGCAGGCGCAGAATATCGATGGCCGCGCCTTTTTCATCAAGCTCGCCCAGCACCACGTCCAGCGGAGCACTGGCCGGGGCGTCCAGCTTGGTGCTCAGCCGCGCGTTGGCATCCGCCAGCATCCGTGCGGCGGGCACTTGCGGCGTTTTGGTCATCTTGGCAAATCGTTCGCTCATCTCACCAACCCTAATTGATCATGGTCAGGCCGCCCTTGAGGGTCAGCATGGCATCGCCGTTCACGGTCGTCATCGGGCTTTTTGCGTCCAGCTTGGCATTGGCCTGAACCTTGATCATCGTGCTTTTGACAGTGATGCTGGTCGGATCAAGCTTGATCGACGATCCACCCACTTTCAGTTCAATCGACTGCATCGCGGTGATGGTGATCTTGCCCGACTTGGCATCGACCTGAATATTGCCCGTGTTCACCGTGGTCGTCTTGTTGCCGGTCTTGATGGTTTCGGTATTGTTGCCGGTCACGGTGCGGGTGGACTTGCCTTCGACCGTTTCGGTCTGGTCGGTCTTGATTTCGACCGTCTGGCTGCCGGTTTCGATCTTGAAGGTATGGTCGCCCTCTTTGATCGTCTCATCCACGTTTTTCTTGACCACCTGGCTCAGACAGCCGTCGCCGCCATTGCCGCCCTTGTCCAGCTTGTCATAGCCAACGGTGATGGTGGACATGTTCTTGACCAGTTTTTCATGGTCCTTCTGCGCCTGAAAGCGCACCAGTTCCTCGCCCTTCTTGTCTTCGAACATTAGTTCGTTGAACATCTCGGCGCTGCCGCCTTTTGAGGACCGCGTCTTGATCCCTGTCTGGGTCTGATTGGCAGGCAGCGCATAGGGCGGCATGGTGTCAGCATTATAGAGCATGCCGGTGCAAATCGGCCGGTCCGGATCGCCCTCTTCGAACTGGATTACCACTTCCTGACCGATTCGGGGAATGCTGACCATGCCCCAGTTCTTGCCGGACCAAGGCGTGACGACTCGCACCCAGCAGGTGGTGTTCTCGTCCTTCTTGCCTTCGCGATCCCAATGGAACTGCACCTTGATGCGCCCGTGCTTGTCGGTCCAGATTTCCTCGCCGCTCTTGCCGGTCACAATGGCGGTGTGCAGCCCCGAAACCTCGGGCCACGGCGTGGTCAGGGCCGAGCGGTACTTGACCGATTTCGGCTGCGCCTCGAACTCGATCATGAACATCTCACCGGCGTCATCCGGAAATTCCAGCGCGCCGGTGTCGAGGTCTTGCGAGTTCTTCTCGAACCCGTAGCCCTCGGTCGTCTGCAAGTAATAGGTGGCCTCGGTGATCAGGTAATCGTCGTTTTGCGCCTTTTCGGGATGTTCCTTCAATGTGAAGGTCTTACCCACCTCCATCGCCCGGACCGAGGCGCGGCCCCGGCGGCGGTCGAACCGGGCATCCTCGGCCTCCATCCGGACCTGAGCGCGGGTCGTGCCAAGCTTGGTTTCCTTGTAGTAGTGGCCGGGCGCATCATAAAGCTCATAGCTTTTGTAGTTATGCGTGGCCTTGGTCTTGGTGTTTGCCCGCACGTCCAGCTTGGCGTTCGGAGTGGTGAAATCGAAATCCCGCAGCGACACGACACCCGGCACCACCTCTTGCGAGCTGGCCCATTCCGACACGCAATCGGGCAAGCGCTGCTTGTAGTCATCGCCGGGGCGGTATTCGATCGACGATGTACCTTCGATGGGCTTGTGTGCGGAAACATCGTCGCACAGCACCAGCGTTTCCAGCTTGTCCTCGGCGTTCGCGTAATCGAAATAGTAATAGATGCCCTCTTCCTGCATCAGCCGCGAGATGAAATCGAAATCGGTTTCCCGGTACTGAACGCAGTATTCCCGCTGCTGATAGCTGGCGCTCAGGCTCTTTTTGAAGTCCGAGAACGCGTATTCGCCGAAGATTTGTTCAATAATCTGCACGGCGGTCATATTCTGGAAAATGCGGCTGTCGGTGGTCTGGTCCAGCATCCAGAACCAGGGGCGCAGTTCCGCCAGCAACTGTACAAAACCGTCGCGCAGCGCCAGCCGTTCGACGCGCACAATCGTGCCAGTGAACTTGCGCTCGGCCCCCTTGGCGGCGGCCATGTGGATGGTCATGATCTTGCCCAGCAGCTTGTCCAAAGCGATGGACTTGTCCGGGGACAGAACCTCGACCTGAATATCCGTCAACTCGCCCAGCTTTTCCGTCACGATCGCGCGCCGGATGACAAGTTCGTCTTCGTCATAGCTGTATGAACCGGTGATCCGAAGGGGCCACTCTTTACTTTGCAGACTTTGCGCCATTTACCGTTCCTTCCAAATCTCGTTCCGTACGCCGTTACAGATCAGCCAGCAGGGCAGCCAGTTCCGGGTCCATTTCTTCTTCGCCATCTTCGGACCCATCGCCAAAGTCGACGTCATCATCATCCCCGAAGGACGACAGGAAATCATCCAGATCGCCCGCATCATCTTCGTCTTCGGCGGCGTCGCCGCCGCCCGCCAGATCGGCCATCAGGGCCGCCAGTTCCGGATCATCGTCGTCGTCATCCGCATCATCGTCGCCGAGGTCGAGATCCGAGATGTCGTCGTCCATATCCGTATCCAGATCGAAATCATCCTCATCATCCGATGTATCGTCGGCTTCCGGCTCTGGCGGAACATCCGGTGACGGTTCGGGCACCGGAACGCCGGTCCACGGGCCCAGAATCTCCTGCCCGGCGACCGAGTTGAACGAACCCAGCCGTATTTCGTCCCGTCCCTTGACCGATAGCACCGGCATATAACCGCGCTGCACCGAATGTTCGTGTTTTTCCAACGTGATGTTGCGCTCGGTACAGGGCAGCGCGACCTGATCGCCGTAGCGGTCATTGACGAAATGGTATGGTATGCCGCCAAGGCTCATGACCGAGCCGAGGTTCATCGCCTTGCCATTCTGCCTGAACGAGCGTGCCAGCAGGATCGTCACCAGCACCGCCGGATTGGCCCAGAGCATGCCGCGCAGGCCTTCGGTCTCTGTGAACTCCTCGAAATCGAATTCGTAGATCGGTTCCGACTTGGCCCCATAAGGCCGTCGCAGCAGGAACCGGGGCGAGGCCAGCCCCACATGCCCCGCCTCGGGCATGGCGCGGAACATGTCCCAGGCCTTGACCACCAGCGGGTGGCGATCCTCTTTCTTGATGTCCAGATAGCCCGGCGTGATGGCGCTGATGAAGGGCGCGTCCACATGCGCCGCGACCCGGCCCACGCGGCCCAGCAATTCGGCATGGGGCGGGGTTTCCTCGAACGTATAAAGCCCGATCAACGCCGAATAGCCTCCGCGCCCGTTTTCTTCGTCCAGCGGTTCTTCGGTCAGCAGGCGCACCAGCCCGGTTTTGGCGAGATCTTCTTCCGCTACCAGATCGGCGGCGATTTCTTCTGCGGAAACGTCATACAGGATCACGTCCAGCGTATCGTCATCCTCGACACTGCGTGCGATCAGATCGAGGCTGCGCCACTGCGCCTCAACCGACTGGAACTCGGGGTGGTGCAATACCATCCGCATCGCCGCGCTCAGCGCCTCATCCACCGCCGTCTGCATGGCGGAGACATCGGGGCTGGGCAGCTTGCGGATATGCGGCCCGACCACGCGTTTCAGCAGATCGTCCACCGGAGACGGCTGCGCCAGTTCCCAGCCGGTGTCGCCGATCAGCTTCTGAAAATCGCTCAGTTTCAGATCGGCCCGCACGGTATTGCCGCCGGAAGTTTTACGCGGAGGCACCACCGCCTGTCCGAACTCTTCCCCCCAGGCAATCAGCTGCTTCGCCGCGTGATCAGCGGTGGCCCCGGCGCTGAGCTGGCTTTTCAGACCGGACAATCCATCGAAAAGCTCAACCTTTTCATAGAGTTCATCCGGATGCAGATCGTCCAGTTCCTTGAGCTTGACCTCGATCCCTGCACCGTCCTTGCCGATGGGCAGAACCAGCGTGGTGGCGAAGCTGGAAATCACATCCTCGACCGTATCCGGGTCCAGCAGGATCGGCTTGCGCGCGGCCAGCGCATCCCCGGTTTCAATTTGCCCGCGGGCAGACCGGCCGGTGAAATCACCAAAGATCGCGATACGGAACCGGGTGCGTTTCAGCCGCTCGGGGTCGGGCCTGTCGGCGCTCATCCGGCCAAAGGCGAGCGCAGGCTCTCCGCTTGGCTTCGCGTCTTCTGGCGCGGTGTCCGGTTCCGGGGCTGCATCTTCCGTGTCGTCATCGGACAACAGGTCGTCGAGGTCCAGATCCAGATCGTCCGCAGAAGTTCCGTCCTCATCATCGGTTTCATCCAACAGGCCGTCCAGATCGATATCATCCAGATCAATCTCTTCGGCGGCAGAGTCCGCCTCATCAGACAGCGCGTCATCGCCGAGCAGATCGTCAAGGTCCAGATCGTCCAGATCAATGTCAGACGTTCCTTCGGTTTCCCCGTCGCCGGAGGGCGCATCCACGCCCAACAGGTCGTCGAGGTCTGAATCCAGATCCTCATCCGTGCCCTCGGCCTCGGTCTCTTCGTCCTCATCCAACAGGCCGTCCAGATCTAAATCATCCAGATCAATCTCTTCGGCGGCAGAGTCCGCCTCATCAGACAGCGCGTCATCGCCGAGCAGATCGTCAAGGTCCAGATCGTCCAGATCAATGTCAGAGGTTTCTTCGGTTTCCCCATCGTCGGAGGGCGCGTCCTCACCCAAAAGATCGTCGAGGTCTAAATCCAGTTCTTCGTCCGTACTCTCCGCCTCGGTCTCTTCGTCCGAGGTTTCGTCTTCATCCAAAAGACCATCCAGATCGAGATCATCGAGGCTTGCCTCATCCGCATCCGTTCCAAGATCGCCAAGAACTGACTCCAGTTCATCCTCCTCTGCTCCATCCTCATCCGGTTCTTCGTCGGATGTCAGATCGCCAAGCAGATCATCCAGATCAACATCATCTTCTTCAGCGTCTTCCGGTGCATCCCCGGCCAGATCGCCCAGCAAAGTCTCCAGATCATCGTCGTCTTCGCCACCGTCCTCGGGTGCCGCATCCGCCAGATCGCCCAACACGTCATCGGAGATGTCAACGACCTCATCCGGCTCCGCTTCCGGCATAGAGGCAAGAATGTCGTCCGTGACTTCCGCTTCATCCGAGTCCTCGGGCGCAAGATCGGCCAGATCACCCAAAAGGTCATCCAAATCGCTGTCATCTTCGGCTTCGGCTTCCGGCGTAGCCTCGGCCAGGTCCGTCAGAATGTCCGAATGATCCTCCTCTGCCGTCTCCTCAACGTCCGGCAACGACGACAACGCGTCGGCGGCAGCTGTATCCTCACCCTCCTCCGGGGCAAGATCGGCGAGTTCACCGAGCAGATCATCCAATTCGCTGTCGTCTTCGCCCTCTTCCACCGGCGCGGCTTCGGCCAAACCGGTCAGAATGTCCGAATGATCTTCGTCTGTAGTTTCTTCAACTTCAGGCAGCGATGACAACGCATCCACAGCAGATGTATCCCCCTCCTCCTCCGGGGCCATATCGGCGAGGTCGCCCAGCAGATCATCAAGATCACTGTTGTCGTCGCCGTCATCCTCCGGCGCGGCCTCGGAAAGTTCGGTCAGGATGTCGGAATGATCTTCCTCGACGGTTTCGGCTGTTTCGGGGATCGAAGACAAGGCATCTTCAACCGCACTGTCCTCGGCAACCGGTTCGGGGGCCTGATCCGCAAGACCGGCCAGAATATCGTCGCTTTGATCCTGTTCGTCGCTGTCCTCAACCTCGGGCAGGGAAGACAGCACGTCTGCCGCGGAGGTATCTTCGGCCTCTTCCGGTGCCATGTCCGCGAGTCCGGACAAAATATCGGCCGAACCGTCCGGGGCCTCTTCAACCGCAACTTCTGGAATGGACGACAGCGCATCTTCGACCGAGTTTTCCTGCGGCGCGTCCTCAGGTGCGGTGCTGGCCAGATCGGTCAGGACGTCAGAGGTTGTATCCTCGGTCTCAGCTTCGGGTGCGTCCGGCAGGGAGGACAGAGCATCCTCAAGCGCGGTATCTTCCGGTTCTTCATCCGATGCGCTGGCGGCAAGGTCTGACAGCACGTTGGCCGAGCTTTCCTGTTCTTCGACAGCCTCAACCTCGGGCACCGAGGCCAGCGCATTCTCGACCGAACGATCCTCGGGCGCGTCATCCGGGGCCAGGTCGCGCAGGGCATCCAGCGTTGCCTGCGTGTCGTGACCTTCGACCGGGCTGCTGGCAAGCGCGCCCAGCAGCGCCGGGTCGGCCAGTATTTTCTCGATCAGCGCCTCGGCCCCGGCCTTGCCGTCCATATAGGCCATCAGGGTCGACAGCTGCGTCCGCGCGTCCAGAAGTTTGCGCAACGGTTCAATTTTGGCTGCGATCTGCGCGGGGGAGAAATCGGCCATCTTCTCGAACGTCAGATCGACCGCCAGATTGCCCTCGCCCGTCAGCGTGTTCGGAACCGCAAATTCAACGCGCGGGGCCATCGCCTTCATCCGGTTGTCGAAATTATCGACGTCGATCTCAAGGAACTTGCGATCCGAGACCGTTGGGGTTTTAACCGTGGACTTGCCCGACAGGTCGCTGAGCACGCCCATGACAAAGGGCAGCTGCACCTTTTTCTGAGCGCCGTAAAGCTCCACGTCATATTCGATCTGAACCCTGGGCGCCCGGTTGCGGGCGATGAATTTCTGCGAACTGTCAGCCATCGTCCTGCCCTTTCAGTTCCGCCACTTCGTGGCGCAGGGCTTTGACCTCGACCAGCAGTTCCTTGACGCGGTCGTCGACAACGTCGGTTTCGCTGCGCACAAGCTCGCGCAGATGCGAGAACTCTTCGACCGACTCATCCTCCACCGCCGATTGCATCGTATTGACCAGCAGACCGATGAACAGGTTCAGCACCGAAAACGCGGTGATCACGATGAAGGGCACAAAGAAAATCCAGGCGGTGGGATGCACCTCCATCACCGGTCGGACGATGCCCATCGACCAACTTTCCAGCGTCATGATCTGGAACAGCGAATAGAGCGAGCGGCCCAGCGACCCGAACCATTCGGGGAAATCGGGGCCATACATCAACGTGGCCATGACGGCGAAGACATAGAACACGATCGAGATCATGATGATCACCGCGCCCATGCCGGGCAGCGCATCCAGCAGTGCCTGCACCACCGCGCGCATCTGCGGTATGACCGACAAAAGACGCATCGCCCGGATGACCCGCAACCCCCGCAGGGCGGACAGACCATCGCGGTTGGGCAACAGGCCCAGCGTCACGACCACAAGGTCAAAGATATTCCACGCGTTGTTAAAGAAACTCAGCCGGTAAGCATAAAATTTCACCAGCAGCTCGGCGACAAAGATACCCAGTACAATCGTATCGATGACGCGCAGGATGTGTCCGACATTGGCCTGAATTGACGGAGACGTGGACAGGCCCAGCGTGATCGCATTGAAAATGATCACGCCCAGAATCGTATTGGTCACGGCCCGGCGTTCGACGAATTCCCGGGCACGTTCGCGCAGCGAGGGATCAGGGGCCGTACTGGATTCCAACGGGCTCACTCCTTTGAACCGTACAGACAGCGCCGGATCTGAGCCCCGGCGCTGCCCGCGATAGTCAACTTACTTTACGGCCTTCACAATCTTTGCACCGGATTTAGCCAGCGCCTTGCCTGCGCTGATCATGAAGTTTGCCGTGTCTTCGTGATCTTCCGCGAATTTGATCGCTTTGGACAGCTTGCCGCCATCCCAGATGCCCTTGGTCTCAAGGTCCTTGATGACCTTTGCGGCCTCGGCTTTCAGCTCATCATATTTCTTCTTTTTGGTTTCGAATTTTTCCAGCTTGTAGGCCATTTCCTTTGCAAGACGTTCCGCCTCGGCAGCCTCGGCCGAGATGGCTTTGTCCGGGTGGCCTTTCATCTTGTCGGCGTTTTCGCGGGCTTCATTTGCTTTCACCAGCGCCTCATTCATGTGCTTGCGCATCAGCAGCATGCGCGTGGCACCATCCTCAAGGTGCTTTTTCAGCGATTTCACGTGGCCCGAAGTGCCAGCCATCAGCAGCTTGACCTTTTCCTTCGGCCCCAGCTTGCGGAATTCCGACGCTTTCTTCTTTTTCTCCTGATACTCGACAGCCTTGGTGATTGCGTTGATGTCCTTTTCGATCTTGTCCAGGAAACCCTTGTAGCTGTCATATTCCTTCTTGATGATCTTGCCGCTGGACACCAGCGCCCCGATGCCGGTGCCGATGGCCGCAGCGATTACAACCGCGGCCACGCCGCCGGTCAGAACCGTCGCCGCGATCGAGGCCGCCGCGACCGCCAGCGTGATCAACACCAGCGCGGTGATTTTCAGACCCGTCTTGATCTTCTTGCGGGTCATCTTCTTTTTCAGCTTCTTCTCGACATAGTCATAGACCTGTTCCATGCAGGTCGTCGCCAGCGACTGGACCTCGCTCTGAAAGGTCTTGAGACCCTGCTTGATCAGCTGGTTTGCGGTTTCGATGAACTTCTTCAGCTGGTCTTCCGAATAGTCCTTTTTCTCGATGTCCTTTTCGGTTCCGTCCATTGCCTTTTTGAACTCGGCCGAGCGCTTTTTCTCAAGCTTGGTAAAGTTCTTTTCCCACAGCTTGGCATAGGCTGCGCGAAGCAGCTTGGTTTCGGTCTCGTCCTCGCCCTCGGGCACGGCATGGGCCACGGTGAACTCGCATTTTGGTTGTTTGAACATCTTGCCCTTGTACCCGATGTTCAGTTGCGCGCTTGTTGTGAATGCAGCCATCGTCTCTCTCCTGTTGTGGTATGTGATACGACCTTTGGTTGATCGCCCTTAGTCAAACCCATAACTGAAGTCGCCGTCTGTGACGTCGATCACGACTTTGGCAACTTCTTCACCTTCCATCATTCTTTTCAGAAATTCGGTCGAGATATCGGGCAGCATCGTGTTGGTCACGATGGCATCAATCATGCGCCCACCACTGTCGAGCTCCTGACAGCGGTTGACGATCTCTTCGACCACAGCGTCGGTATATTCGAACGGCACGCCATGGGCCTGGCTGACCCGTTTCTGGATGCGGCCCAGTTGCAGCTTGGTGATCTCGCCCAGCATGTCCGGGCTGAGCGGATAATAGGGGATCGTCACCAGACGCCCAAGCAGCGCGGGCGGAAAGACCTTGAGCATCGGGTCGCGCAGCGCCTTGGCCATGCCTTCGGGGTCGGGCATCAGATCGGGGTCGGCGCACATGTCCATGATCATCTCGGTGCCGACATTCGAGGTCAGCAGGATCAGCGTGTTCTTGAAGTCGATCACGCGGCCTTCGCCATCCTCCATCACGCCCTTGTCGAAGACCTGAAAGAAAATCTCGTGCACGTCCGGGTGGGCCTTTTCCACCTCGTCCAGCAGCACCACCGAATAGGGCTTGCGCCGCACCGCCTCGGTCAGCACCCCGCCTTCGCCATAACCGACATAGCCCGGAGGCGCGCCTTTCAGACTGCTGACAGTGTGGGCTTCCTGATACTCGGACATGTTGATGGTGATGACATTCTGTTCGCCGCCATACAGCACCTCGGCCAGTGCCAGCGCGGTTTCGGTCTTGCCGACCCCGCTGGTACCCGCCAGCATGAAGACGCCGATGGGCTTGTTCGGATTGTCCAGACCGGCCCGGCTGGTCTGCACCCGCTTGGCGATCATCCTCATCGCGTGGTCCTGACCGATCACCCGCTGCGCCAGACGGTCTTCGAGGTTCAGGATCGTGTCGATCTCATCCTTGACCATGCGGCCGACGGGGATACCGGTCCAGTCACCAACCACGCTGGCCACCGCCTGATGATCGACGATAGGCAGGATCAGCGGGCTGTCGCCCTGCACCTGTTCCAGTTCTGCGTTCCTGGCCTTGAGTTCAGCCAGCAGAGCTTCGCGGTCGATGGGTTGCACGTCCGGGGCTTCCTCGGTCGCGGCCTCGCCTTCGGCGGTGCCGGTGCCTTCGACTTCCTGCCCGCCTGCGCGCAATTTGGCCCGCAGGTCGAGGATTTCTTCGACCACCTTCTTTTCGGCGTCCCAGCGCCTTGTGAGTTCGGCCAGCCGCGCCTCTTCCGCCTCTTTCGCGGCATTCACCGCCTCGCGCCGGTCGGCGACGTCATAGCCTGCGGTTTCATCGCGTTCGATGATTTCGAGCTCGGTGGTCAGCGCCTCGATCCGGCGTTGGCTGTCATCGACCTCGGCGGGAACCGCGTGCTGCGAAACGGCAACGCGCGCGCAGGCCGTATCCAGCAGGCTGACCGATTTGTCCGGCAATTGCCGCGCCGGGATATAGCGCGCCGACAGCGTCACCGCCGCCTCGATCCCTTCATCCAGCACCTGTACCCGATGGTGTTTTTCCAGCATCGAGGCGATGCCGCGCATCATCAGAACCGCCTTTGGAATATCCGGTTCCTCGACATGCACGACCTGAAAACGCCGGGTCAGGGCCGGGTCTTTTTCGATGTATTTCTTGTATTCGGCCCATGTGGTCGCGCCGATGGTGCGCAAAGTGCCGCGCGCCAGTGCCGGTTTCAGCAGGTTGGCCGCGTCGCCGGTGCCTGCCGCGCCACCCGCGCCGACCAGCGTATGGGTTTCATCTACGAACATCACAATCGGAGTGGGGCTGGCCTGCACCTCATCGATCACCTGACGCAGACGATTTTCAAACTCGCCCTTCATCGACGCGCCCGCCTGCAGCAGGCCCACATCCAACACCAGCAAGCGTACGTCTTTCAGCGCCGGGGGTACGTCGCCACGCGCGATCCGCAGGGCGAAGCCTTCGACCACGGCGGTTTTACCCACACCGGCCTCACCGGTCAGGATCGGGTTGTTCTGACGGCGGCGCATCAGCACGTCGACGATCTGACGGATTTCCTCATCCCGGCCCACAATTGGGTCAATCTCGCCATTGCGGGCCTGTTCGGTCAGATCGGTGCAGAACTGCTCCAGCGCTTCCCCTTTACCCATCGCGCCGGGGGCCATCGCGCCGCTGGCCTCGCCGGGTTCGGCCCCGCCACCCACATTCGAGCCATCCTGCGCACCCAAGCTGTCCTCGGGCGAGCCATCGGTGGCCTCGGCAAAATTATCAGCCAGATCATCCGCGCCGATCTTGGCCAGTTCCGGCGACATACTGGCCAGAATGTTGCGCAGCGCGGGCGTCTTGAGCATGCCCAAAATCAGATAGCCCGTCCGCACCTTGCTGTCGGAATAAAGCAACGAGCCCCAAACCCAGCCGCGCTCCATCGCGTCCATCAGGTGATCGCTGAGGTCCGAGATCGAGGACGCCCCGCGCGGCAGCATGTCCAGCGAGCGGGTCAGTTCCGAGGCAATCTTGCCCGGGTCCAGATCGTAATGCTGAATGATGCGGTGAATGTCGCTGTCCTGACCGTTCAGGATCTGATGCAGCCAATGCTGAATCTCGACATAAGGATTGCCCCGCATCTTGCAGAACACGGTGGCCCCTTCGATCGCCTGATAGCCCAGCTTGTTCAGCTTGCCGAACAGCGACACACGGCTGATTTCCGTCATCTTCAATACCTCTCGTTGCGGGCCGGTTCTTCGGCCTCAAATTCTTGGTTCATATATCCGGGATAGAGGATCAGATCGTCCGCATCCGGTCGAGTTTCATCGGGGTCGTCGCGGGTCTTGATCCAGCTTGTGTGACCCAGCTGCGTCGTCCCCCCAAGGGACGCGCGCGGGACTTCATCACCGGCGAGAACCAGATTGACCTCCCAATCCAGCGTGTCGCCCACGTAAGTCCGCAGTATAGATTCCAGCCGCTGTTGCGACACGCCGCCGGGCAGCAGTCGCTTGTAATCCGGCAGCGACACCGGCCCGATCCGAATGCGGAACTTGGCCGAGCGCGACCAGACCCGGTTGCCGATGCTGGTCGACTGACCCAGACGCGCCGGGCCGCCCAACTGCCAGGTGTCATCGGGTTCAAGCTCCAGCCACGAGCCGACGAATTGCTGCACATGCGCATCGACCCCGAAATAATCCGAGATGATCGCGACCAGCCCCTCAACCGTCTTGGTGCCCGATCCCAGATGCCCGGCGAAAAACCGGCGCAGCATGTCCGACATCGCGTCGCGGTCGCTGAAATCGCCGCCCTTGAACCCCGCCAAGGCCGCCACGCGCTGCTCGAACGGATCGTCGCCCCGGTCGAAACTGGGCGCCGGCTCGGCGGCCGACCACGCACGATAGAGCAGACTCATCATTCGATGGGTCAGCATGTCGGCAAAAGCGACAAAGGTCGGGTCGCGGTGATTGCGCTGCCGGTCGCGGGCAAATTCCGTCAGATGCAGGGGCAGCGGGCCTTGCGGGCCAAAGAAGCCAAAGAACAGATTGCTCAGCTTGCCGGGTTGAGTGTCCGAGGCCGGTTCGAACCGCGTCAGCGTGTTGGGTGGAAAGGCCAGC
The DNA here is from genome assembly GCF_056533845.1 of Ruegeria sp. F5. Classification (NCBI taxonomy): domain Bacteria; kingdom Pseudomonadati; phylum Pseudomonadota; class Alphaproteobacteria; order Rhodobacterales; family Roseobacteraceae; genus Ruegeria; species Ruegeria sp. F5. The sequence continues at coordinate 100,855 of NZ_JBQFOU010000001.1, read as the reverse complement.
GACACGTCCTGACCCAACCGCACCCGGTCTTCGCGCGGGCGGCGGGATTCACCCAGACGCGGCGCATCGTGATAATGCGCCTCGATCACCCGAAGCGCCTGAAAGACGTGATGCCTTTCAGGGTCCGCCGCCAGAGCGGCAAGCAGGCTCAGATGATCCTGCCCAGGCCGGCTGCCGGTCGCCATCTGGCAATCTCTCCCCTTCTTTCGGTTTTCAGCACAGTTTCGGTGAAACTGTTGATCGTCGTGTATTTGCGGAAGAACCGTTCCAGCACAGCACCCAGGACGTAAACGCTTGTCCCTTCGTAAAAACTTTCGTCAAAGCCCAGCGTAATCTCGAGCCCGCGCACGGCGGTGCTGAGCACCTCGTCGCTCATCCGGCGCACGATGGGGCGGCTGGTGACGGACACCACGCCTTCAAGCTGTTTTTCGGTCACGCGGTTGCCCAGCGGGGCGTAGATTCCCAACAACTCGCGCAGCGCCCCAGACCCGCCTTCCCGGCCCTCGCCCGCAATCGACAGGTAATTCAGGCTCAGATGGCTGATCAGCTTCCACGCCGCATCGCCCTGCGCCAGCGTTGCATGGGGCCGCGTGGGCGTGATCGGGGTGCGCACCGATTTGACCGGCCCGCCATCGGGCAAATGGAACACATCCTCGCCGCCTGCCGCCAACAACATGGGCAGATCGCGGTTGGAACATAAGGCTTCAACCGCCAACTGATCCAGCGATCCCGGATAGGGCGCCTGCGCGCGGTCCACCAGCGTCAGATAGACCTCGGAGCCCAGATAAGACGTGCGCACCCCGCGCAGCCGTTCCTTTTCGTTGCGCTGCCGCATTCGGCGCTTGATGGTGTAATAGGCCGAGTGATTGTCGCCCGCCGCCGTCAGATCGGTGTCGCTGTAGAACGGGCGGAAGGGAATATCGCCTTCTTCGTCCGACTGGATGCCCGTCACCCGCTCGATCGAGAAAACCTCATAGTCCAGACCCGCCGTCCGGTTCGGAACGACATGGTGCTGGGTGTCCATCTGGGTGATATGCACCCGGTCGCAGCGGCGGTGGAACAGATTCACCGCAGGCACCGCGTTCAGGGCAAAGGCCGCGGGCGTCACCGCCGGGGCCACGTCGCGCATACCGTCCTGCAACAGGATGTAGATATCGACATCATCGCCCGCCGACTGTTTCAGCGCCGGTTTCAGGCCCGTCAGTTCCACGAACAGGAACCGTTCGGGCATTGCAAAATATTCCTGCAACAGGCGATAGCCGTCAAAGGACTGGCGCGGGGTCGGCAACAGGGCTTCTTCCGGCTCGAACCCTTTGGGAACCACATCCGCATCATGCAGGCGCACGGCCCAGTCCGCCCGCCGGTCTGTCGACCGACCGGTCAGGCCGACGCATTGGGTGCTCAGCAGCTCGTGCAAAGCCCAGGGTTTGCCGCTTTGGGTGTCGAGATGCAGCACCAGGCTGTCCATCTCGAGATCCGCCATCGGTTCGCCGTCGGTGCGGTGCAGGCGCAGGCGGATACCGGCCCGCGCATCGGTTTCCTTGGCCACACCCGCCGCAACCAGTTCACCGCGCCCGTCGATATATTCGGCCTCGGTGATCGCAATGGGCCAGAGCGTCAGGTCCGCCGACGTCGTGAATTCGCACGCCGTCTGTTCTCCTTCCGCCAGATGCGACCGCAAGGTCGAGCCCCGGGCAATCGGATACCCTTCTTTCAGCGCGGCATTGGCCACGTCCGGCTCCAGTTGCGCGATCATCATCGACGGGGTCGGGGCCAGATAATGCGGGTAGACGATTTCCAGCAGGTTCGAGGTGAAGGCCGGGAACTGCATTTCCAGTTCCAGCTGCACCCGCGCGGCCAGAAAAGCGCTGCCCTCGAGCAGCCGTTCCACATAGGGATCGACCACCTCGATCCCTTCCATCCCCAGACGCGAGGCTATCTTGGGATAGGCGCTGGCAAACTCGGCGCCCATTTCGCGCAGAAAGGCCAGTTCGGTTTCGTAATGTTTGAGCAGCCGTGTGTCCATGACTAGCTCCGCTCAATCGCAACTTCGCCGGTGGTCACATCGACCCGGCTGCGCAGATACAGTTCCAACGGCATGGGCTGCGCCCACATCACGGCGCGGATGTCGAATTCCACATGCATCTCGCCCGAGCCCTTTTCGGACCGCAAATCAACTGAGACCGAGCCTTTGACGATCCGGGGCTCGAACACCTCGATCGAATCGGCAATCGACTGCTGGATGCGCTGCGCCTGATACAGGGTGGAAAACGACCCCGAGGTTTCCCGGATGCCGTAATTCAGCACGGATTTTGCCGCATAAGGATAAATCTCTTCATCAATCAGGTCGGATTGATCCGTAGTGTTGAGCAACATGGACAGATCGCGCTGGATGATTTCCCGAAGCCGTCCGACATCGATCACACGTGCATCGCGCCCCTCCTTCAACTGGTCCGGCGCGTCATCGGTCAGCCGGTCAAGAAGCGAAGGTTGCAATCGTTCGGCAAGTGTCTTCTCAGCCATCTCCCGCCGTTTCCCCGGCCTCTGCGGCCACATTCAGTACCAGTTCGCGGATATCCAGCAGCGCGACGTCGGATTTGTCGGTGGCCAGCAGGCGCTGACCCAGGCCCACAAACGTATCCGCCCCGGCATCGACCCAGCTTGTCGCCCGCGCCAGACGCGCGGCATCGTCGCCCTGTTCGGTCGTGCCCGCGTAGCGTGTCGGAATCAGCGCCGCGACCTCGCCACCGCTGGCGACCGTCAGCGTGCAGGCGGTCCAGACCGCATCGCGCAGATCGCTGGGCGCTTCGATATCCAGCCGGACGATCTGCCCAAAAGGCAGCCAGAAATAACGCCCGTTCACGATCACTTCGAGCACCGGACCCAGACGCATATCCGCATCGGCGATCCATTCGAACGCCTCGCCATTCACGGTGCCGGACGTCGCGGGTGCCGCATCGAAGGCCTTGCCGCGCAGCTCGGCCGCCTGATCGAAATGGCCGCCCGCCGTCAGTTTCTGCGCTTCGATCAGATGGGCCAGCCACTCTTGCGGCTCGCCGAAAATCATCGGAGTCTTTTCACCCGCAAAGACCTTTTCGCGATAAACCTCGCAAATGATCGCCTCGCGATAGGTCTTGGCCATCATCGTGGCCGCTTCATCCATTTCCGCACTCAGCTTCAGCTGCGTGATCGCGCGTTTCCAGTCGCCCATGACGCAGAGCAGCTGAAACAGAAAAATCCGCAGCTTGGCGTCTGCGGGATTGGCGCGGATCTTGTCTTGCAACGTGGCCAGCGTGGCCGCCAGATCGCCTGATTTAAGATGCTCTTCCGGCGTCATGAAACCCTCGTGCAGTCAGGATGAAAATACCAAAGGCTCTGGCGAAAAAACACGCCAGAGCCATTCTTTCAGGCCGGAAATCAGCTGACGTCGCCGGTTTCCAGGTTCCATTTGAATTCGTTGCAATCGCTGAGCTTGCCGGTCTTGAAGTCAGCGATCTTGTACTTGATCGAGATACCGCGATACGCAACCGTCCAGCTTTCGGTCGGGATCGATTCTTCACCACCCGACACCGAATAACTGTCCACGATGGCATCACGCAGGGTCAGGATCAGATAAGGCTCCATGCCTTTCTTTTCATCGTCGCCCGAACGGCACAGGTGGATTGTCATCTCGGCATTGGCTTTGCCCGAAGCGACATAGGTCATCAGTTTTGCCGAGGCTTTGCTCAGCTCAGTGCTCAGCTCGACCTTGCCGAAATTGGCATTGGCATATCCGCGCTGGGTGGTCCCCATGTCGCCCATATCCAGTGTCCGTTCCACATTCCAGCTGATCTCTTTACAAGCGATCCAGTCCGTGTGTCCTTTTTCCCGGGCCTCGCCAGGGAAGTCCATTTTGATGAATACGTTTTCCATTTTCCGTTCCTTTGATGTCTGTAGCTTTGGTTTACGGGAGCACCGTTCGGGCGGCAGTGAAACGCTTCACATGCCACCCATTTTTTTGCGAATTAACCGGCTTTTTCTGACGGAAGTTTCGAAACGAGACGCAGCGAAACCGACAGACCCTCGAGCTGGTAATGCGGACGCAGGAAGAACTTGGACGTGTAATATCCTGGGTTCCCTTCAACGTCTTCAACAACCACTTCGGCCGAGGCGAGCGGCTTGCGCGCTTTCTCTGCTTCGGCAGAGATATCGGCGTTGAAATCCACGTATTGGTTGATCCACTCCTGCAGCCAGGACTCCATGTCCTGACGGCTTTTGAACGAGCCGACTTTGTCGCGCACCATGCATTTCAGGTAATGCGCAAAGCGGCAGGTCGCGAACAGGTAGGGCAGGCGCGCCGCCAGATTGGCGTTCGCGGTTGCGTCCGGATCGTCATACTCGGCGGGTTTATGCAGCGATTGCGCGCCGATGAAGGTCGCCGAATCGCTGTTCTTGCGGTGGATCAGGGGCATCATGCCGTTCTTGGCCAGTTCCGCCTCGCGCCGGTCCGAGATTGCGATCTCGGTCGGGCACTTCATATCCACGCCGCCATCGTCGGTCGGGAAAGTATGCGCCGGCAGGCCTTCGACCGTACCGCCGCTTTCCACGCCGCGAATGCGCGAACACCAGCCATATTCCTTGAACGACCGGTTGATGTTCACCGCCATGCCATAAGCCGCGTTGACCCAGCTATAGCTGTCGCTGTTGGCACCGCTGGTGTCTTCCTCGAACGCAAATTCCTCGACCGGTTCGGTCTTGGAACCATAGGGCAGACGGCCCAGGAAACGCGGCATCGCCAGGCCGACATATTTGGAATCCTCGCTTTCGCGCAGGGACCGCCATGCGGCATATTCCGGGGTCTGGAAGATCTTGGTCAGGTCGCGCGGGTTGGCCAGTTCCGACCAGCTGTCCATCTGGAACAGGCTGGGCTTGGCCCCGGTGATCAGCGGCGCATGCGCTGCGGCTGCGATCTTGGACATCTCGCCCAGCAGCTCGATATCCTGCGGGCTGTGGTCGAAATGATAGTCGGCCACCAGCGAGCCATAGGGTTCACCACCGAACTGGCCGAATTCCTCTTCATAGAGCTTCTTGAAGATCGGCGACTGATCCCACGCGGTGCCTTTGAACTTGCGCAGCGTCTTGTGCATGTCCTTTTTCGAGATGTTCATCACGCGGATTTTCAGCATCTCGTCGGTTTCGGTGTTGTTCACCAGATAGTGCAGCCCGCGCCACGCGCTTTCCATCTGCTGAAAGTCCGCATGGTGCAGGATCAGGTTGACCTGTTCGGTCAGCTTCTTGTCGATCTCGGCGATGATGCCTTCGATCGAACGCAGCGCGTCGTCCGAAATCAGACCGGTATTGGCCAGCGCCTGCTCGGCCAGCGTCTTGACCGCGCTTTCAACGGCGGTTTTGGCCTGATCCGATTTTGGACGGAACTCTTTCGTCAGCAGAGCTTCAAACTCTGAGGACCCAAATGCTGTTGCGCCTTCGGCGGCTTCTACCTTGGCTTCTTCTTCGGCCATCTTTTATTCCTCCTCAGCAGCGTCACCGCCCGGTTTGGGCTGGGCTGCAAGTGTCTTCAGCAGGCTGGGGTCCTGCATGATTTTTGAGATCAGGTCTTCGGCGCCGGTTTTGCCGTCCATATACGTCATCAGGTTCGACAACTGGGTGCGCGCGTCCAGCAATTCCTTGAGAGGCTCAACCTTGGCGGCAATCGCGGCGGGGCTGAAATCGTCCATGCTTTCAAATGTGATATCGACGGCCAGGTTGCCTTCGCCGGTCAGAGTGTTGGGCACGGTGAACGCGGCGCGCGGGGCCATCGACTTCATCCGGTCGTCAAAATTGTCGACGTCGATTTCCAGGAACTTCCGGTCGGCAACCGCGGGCTGTTCGACCTCGGATTTACCGGCCAGATCGCTCATGACGCCCATGACAAAGGGCAACTGAACCTTTTTCTCGGCACCATAAAGCTCGACATCATATTCGATCTGAACTCTCGGAGCCCTGTTCCGGGCTATAAATTTTTGTGAACTGTCAGCCATCTGATGCTCCTCGATTCATCCATCAGTGTTTGTTTTCAATCCGTTATCAGGGGTTTGCCGTTAACGGATCAGTAATCATCATCGTCGGATTTCAGCCCGCCGATTTGGCGCACCTCATCCAAACCTTCTTTCGCCATATCTTCGATAATCGTCAGAAAATCGGCATTCACAAGCCGCTTGGCCCGTTCCAGCAAAACCGGCAGCGGGCTGGAGGGTTCGCAGCGGGCGTAATAATCCATGATGCGTTCCAGCATCATCGTGACATCATCGGGCGAGTTGATCGCGCCACCGCCGGATGGGGCAGCCGCCGCCGGGGCAGAGGCGGAAACAGGCGCGGCATCTTCGCCTGCGTCTTCAACCGGCATGTCGCCGACATCGGCATATTGGGCCAGAGCTTGCCTGATGCTGGTCAGCGCCTCGGTCAGCGGGTCCAGATTGGGCCCCTCGCCCGGGGTTTTGTCCGAAAAAACCGCATCGATTGCGGCCACATCCTCAATCGCCGAAGCGACGGCCTCGGCATTGGCGGCCAGAACCTCGTCATCGGTATCCTTGAACGCGGCGGCGGCGCCGGTGGCGTCGGGAATGACGTCCAGATCTGCCGGCATGTTGATCCGGCCATCGACCACATCCAGATGGCGCAGGGTCATGCTGCCGAAAGTACGGCTGTCGGTCAGACCGGTGCGACGCAGCGCGCGCACCATCCGGTCGGATGAGGCCAGACCGCGCACCGCGTTGATCCGCATCGTCGCATCGCCGTCATCTTCATCCAGTTCGGGATGGCAGGTGTCCCAGAACTCTTCCAGCAGAGATTTCACATAACCGATCGAGGTCGCGAAGGCGGGCAGGCCCTTGGTGTGCAAAACCGCCTCGGCCAGATAAATCGCCGCGCGCAGGTCGTGGCTTTTGTCCATGACAGCCAGCGCTTTGGTTTCGACGTCGCGCCAGTCCTGTTCCTCGGCAGCGACGACCTCGTCACCCATCTGACGTTCTTCACCGGGCTGAGCGGCAATCTCGAGCTCGGTGAAGGCCGGATCGTACTCCAGATTTTCACCGCTGGGGGGTTCTTCACCCCGGGGTTCCAGATAAGAAGTTAGATCCATGTTCTCCCCAATGACGTGTCGCCCGTTGGCCGTCTGTTGTTCTTGTCGCTTCGCTTAGCGCAGTGTTCATGATCACGTGTATGAATTACTTCACATGATCGCCGAACTGGCAAACAAATCGCGTTTCTTCGCGGCCTATGTGATGAATCAGCCGCATACCCGGTGCAAAGTCAAACCCAATAAATACGTTTTTTTTGCGACATAGGTTCCCTAGCGACACCTGCGGGGCAGAATAACGTCCGACAAGGCGGCACAAGCCGCGCGCATCGCCCGATTTTTTTCTTCGCGCTTGGGGTCAGATGCTGCAATGATCGCAGTCAAACCAATCCGGTCCGACATCCCGTCCGGGGCTGTTTCACGCCGGGGCCAAAATCAGACATTCGAGACTACGAACAGGGGACAACGCATGAAAACAGGCATTATTGGAGCGCTTGCACTGGCTCTGTCAGCGGTCAACGCGCAGGCAGACGAAGGGAAGCTGTCCATCGAGCTGAACAAGTTCGAGGCCGGAGAGACGGGCGGGTGCCGCGCGTTCTTTCTGTTTCGCAACCAGACCGGTAACAGTTTCGAAGAGTTCGAAATGTCGCTTGCGATCCTCGACACCAACGGCGTGATCGACCGGTTGCTGTCCATCGACGCCGCCCCCCTGCCCGTTCAGCGCACCGTGCTGAAACTGTTCGAAATCCCCGAAATCGATTGTGCGGATATCTCCGAGGTGCTGCTGCATGACCTGCCCGCCTGCAAGCCGCAGAATGCCGAGCCCCTGGATTGCTTCCCGCTGTTGGTGCTGGACAGCAAGACCTCAGCCGGTCTGGCGCAGTAAGCCATGCCGGGGTTGGAAAATCTGGGCACCGGCGGCCCGATCATCGCCGTTCTCGCGCTGCTGTCCGTGTTGTCGCTGACGCTGATCGTGGTCAAAACCATTCAACTGGCTCCGGTTCGGTCCGGCGGGCCCGAGCGGGACGCGGCCTTTGTCAAATGGGCGGGCGGCGACCGCCAGCCCGCTCAAGCTGCGTTGGCGGCGGGCAAATCCCCGGCGGACCGGGTCTGCGCCTATGCGATGCAGGCGCTGATCGACGGGTTCAGGGGCCCGGCGCTGATGACGGAACTCACGCGGCGCGGCAATCTGGAATTCGCAGCGATGAGCACCTGGATTCGCGTCCTTGAACTGATTGCCATGATCTCACCCCTGCTGGGGTTGCTGGGCACCGTGACCGGGATGATCCAGTCGTTTCAGGAACTGGAACTGGCGCAGGGGGCGGCCAATGCCTCGGTCCTGGCGGGCGGAATCTGGCAGGCGTTGCTGACAACCGCTGCCGGGTTGCTGGTGGCCATTCCCGCCGCCATCGGGGCCTCTTTGCTTTCGGGCCGGGCCGAGGCGGGGGCGCAGTCGATCGAAAACGCGGTGGGCCGGCTGATGGTCATCGAAGAGCGCGGTGCACATTAGGGAATCGTCGATGTCCAGCGAGTTGAGCCTGAGCAGACGCAAGCCGACGCGACCGTTGATCTCGCTGGTGCCGATGATCGACGTGATGCTGATTCTACTGGTCTTTTTCATGGTCACATCGACCTATCTGAACCTCGACATGATCCCGGCGCTGGCCCAATCCGACCGCCCTGTGCCTGCGCAAGGTGCGGCAAATGACGCGCCCTCCGGTGCCCTGCTGATCCGCATCGGTGCGGATGGCGCGCCCTATTTTCAGGGCCAACCCATGACCGCGGATGACCTGGCAAGGTTACTGGCCGACCGCCTGGCACAGGAGCCCGCCAGCCAAGTCATCATCCTGCCCACCGGCGGCGCGGTGTTGCAGTCGCTGGTGTCGGTCATAGATGTGGTCACCAGCGCCGGGGCCACCAACATGCGTGTCGTCCGGCTCGAGGCCCGCCCATGAGGATCACCCGCCCCGCCCCGCGTCACCACCCCGAGACCATCATTGCCCTGATCGATGTGGTGTTCTTCCTTTTGGTGTTCTTCATGCTGATCGGTCGGATGGACGCCACAGCACCGTTTGACGTCACCCCGCCGACAGCGCAGACCGGCGCCGACATGCCTGCGGGTGGTATGACCCTGTCTGTGGGGGCGGATGGAACGCTGGCGCTGGATGGGGTGGTACTGTCGCCGGATGAGGCCACCCGGCAGGTTCAATCGGTACTTGAAACCCAGCCCGACACCCTGATCCGGATCAACGCCCATCGCGACGCCGTGCTGCGCAACATCCTGCCCCTGATCGCGCAGTTCGAAGCACTGGGCGCGCGCGAGGTTGTGCTGGTCGTAACCCCTTCGGGACCAGTGCGGTGATCCGGGGGCCGCTGATATGGGGTTTGGGGCTGACCGGATCGCTTGCCCTGCATCTGGGGGCCGCCGTCTTTCTGATCTGGACCGTCGAGCCAGAGCCGGTGGTCGAGCAGCCGGTGCCGGAAACACGGATGCAGCTATCTGCCCATCAGGTAAAGCAAAGTCAGGCTGTCGAGGCACGCCTCGACCGCGACACCGCCCGCGCCCAAGATGCCACGGGCGCGCGGCTGGATCAGGGGGTGATCCGTCAATCGACGGCCACCGCCGCGCAGCTTCCGCAGCAGGCGATTGCGACGTCCCGGCCCAACAGCAACACCTTGCCCCCCTTGGATCAAATCGCGCAAAGCATCGAACCCCTGATCGCCGAGGCCGACGCATTGAAGGAAACCCCTGACGCGAATCAGACCGTGCAGGCCGCAGACGTATCACCAACCCTCCTCCCCTCTTCTGTGTTGCAGGCCAACCCGGTCCGAACAGAGGTCGCCCCGACGCAGGCTGTCGCACTTGCGAACCCGACCTCGGATCTGGCCAGACCGCTGCAGCCCCAGCCCGTCGCGCTGACCCAAACCCTGCCCGACATTCCCAAAGCCAGCGCATCCGAGGTGTTTTCGACCACCGGCGACGGCCCAATCGACCCCGTCTCGCTGGCCGCGATTCAAAGCTTCATGCGCCCCGAGGATGCCGGTCAAACCGCGCAGGACCTGCGGGACGGCATTGATGGGTTGCTGTCGCAAATCCCCTGCTCTCGCCTGCAGGTTCAGTTCCAGCCCGACACCAACACGCTGGAAGTTATTGGACATATCCCCGAGGACGGCTTGCGCGCGCCCACGCTGAATGCCCTTCAAGCGCAAATGGGTGAGAATATCCGTATCGCCGATAACCTGCTGATCCTGCCCCGCCCGCAATGCGGGGCGCTGAGCCGTATCGCGGATGTGGGGTTGCCGCAATCGACCGATCAGATCACCAACCCGTTGCTGATCGGCGAGGACGTGCACGCCCGCGAGTTCCGCTACACTCAAGGCCAGCAATTGATTCTGGACCTGACCGGCGCGGATTACGACGCCTATGTTTATGTCGACTATTTCGATGCCGAGGGTCAGGTGATTCACCTCAGCCCGAACACGTCGACGCCGCTGGAGCTGACCCGGGCGAAAACGGCTTTGCGGGTCGGGGCGGCGGCACCGGGTGATCCCGGCCTCTACATCACGATCGGGCCGCCTTATGGACAGGAAATCGCCGTCGCCTTTGCGGCCTCGGAGCCGTTGTACCAAGGCGACCGCCCGCTGGTCGAACCTGCCGAGACCTATCTGAGTTTCCTCAAATCCCGCATTTCAGCCGCGCGGGCCGAAAGCCAGGATTTCAAGGGCGAATGGGTTTACTTCTTCATCACGACCTCCGAGCGGTGACGGGTCCTGCGGGTCAGGGATAGGAAGCCCTATTCCGGTTTCGTCGGCGCAGATCCCTGCGGATCAATGAACTGCCCCAGATCGACGCCCTGATTGGCGGCGCTCGCCATCACGGCTTTGCGCAGGGACTTACTGCGCTGGATCAATCTTCGGAACCTCTCTTCATCCAGAACCAATAGCGTGGTGGGCGCGATGGCCCGGACCGAGGCCCGGCGTCGTTGGCGCAGCAGCAGTTCCGTCTGCCCGAAGATATCGCCCCGACCCAGTCGCCAGCTTTGCCCCGCCATCTCAAGCTCGACGGCGCCCGAGGCGATGAAGTAGACGCTTCGGGCGGGCGCGTCTTTCTGGATGATCCTCTCTCCGGCCTCCGCATAGCGGGTTTTCAAGGCGCGGGCGAGACGGCGCAGACCCCCCCGGTCGAGGTCCGAAAACACGGGCAAACGCCGGACAAGCTCGGTCGCGCGGGGGGCCACATCGATCATCGGGCGTTCTTCCGCTTCGATGCGCTTCTCGGTGACGTCATGCAGCAGCACCGAATAGAGCTCGGCGCTGATGAACCCCTCGTCATACAGTTCAGCATACTCCCGCTCTTCCAGACGCAGGGCGATGCGGCGGATGAACCGGCGCTGCACCTCGTCCGCGAAGCCCGGATACTGAAGCTGAAGGCCGTCCAGCGCGGTGTCCACAAACTCGGCGCGCCGGTCGATGAGTTCCCTCAGAATCTCGGCCACGCGCCGACCATGGATGCGGCGAATACGCTGGTCTGCGAACCGGTACACGTCGCGCAGCACCAGCCGTTGCGCAAGCAGCACCTCAAACCGATGCGCGGTCATGCGGGCAAGGGGCCGGCGCAATCGCAGCCTGTCGTTCAGAAACGCCGCGACCCGGAACAGCGGGCCATAAGCGACGGTGCGCCGCGCGGCCCGCAAATACCCGGTGCGCCCCTGCAGGCGGGTTCCTTCAATAAGCCGGTCAATGTCCAGCAGCGCCCGGTCCGCCAGCCGCGTCGACAGCGATCTGTCGCGCATGTGGCTGAGGACAAAGTTACGCTCGGCCCCGGCCAGCGCGATAAGGCCAAGGGTCACGCGGTCCCGGTCCAGAATGCCCTTGCGGGCTTCGGCAGAGTGCACTGCCGTATCCAGCCTTTGGCCGAACCGGACCGCCTCGGACCGGATGATATCGGGGTTCAGCTCATAGCTGGCCGTCATGTGCTTGACGTCCTCGCGTACGGTTTGCAGCGACACCGCAACGACCTGCTGTGACAGCGCCTCATCCAGCGGCGAAAGCGCGTCGAGGCCCAGACGGCGAATGACCGGGCGCAGGGTCGGCCCCTGAACCAGCAGCGTGAACAAGGTGAATCCCGTCGCCAGAATACCTACGGCTCGTTGCGTTTCCGCCGGGATCTGGGCGTTTTCCGTCACGGCCAGTGCCAGAGCCAAAGTCACCGCCCCCCGCATGCCGCCCCAGAGAATTGCATAACGAAACGGTCGGTCCACGGATGGTGACACCCGTATCAGGGTCAGAAACGGCAGGAAGCCAAACAGAATGACCGCACGGGCAAAAACGGCTGCAAGGGTCACTACCAGGATCAGTCCGAAATCCGTCCACCGCACACCGCTAAGCAGTTTCGGGATCAAAAGCGCCGCAAGGACAAAGATCAAGGCCCCGGCCCAATGGGCCAGAACGCCCCAGACATCCGACAGGCGGCTCCAGGCCTGCGGGGTCAGGCGACCGGGGGCGGACAGGTTCAAGGTGATCCCAGCCACGACAACCGCGATCACGCCTGACGCGCCTATGCTCTGCTCGGCGATGACATAGGCCAGATAGGGCAAGGCCAGCGAGATCGAGACCTGCGCCAGCTCAAAGCCTTCGATCAGCGACATGAGCCACAGGCTGGCGCGCGCCAGAAACCATCCCGTGACCGCCCCGCCCAGCAAAAGCAGAGGAAACTGAATGAGGGCATCCCGGGGTTGCGGATCCGGCGCGCCAACCATGACGAAGCCGACAAACAGCCCGAACAGCGCGATGGCGGCGGCGTCGTTCAAAAGGCTTTCCCCTTCGATGATCCGCGACAATCTTTGCGGCGCAGCGATTGAGCGAAAGATGCTGACAACAGCCGAAGGGTCCGTTGTTGAAATAATCGCACCCAGCAGAAGGCAAGCCATCACAGGCAGCGAGCTGACGGCGGACAGGGCAAAGCCAACGGTGAATGTCGCAACAAACACCGCGACGATGGCCAGCACAAAGATCGGCACCCAGTCGTCCAGCATGCGCCGCAGGTTCATCCCCAAAGTCGCCTGAAACAGCAGCGTGGGCAGGAACAGGTACAGGAACACATTCGCGCGGATGGGGAAGCCGAGGATGGCCTCGGCCACCGGGTTCATCACCTCGGTCAGATCGGTTTGCAGGAAAAAGGTGGCGGCGGCACCGATCACGATCCCCAGAACTGCCAGCACGACGCTGTAGGGAAAGCGCAGGCGCGCGGCGACCGGTTCGGCCAGCCCTATGACGACAAAAAGCGATGCAACAACAGTGGTTACAAGAACAATATCCATAGCACTGTTATAGACTCAGCTTGACGGCAGACGCACGGACAGTCTCGCAACCCGGCGGCCAAAAGGCCATCAATTGCCGGGGACACGGGCCGCAACCCGGATGTCCCACCCGGTGCCAATTTTCCGAAAGGTTCGGACGGCGTCCGTCGCGCCGAAGCTCAATCCGCCGCGCGAAGGCGCTTGAGCAGCGCCGAGGTATCCCACCGCCCGCCGCCCAGCTTCTGAACATCCTTGTAGAATTGATCGACCAGCGCGGTCACAGGCAGGCTGGCCCCGGTCTCGTTCGCGGTATTAAGGCAAATACCCAGATCCTTTCGCATCCAGTCCACCGCGAAGCCGTGGTCGAAGTGGTCGTCCAGCATCGTCTCGTACCGGTTCGCCATCTGCCAGCTTCCGGCGGCGCCCTGGCTGATCACCTCGACGACCGAACGGCCATCCAGACCCGCCTTCTCGGCAAAATGCAGGGCTTCGCTGAGGCCCTGCACCAGTCCTGCAATTGCAATCTGGTTGCACATCTTGGTCATTTGGCCTGCGCCGCTGTCCCCGATCCGGCGGCAGATTTTCGAATAGACCTGCATGATCGGTTCGGCGGCATCATACGCGGCCTGATCACCGCCACACATTATTGAAAGAACAGCGTTTTCCGCCCCGGCCTGCCCGCCGGAAATCGGCGCATCCACAAAGGCGAGGCCTTGTTCCTTGGCAGCTTCGAACAACTCGCGCGTGACCTTGGCCGATACGGTCGTGTGGTCCACAAGCGTTGCCCCCGCAGACATGCCGGCAAACGCGCCATCCGGGCCGGTGCACACGCTGCGCAGATCATCGTCATTGCCGACGCAGGTCATCACGAATTCTGCGCCCTCGGCGGCTTCGCGCGGAGTGACGCCCATGCCGCCGCCATGCTCGGCAACCCATGCGTCGGCCTTGGCCGGGGTCCGGTTGTAAACGGTCACATCATGGCCTGCGGCCTGAAGGTGGCCCGCCATCGGATACCCCATGACGCCAAGGCCAAGAAATGCAAGTTTTGCCATTGTAATTTTCCTCTACAAAAGGTCTCGCGGGGTTTGCCCGGCGAAGAATGCGTCTAGGTTGTCCAACGCGCGAAAGCCCATCGCATCGCGGGTTCTGGTCGTAGCGCTGCCGATATGCGGCAGCATGAAGATATTCTCATGCGCTGCAAAACCGGGATTGCCGCCCGGTTCCGTCTTGAAGCAATCAAGGCCCGCCGCCGCCAGTTTTCCGCTTTCGACGGCGCGCAGCAGCGCGTTCTCATCCACAAGCGCGCCGCGGGCAGAGTTCACCAAAATGGCCCCGTCGGGCAGGGACGCGATCCGCTCGGCATTCATCAAGTCCATCGTTTCGGGCGTTGCCGGGCAGTGAAGCGACAGGAAATCGGCGACCGGCAGCAGGCTTTCGACGCTTTTGTGATAAAACGCGCCTTGTTCCTGATCCGGCGACAGGCGGGTCCGGTTGAAATAGTGGATTTCCATGTCGAACCCGCGTGCTTTTGCGGCAAATGCGCGACCGACGCGCCCCATTCCGATGATGCCCAGACGTGCGCCTGTAACCTGTTTGCCCACCATGAAAGACGGGCTCCAACTGTCCCACGTGCCGGTGCGCATCAAACGGTCCCCCCGGACCGCATGCCGCGCGGCACCCAGCATCAGCAGCATGGCCAGTTCTGCGGTCGCATCGGACAGAACGTCAGGCGTGTTCGTCACCATGATCCCCCTGGCCGCCAATGCGGGCAAATCGCAGTGATCCACGCCAACCGAATGGTTCGCGACGATTTTCAGGCGCGGGTCAAGGCGGGCCACAACCTCGGCCGAGAACGGCTCGGAATGGCAGGGCATCATCGCGTCGACCTGCGCGCTCATCGCGACAATCTCATCTGGCGTGCCCGGCGTATCGGCTTCGTTCAGGATCACGTCATAGTCGCGGCGGGCGCGCTCAACCGTGGCATCGGAAACCCGGCGGGGAAGCCAGAGGACCGGTTTGTCGCTCATGAGGTCAGTCCTTTTTGATGGCGTCTTCCCAGAAGTTGTAAAGCGCAAGCCCGATCACGAAAAACGCGATGCACATGAACGGAAAGCCGCCCCAGAACCCGGCGAACCCGGTCGAGATGCTGTGTGAAAGACCCAGAACAAAGACTGTCATCAGGCCGACGCCGATGATGCCCATGATGATGTTGGTAATTCGCGACATGTGTTTCCCCTTTCCCTTATTCCTGAGCGCCAAGGCTGCGCTGAACCCATGCGGCTGTGCGCAACAGGCGGTCATCTTCTTCCGCCGCGCCGATCAGTTGCACCCCGACCGGCAGATCGTTGCCCCCGACCAGCAAAGGCAGCGTCAGGCTTGGAAGCCCTGCCAATGTCCAGGTCAGGCAAAAGACCGAATCCCCGGTATGCCCCGCATCCAGAGACGGGGCTTCACCCGTGGCCGATGGGGCCAGAATGGCGTCGAATTCATTGAAATACTCGGCAAAAAAGCTCTGCGCCGAGGCCATCACCGCCAATGCGTCCTGATACTGTGCCTCGCCGATCTCGGCCCCGCGATGGATCGCCGCCTGCATTTCAGCGCTGAGGTCGGGCCCATGATCTTTTGAAATCCCCCCCATGTTCTGGCGGATTTCGTAATCGTAGATCGTTTTGTGCACATTGATGAGGTCGGCCAGTTGCGGCGAAGCCGAAAACCGCTCGACCCGCCCGCCCAGACCGTCGATCACGGCATCTATGCCCTCTACGGTGTCCGGGTCCAGACGGTCATGGAACGGGAAATCCAGCCACGCGATGTTCGGCTCGACCGGAGCGTCAGCGCGGGCACCGGCCAGCATATCCGCGCGGGGCCGTGCGAAACTGGCCGGGTCGGTTTGGTCGTAGCCGGACACCACGTCCGTGAGCAGCGCGATGTCTTCCAGCGAATTGGCAAACCCGCCGATGTGATCCAGAGACACAGATGTCCGGAACACGCCGCTGCGCGAAATTGTACCGCGAGTAGGTTTGAAGCCGTAGACCCCGCAGAACGAAGCCGGGCGGATCACCGACCCCCCGGTTTGCGTGCCAATCGCCAAGGGAACATGCCGGGCCGCCACCGCCGCCGCCGAGCCGCTGGACGACCCGCCCGGCGTGCGAGTCGGATCAGAGGGGTTGGTGGTGTCGGTCGGATGCATGTAGGCGAATTCCGTAGTCTTGGTCTTGCCCATGATCACCGCACCCACCTCGCGCAGATGTTCGACGATCCGCGCGTCCGCCTCGGGCTGGCGGCCCGCGAAGATGGGCGTGCCGCGTTGCGTGGGCATGTCTTTGGTGTCCACGATATCCTTCAGGCCAACCGGTACGCCGTGCAGCGCCCCTGTCGCGCGCCCCGCCTTGCGAATACGGTCCAGTTCCCGCGCCTGATCCAGCGCGACGCCTGCGTCCAGGTAGGCCCATGCCTTGACGGTACCTTCGGTGTCCTCGATCCGTTTCAGGCAGGCCTCGACCAGCGCCTCGGACGTGATGCGCCCTTCACGAATAGCCTCGGCGGATTGAACCGCCGAGAACAGGGATAGGTCGTGTTTCGTCATGGCACCCACACACCGAACAGGTAATCCGGCAGCCACAGCGCAATACCCGGGAACTGGTACATCAGCACCATGCACAGGATCACGATGGCGAGGTATGGCATCAAACCTTTGAAAATCTCCATCAACTGGATCTGATTTTTCAGCACGCCCTTAAGGTAATAGGCCGACATCGCCATAGGTGGCGTCAGGAACGAGGTCTGCAGGTTCAGTGCCACCAGCATCGCGAAGAAATACGGGTTCACGCCAAATGTATCGAGCATCGGCAGGAAGATCGGCACGAAGATGATCAAAATCTCGGACCACTCCAGCGGCCAGCCCAGAAGGAAGATGATCAATTGCGCCAGAACCAGGAACTGCCAGGGCTGCAGGTTCATGCCCACCACCCAATGCTCGATCACGTCATGCCCACCGAGATATGAGAAGATCGACGCAAAGGTCCACGAGCCGACGAACAGCCAGCACACCATGGCCGTGGCCTTGGCCGTCAGAAAGACGCTTTGCTTGACCTTGTCCCAGGTCAGCGACCGATAGAGCACCGCCAGCACCAGACCACCCAAAGCGCCCATCGCTGCCGCCTCGGCCGGGGTTGCCAATCCGCCGAGGATCGAGCCGAGCACCAGCATAATCAACACGGTCAGGGGCACGAAGGACACCAGCAGATCAAGGTAAATCTGCCGTTTGGGCGGAATGTCATCCTCTTGCGGTTTCGGGGCCAGAGACGGGTTTATCCACACGCGGATCATAACGTAGACGATGTACAGCCCCGCCAGCAGAAGCCCCGGGAACACCGCCGCCGCATAAAGCCGCAGGGGCGACAGTTCGGCAATCGCGGCATAAACGATCAGCATGATCGACGGCGGGATCAGAATGCCCAAGGTCCCGCCCGCGCAGATCACGCCCGAGGCAAAGCTGCGCTGATACCCGGCATTTGCCATCGCCGGATAAGCCAGCAGCCCCATCAGCGTGACCACCGCGCCCACAATCCCGGACGCGGTCGAAAACACCGCACAGGTCAGCAGCGCCGCGATGGCCAGAGATCCGGGCAGGTTCCGCGCCGCCATGTAAAGCGAGAAGAACAGGCGATCGACGATATTCGCCCGCTCGACCACATATCCCATGAACAGGAATAAGGGTATGGCGACAAGCGTATCATTCTCCATCACCGAATAGGTGTTCTGGTTCAGCAGATAGAAGATGTTGTTGTTGAAAATGTCCGAAATGCTTTCGGGCGCGGACTGGTAGTAGGCGTAATAGCCAAACCCCACACCCATCGCCAAAAGCGTGAACGCAATCGGAAAGCCCAGAAGCACCAGCACAATGAACAGGCTGAGCATCAAGATGGCGACCTGAGGATCAGTCATTGCGGCGCCCTCCGTCCTTGGTGCCGGTTGACTGGATGCGGTCCACAGTGGCGTCCATCAACATGTCTTCCGTCTCGCGCACGTCATCCAGACGGTCGAGCCAGACACCGTTTTTCATCGCCAGCCAGCAGCGCGCCATTTCCGCAAGGCCTTGCAGCATCAACAGAAATCCAGCGACGGGGATCAGCGTTTTGAAAAAGTAAATCTGAATGCGTGCTGGGCTGTTCCAGCTGACCTCTTCATAGCGCCAGCTGTCTTTGGCGATCTCCCACCCGTACCAGAACAGGGCAAACATGCCGGGGAAGAAAAACAGGATGTACAGGATGAAATCAACGCGCGCCTGCCAGCGGACCGAGAACAGCCGGTACAGAACATCGCCGCGCACATGCGCGTCTTGGGCCAAAGCGTAGGCGCCAGCCATCAGGAACAATGCGCCGTACATCTGGACCATCATGTCGAACGCCCAGACGGTTGGCTTGTTCAACACGTAGCGGACGAACACTTCGTAAGACACCGAAAGTGTCAGAATGAGGATGCACCATCCGAAGGCTTTGCCGACCCATTGGCTTAGCCCTTCGATGGCGTGGATTGTCTTGATCAAGGTGATTTCCCCGCCTGTTCTGCCCGCAGATCAGGATGCCGCGCAGCGCGCGACATCCCCTTTCAGAAAGGTTTCAGACCTCAGCTGAAATAGTGCTTGTAGGCCAGTTTGTAGTCCGGCTGGTTCAGGTTCAGGTAGTTCATCACCGTCTGCGCATAGGCTTTCTGGCTTTCGATGACCTTGGCAAAGAACGGATCTTCGTTTGCGATCCGCTCGACCACAACATCCCACGCGTCCAGCTGCGCCTGCATCACGCTGTCGGGCGTACGGTAGACGTTGACGCCCTGCTCGTTGGCCAGTTTCACAAGGTCGTCGGCATAGCGCTTGGTGTTGTTCCAGTAGAAGTTGGAGTTCTCGGCCTCGGACGCATATTTCAGGATCGCCTTCAGCTCGGGCGCAAGCGCTTCGTACTTGTCCTTGTTGAAGGTGACCTCGAAGAATTCCTGGCTCTGGTGGAACGAGGCCAGATGGTAGTGCTTGGACACGTCCTGCATACCGAAGTCACGGTCCGAGGTCGGGTTGTTGAACTCCGCCGCATCAATCAGGCCGGACTTCATCGCGGGCTGAATTTCACCGCCCGGCAACTGCACAACGGACATCCCCATCTCAAGCAGAACGTCCGCAGCCAGACCAACGGTCCGGTACTTGAGGCCGTTCATCTGATCCGCGCTTGTGATCTCTTCCTTGAACCAGCCAAGCGGCTGCGCCGGCATCGGCGAGTTGAAGAACGACACGACGTTCAGGCCCAGAATGCCCATCAGCTCGTCGAACAGTTCCTGTCCGCCGCCATAGTTCACCCAGCCCAGAACTTCCTGGCTGGACCAGCCAAAGCACGGGCCGGTGCCGAACAGCGAGGCCGTCTTGGATTTCGAATACCAATAGGCCGGAACGTAATGCGCCGCATCCAGAACGCCGCGGTGAACCGCGTCCTGCATCTGGCTGGTTTTGACCACCGAGTTCACGGGCAGCAGTTCAATCGTCAGTTTGCCACCCGACATCTCGTTGACGCGGTTCACATAAGACTGCGCGTTTTCAAGAAAGATGCCGCCTCCCCAGGCGGCCTGCATCTTGAAGTTGGTTCCTTCTTGTGCATGGACAGCAGGTGCAGCAAGCGCACCAGCGCCCACAACAGCCGAGCCACGCAGAAAGCTTCTGCGGTTCAAAGATTTTGTCATGTTTCCTCCCTTGACTGGTCCCTTGCCTATTTGTTTTCGGCACGGGCACCAATCCGCCCTGCAGCGGATGCAGATAACGATAAGCCAGAAAATACAATTTGCAAAATTTTTTGGAAACCCTCTCACGAATAATTCAAAAATAACCACAAACATATGAAATTATTTGTATTTTAATTTTCATTTTTTTTAACCCCCAGACGGGCTAGACTCTGAGAATAGAAATCCGAGCATTGGTTGCCCCTTTATGACTGAACAAATCGCCGCCTCACGCCGGGGTCGTCCGCGCCTTCCGTCAAAACAGGACAAGTCAGGCAGTTCGCCTGTGGTTGCGCTTGACCGTGGCATTCGCGTGCTGATTTACCTCGCCGAGTCTAGGGCCGCGAGCCTCGCAGAGATTTCCAAGGACACGGCGATACCAGCGGCAACTGCGCATCGGATACTGAGCACACTCCAGCATCGCGGAATGGTCGCTCACGACGCGGATCACGGCAAATGGCGGATAGGGCCCCAGGCCTACCGCATCGGAAACGCATTTGAAGAGGGTTCAAACCTGCTTGAAGTTGCGCCAGCGGTGATGCGGATGCTTTCCAAGGAAACCGGCGAGACGGCAAATCTGGCGGTCGAAGACGGCGGCAAACTGCTGTATCTTGTTCAGGTCGAATCCGAAAATCCGATACGGGCGTCGATCAAGAACGGGACCGACGCGTATTTCCACACCTCCGGTGTGGGCAAGACCATTATGGCGTTCATGGAGGACGACGAACTTGACCGGTTTCTCGAGCCGCTGTCGCTGATGCGTCAGACATCGAACTCGATTACCGACAAACAGCAACTGAAGACCGAGCTGAAAAAATCCCGGCAGCGTGGATGGGCGCTGGATGATGAGGAACGTTCGCTGGGCATGCGGTGCATTGCGGCGCCGGTCTTTGATTCTTTGGGGAATCTTGTCGCCGGCGTTTCGATCTCGGGACCAATCACGCGGTTTCCGAACGACAAACTGGACGCGCTTGCGATGTCCGTCATCCGGGCTGCGAATGAGATTTCCAAGAGGCTCAGCAACACGCCTGCCGTGAACTGACCGGGCTGCCGGCCAAACAAGTTTGCCACGCCTTCGCCGGTCTACCCTCTCGGTCCCCACGAAAATTTATGACGGCGCATCACAGAAACGGGCCCTTCTCGCTTGGGTCGCCGGGCCTCTTCCGGTTTGCGGCGCGACCTTGCCCGATTATCAGAAACGGCACCAAAAAAGATCGCGTTCAGTACGCCGTGTGACGGTGATATGCGGCGGGTCATGGCAAGGTCCTTTTTTGCTGTTCGGGTCCAACCTGTCTGTTCACCCTCAGCGCGACCACCGCCATGATCCGCAGGAAACCGTAAGTCACCCGTAAGTCGCTTGGGCAAAACCCCCTTTTCAGGCATAGTGACCAACACCCGCCCCGCCATTTCGGAGGCTCCATGACCAGGTGTTCATCCCTTTTTGCCGACAAGCTCCGCAGCTTTCGCACGCAAAACGGCGCGCATGGCCGGATAACGCAGGAACAGCTTGCGGACCTGCTGGGTCTGAGTGTCGACGCAATCGGCAAGTACGAACGCTCGGTCTCATTCATGCGCGGCGATCTGGAGCATCGGCTGGTCGAAAAACTCGGCTGGACACGGGATGAGGTCATCGCCTGCCGCACGGATTGGGAGAGCCGCGAGACCGCCCACGGGACGGTCTATCGCGTGTTTCGCGAACACGATGTCGCGTCGGAATTGGGGTCCGTCGAAGAGGCTGACATCGCCGTACAGGCACTGGAACGCGCAGGCGCGCATGAATTTCCCGACGGGTTTTCCGCCAGCGCTCCGATCTGGAAGGACATCCTACGCGACGGGGCCATGTGCGGCGTCTATGTCACCTGCGGCGGGGGTCTGGCTGCGCATATCTCACTGGTATTTCTGAATGATGCGTTAGAGGCACGGTTCCGCGACAGGCGTCTTGTTGAAACCGAATTCAGTCTCGATGCGCTGCGGCGTCCCCTGCTTCCCGGCAACTATTTCGGCTATTGCGCCGGGGTCTATATCGCGCAAGGGCATCAGAAAGCCGCGCTTCCCCTGCTGACGGGATTCGTTGGCGTTCTGGAAACTCTGGCAGAGCAAGAGGTGTTCTTGCGGGATTTGTCTGCAATCGCTGCCAGCCCAATCGGGCATCAATTGTGCAGCGATCTGAACTTTCAGTTCATCGGCCCGCATGTCGATGGATCAAACCTCGAGTTCTGGTGTTTTGCCGGAGAGGAAATGCCAACCTCGCTGTTTGCCCGCCGCAGCCCGTCCTTGCGGCAGGCCTATTCAGATCACTTCCGCACGGACTAACCCACGTCCATTGTCGGCACGCATTGTTTATCCCAGCTTTGCATTTGCATACAGAGAATTTTTTATTTGTACACAAATTGAATATTCGTTATCACAGCGACGCTGCGCAGGCGAATCTCAAGTCGCCACCGCGTATGATTTCCTGGCGGGAGGTTCAGTTATGAAAGACGCCGCACGGCTCAAGAAAACAAAGCTCTACGAGCACCTGAAAACGGCGGTACTGACGCAGAGGTTGAAGCCAAGTGAAGACTTGGACGAAACAACCCTGTCGGAAGAATTCAATCTGTCGCGTACCCCCCTGCGCGAGGTGTTCCGCCAACTGGCCGGTGAGGGTTACCTTGAGCTGCGCGAGAACCGCGGGGCCCGGGTGTCGGGGATGTCCTACACCACGCTGCGCGACTTTTTCCTGGCCGCGCCGATGATCTATGGCGCCATTCTGCAGCTTGCGGCCAAAAACGCGAAACCCCACCAGATCGACCTGTTGAAACAGGCGCAGGAGTGTTTCAAAGCCGCTTTGCGGTCCGGATCGGGCGCGGATCGGGCAATGACCAACAATCGCTTTCACGAGATTACCGGGGACATGGCCGATAACATCTACCTGCTGCCGTCGTTCAAGCGGCTGCTGATCGACCATGCCCGGATTAGCATGACATTCTACCGGCCTCAGGATGCCGCCATGGCCAAGAACCTGCCGCAGGCCAGCACGCAGCACGACGCCATCATCGCCGCCATCGAGGCGGGGGATGAGGCGGCGGCTGCCCAGCTGGCCATCGATCACTGGAACCTGTCCCGCGACCAGATCGAGCTGTTCGTCACGCCCGCCGGGCTTGATGTGCCGCTTGGAACCATGGCGCGCAAAACCCCTGCATGAGGATGTAAATGACCCCCCTGTTCAAATTCGAAGGGATCTACACGCCCGTCGTGACCCCTTACAACGACGATGGCAGCGTCAATTGGGACGCGCTGTCGGATGTGATCGAGTATCTGATCGAAAACGGCGTGCACGGCCTGATCTCGGGCGGCTCGACCGGCGAGAACTATTCCCAGACCGTGACCGAGCGCCTGGAACTGGCCAGGTTCACCCATGAACAACTGAAGGGCCGGCTGCCTCTGGTCGTTGGCACCGGCGCGATGATGACGCCGGATTCCACCGCTCTGGCCGCTGGCGCGCGAGAGATCGGCGCGGATGCGATCCTGCTGGCCAGCCCCGCCTATTCCGTGCCCACCGACCGGGAAAACGCGCTGAACGCGCTGGCCATCGACAAGGCCGCCGATCTGCCGGTGATGCTGTATAACTATCCGCACCGCACCGGCACTATGATGGGCGCGGAATTCCTGGACCGAGTGGGCCGCAGCCGCAATTTCTGCGGCATCAAGGAAAGCTCGGGTGATATCAACCGCGTGCACCTGCTGGCCCGCGATTATCCGCATATCCAGCTGGGCTGCGGTATGGACGATCAGGCGCTCGAGTTCTTTGCATGGGGATCACGGTTCTGGGTCTGTGGCGGGTCGAACTTCCTGCCGGCTGAACACGTGGCGCTGTACAACGCCTGTGTGGTCGAAGGCAATTTCGACAAGGGCCGCCGCATCATGTCGGCCATGCTGCCGCTGATGCATGTGCTGGAACAGGGCGGCAAATTCATCCAGACCATCAAGCAGGGCGTCACCATGAACGGCATCGACGCAGGGATAATGCGCCCGCCGCTGCGGGGTCTGAACAAAGATGACAAGCGCGCGCTGGAACAGGTGACGCGCGTGCTGAAACGCAAAATAGCCGACATATTGGCAGAAGGATAAGACACATGGCTCTGCTGACACAGGACGAATACAAATCCATCGCCGCGGGTCTGGACCTGCCCACCGGCGCTTTCATCGACGGCTCTTTTCGCCCCGCGATATCCGGCGCAACCTTCACCAGCATCAACCCGGCCACCGGCGAGACCCTGGCCGAGATCGCGGCCTGCGACTCGGAAGACGTGGATTTTGCAGTCGAAAAGGCGCGCGAGGCGTTTGACGATGGCCGCTGGTCGAAACTGCACCCGTCCGAACGCAAGGATGTTCTGATCCGTCTGTGCAAACTTCTAACGCGCAACGCGCGCGAGCTTGCGGTGATGGAAAGCATTGACAGCGGCAAGACCATCTACGATTGCGAGACCGTGGATGTGCCCGAGACGATCCACTGTCTGAAATGGCACGCCGAGGCGATCGACAAGATCTATGATCAGGTGGCCCCGGCCAGCGACGATCACATCGCCATGGTCGTGCGCGAACCGATCGGCGTTGTCGGTCTGGTGCTGCCGTGGAACTTCCCACTGCTGATGCTGGCGTGGAAGATCGGCCCGGCGCTGGCGGCGGGCTGTTCGCTTGTGATCAAACCTGCCAAGGAAACCACCCTGACCGCACTGCGCGTGGCGGAACTGGCGATGGAAGCCGGTATTCCGGCAGGTGTTCTCAACATCCTCCCCGGCGGTGGTTCCGAGGTGGGCGAGCCCATCGGCCGTCATATGGATATCGACATGGTGTCCTTCACCGGCTCGACCGTGACCGGCAAGAAGTTCCTGACCTATTCGGCGGAAAGCAATGCCAAGGAGGTCGTACTGGAAATGGGCGGCAAGAACCCCGCCATCGTGATGGATGACGCCGAGAATCTGGACCGTGTCGCTGCGCATGTGGTGAACGGAGCGTTCTGGAATATGGGCGAGAACTGCTCGGCCTCGTCCCGCCTGATCGTGCACAAGGACGTCAAGGCCGAACTGCTTGAACGCATCGCCTATCACACCAAACAGTGGAGTATCGGTGATCCGCTGGACCCGGAAACCCGCATGGGCGCGCTGGTCAGCGAAGGCCATTACAACAAGGTCTGCTCTTATCTTGAAAAGGCCCAGAATGTTGTGATCGGTGGCAAGGCCAAGGACGGGTTTGTCGAGGCCACCGTGGTCGAGGTCGAAAACAACACCGCCCTGCTGGCCCGTGAAGAGATCTTTGGCCCGGTTCTGTCGGTCATTGAAATCTCGGGCTTTGACGAGGCGATTCAGATCGGCAATGACACCGAATACGGTCTGTGTGCGTCGATCTTCACCGCCAATGCCAAACGCGCCATTCGCGGCGCCCGCGCCCTGCGCGCCGGGACCGTGACGGTAAACAGCTTTGGCGAGGGCGATATCTCGACCCCCTTTGGCGGCTTCAAGCAGTCGGGCTTTGGCGGTCGCGACAACTCGGTCCACGCTCATGATCAGTACACCCAGCTGAAAACCATCTGGATCGATCTGGCCGATGACGCCGACGAGGCCGTGAGTTGACGCGGTACAGCGCAAATTCCCTGCCGGTTCAACACGGGCCGGCAGCCTGGAATGCCATTCTGGGAGCGCAGGCTCCTGCGAAAGTGCTGGAGGATGACCTGAGCGCCGATTTTGTCGTGGTGGGGGCCGGGTTCGCGGGCCTGAGCGCGGCACGGCGCATCACGCAACTTGAACCCGAGGCAATGGTTGTTGTGATCGACGCGGGCCGGGTGGCCGAGGGCGCTGCGGGCCGCAACTCGGGCTTCATGATCGACCTGCCCCACGATCTGGCCTCGGACGATTATGCCGGCAGCGGCGATGACCACAAGATGATCGAGCTGAACCGGCAGGCTATTGGTTTTGCCCGCGCGGCGGTCGAGGAATACCAGATCGACCCGAATTACTTCGACCCGGTCGGCAAGGTCAACGGCGCGGCCAGCGAAGCCGCCGAGGCCCACAACAAAAGCTATGCCCGGCATCTGGCCTCGCTGGGCGAAGACAGCCAGCCGCTGGACCCACAGCAGATGTATGACCTGACCGGCTCGCGTCATTACATCTCGGGGCTTTACACGCCGGGCACGGTGGTATTGCAGCCCGCAGGCTATATCCGGGGTCTAGCGGGCGGGCTGGCCGGGCAAGGCGTGCAAATCTTTGAAAACAGCCCCGTCACCCGCTTTGAACGCGAGGGCGCAGGCTGGCGGGTGCAGGCGGAAAAGGCTGCCGTAACCGCATCGAAGGTCATTCTGACGGTCAACGGCCATCTGGAAAGCTTCGGCATCGAACGCGACCGGCTGATGCAACTGTTCCTGTTCGCCGTCATGACGCCGGAACTGGATCGCGACTCGCTGGCAAAGCTGGGCGGGCAATCGCGCTGGGGCATTACCCCTTCGGATCCGATGGGCACCACCATGCGCCGCATCGATACCGGTCAGGGCGGCAACCGTGTCGTAACCCGCACCTGCGCCGCCCTGCGCCCCGGCATGGCCCCCAAACAGGGCGACTTGAAGCGCGCCGCCCGCGTCATGCAGCGCAAATTCGACCAGCGCTTTCCGCAACTGGCGGGGATGCAGATGGAATACCAATGGGCCGGTCACCTGTGCCTCAGCCTCAACGGTGTCTCGGTCACCCGCGAGATCGACACCGGCGTCTATTCAGGCTGCGTTCAAAACGGGCTGGGCACCGCACGCGGCACCCTTACCGGCATCGCCGCAGCAGAACTGGCCTGCGACCACAGCTCAGCCATTTCCAGCCACTTCTCCGCCGAAGCCCAACCAAAACGCCTGCCACCGCAACCCTTCCGGGAGATCGGCGCGAACGCAATCCTCAGATGGAAAGAGTGGAAAGCCCGAAAAGACTGACCGAGACAGGTTCCGCTTGCCCATGCGCCCGCTGTCCGAGGTTGCTGTCCAAAGATAAATATCCCGCGCTCAAACGGGTTTGGGCACACCGAGTAAATCGCGGGCCTCTCTTACGTCTGGTGACGTCTCTCCTGCGGTGATCGACTTAAGAGCGGCGCCAAGGTCAGATGCCGCAGCGGGTTTGCGCCCAAATTTCCTGCAATGCCTGACATAGTCCACCGCCGTTCGAAGTTCGAACATATTCGCGCGCTGTCGGCGGGCGGTTTCGAAAGCCGCGTGGAACTCAGCTTCGGCGGGCCCGCTCTGCGAGCTTGCGAGGGCGTGAACCCGGTCCGTTTCGGCCTGCGCCCAGCCTTCATTCGTCAGGCTCTGGTGTTCGCGGGCTTCAGCCAGAAAGTTCAAAGACCCTTCCCGATCCCCAGTTCGCAGGGTCAATTCAGCAATCAGGGTCAAAAAGAAGGGTTTGTAATTCCCCGCCCCGCTCGCCCACCAGGCCTGCGCTGCGTGTAGCAGCGCAGGGATCGTTTCGGGTCCGGGGGCGACGTATGCCTCCACCCAGCTTCGCCACATCCTTGCTGTCAACGACATGAAGGTAAAGGAATGCTCGGCAGACAGAGCCTCAAGCTGGTCGACAACCTCAACCACTTTTTCGGGTTCGCGGCGCAGAAGGTGCAGCATGCACAGGTAGGTGAGCGACTGCGCGATGCTATGGGCATGCGCAAGCGTTCGTGCGCCCGAAACCGCCTGACTTTGAATTTCTAGTGCCCTGTCCGGCTGTCCGCGCATCCAGACGGCCAGACTTAGGAAACAGGATGTAATGGCTGCATGATCGGACCCGTAGATAAACGCCAGATGCCCGTCACGGTCCGGGCTGTAGAGGTCCAGCGCGTCTTGCAGGTGATCATGGGCCGGCCCCAGCTCCCCGATATGGAACAGAACCGCCCCCATTGCCCGATGCGCCACCATCTGATGCTGGGTTTCGCCGGTCGTTTCCGCAAGTTCCAGCAGTCGCCCGGCGACCGTGCGGGCCAGGTCATATTCGGCACGCACCAGATGAAAGGAATACAGGCCGTTCAGGATCGGGAACAGGTGCCCGGTTTCTTCGACGCGCTCGCATAGGTCCCGGATGCGCGAATAAACCGATCCGGTTTCATCCGCAGCAATCCCCGCCGTCGAGCGCAAAACGCCCGCGCGAAGGACCTGAATCTCAATCTCTTTCCGATCCCGCTCGGGGCTGCTGTTCTGCTGGCTAAGCTGCTCGATTGCCAGGCCGAGTTGTGTGTTCGCCTCGATATTGGCCGACCTTTTGACCGCGCGCTGGCCGGCGAGGTATCGGCAGTCGATTGCCTCGGTTGCCATTCCGGCCAGCGTGTAGTGGTGCGCCAGAATCTCGGGGCTGGCATCGCCGATATGGTTGGATTTGTGGCTTAGCGCCTGCGCAACGCGCGCATGCAGAACCCGGCGCTCGCTTTTCAGAAGGCTGTTATAGGCGGTGTCCCGAATAAGGGCATGACGGTAGCTGAAGGATTGCGGATCGTCTGAGTCGGAAATCGTGACGATACCCGCATCGACCAAAAGCTCCAGACCAGCCCGCAACGCTTTTTCCCCAAAGCGGGACACTTTGGCGATCAGCGGATAGGAAAACTGCGGCCCGATAACCGCACCGATCTGTGCCACCTCCTTGGCTGAACTCAGACGGTCCAGGCGCGCCATCAGCGCATCATGCAAGGTGCTGGGCACCGAACTGGCCGGGGATGCGTCGCCTATTTTGAATGTCTCGGCTTCCCCCATCAGAAGCCCCGATTCAACCAGGTCTTTCGTGACCTCTTCGACATAAAGCGGCACGCCATCGGATCGGGCGGCAATCAGTTCATACATCTCGTCCGAGATCCCGTCGCATTTGGCGACCTCGTTCACAATGCCTTTGACCTGACCAAAATCCAGTTGCCGCAACGCGACCTTCGTCAGGTTCGACTGCAAGGCCCAACCGGGATCAAACTCGGGCCTGAATGTCATCACCACAAGAACCGGAAGGTCCTTGATCTGATCAGCGATCCGGTCCAGCAGCAGCTTGGTCGTCGGATCAACCCAATGAGCATCCTCAAACAACAGCAGCACGGGCGCTTCCCTGGCCCTGGCAACAAGCGTGTCAATCAGCAGCCCCAGCGTCTGGTCCATGACCTGCTGCGGTGTCAGGTCCAACGGCCCCAGTTGATCTTCGAAAGGAACCGAAAGAAGCGATGCCGCCAGCTTCAGGGTCCGGCTGCCATCATCCCCAAGAACCGAGGAAATCTTCTTCAGCTTCACGTCGTTTGCATCATCGGCGCGAAGGTCAGCGGCGGTTTCGAGTTGGCGAATGGCCGGATAAAACGCGCTGGCATAATGGTAAGGCGAGCACTGATACCGAATTTGGGCGTGCGATGCCCCGGCAATGTTCTGGCTGAGCTCTTCGACCAGCCGGGACTTGCCAATGCCCGCCTCACCCGACACCAGAACAACCTGCCCCTGACCGCCACAGGCCAGTTTCCACTTGTCTCCCAGCGCCTCGTATTCCGTCGTGCGACCGACCAATGGACCAAGCGAAACGCTGTCGGTGGCCATGAACCGGCTGATGGTTTCGCGCGTCCCAGTCACCTGCCAGGCTTCGACCTCTTTCGCGAACCCCTTGAGCTTGAAGACCCCGCGCAGAACGTATTCAAAGGCGTTCCCGGCCAATTGATGTGTGCTCGGGGCGACAATCAGCGTGCCGGGGTCCGCCATGGCCTGCAAACGTGCGGCCAGATTGGGCGTCTCGCCCATGGCGGTGCCATCCTCGAACATCTTTTCGCCGCGCAGATCGCCAACGACAACCAGCCCAGTCGCTATCCCTATCCGAACGTTCAACTTCGCATGGGTGCGGATTTCCGGGATTTCCTTGATGATCCGCAGTCCTGCTCGAACGGCGCGTTCCGGGTCGTCTTCATGGGCATGAGGGAAGCCGAAAAACACCATGATCCCGTCACCGTAATAACTGGCGATATGGCCATCAAAAGCTGCGACCGAGGCGGCACAGCTTTCCTTGAACAGCCGCAGGACCTCGGCCAGGTCTTCCGGATCGACCCGCTGGGACAGCTCAGTTGACCCCACCAGGTCGATGAACATAACGGTCAGTTGCCGCCGCTCGGCAACGATCGACGGACCCAGAGCGGTGTTTTGCGGGCGGTGATCCCCATCGACACTGGCGCGAACGGCTTTCATGAAACGCCGCCGCGGACCGAGCGGCAGCCCAATGGTGACAAGGTCTTCGTCCGTCAGTTCGGTTAAGTCACCAAGTTCGATTTCGTGTTCTGAAAAGGCCGGGGCATATTTGGACAACCCGTGTTTTTCAAGCCAGAGCGCGATATCGGACATTCATTCGTTTCCCATACCGTTGCGGTCGGCTCGATGGCTCATCCCAACGGCAGGCATCTCCCTGCTTAAATTGTTGTCTCAGGACAGCCGGTGGCCATTGCCGAATGCCTTGAGCTGCCTGGCCTCAATGAAAACGACGCGTATTGCGCGGTCAAGGGCTTCGTCCACAGCCCGCAAAACTCACTGGACGGAGTTTCGTCAAATGCGGGTTGCCAACCATCGCGTCAATTGCTGGCCTCGACCTTCTGGCGCTGAACACCCAGACCCCCGATCCCCAACTCTATGACATCGCCGGGCTTTAGGTAAACCTCGGGTTTTTGTCCCAACCCAACACCCGGCGGCGTCCCGGTCGAGATCACATCGCCGGGGTGCAACGACATGAACTCCGACAGGTGCGAGATAACGGTCGCTACATCGAAATGCATCGTTCTGGTCGATCCGTTCTGATAGCGGTGACCGTTCACCTCAAGATACATCGGCAAGTTCTGCGGGTCCGGCACCTCGTCGCGGGTCACCAGCCAGGGGCCGATGGGGCCAAACGTGTCGGCGGATTTGCCTTTGACCCACTGGCCCGAGCGGTGCATCTGAAAGTCCCGCTCGGACAGGTCGTTGACCACGCAATAGCCCGCCACGTAATCCAGCGCACCTTCAACCGAGACGTATTTGGCGTGCCTGCCGATCACCACGCCCAGCTCGACTTCCCAATCGGTCTTGACCGAGCCGCGAGGGATTTCAACCGTGTCATCGGGGCCGATGATGGACGAGGTCGCCTTGAAGAAGATCACAGGCTCATCCGGCAGCGCCATGCCGGATTCGGCAGCGTGATCGGCATAGTTCAGACCGATGCAGATGAATTTACCCACCTGACCGACGCAGGCCCCGATGCGCGGCGCGCCTTCGACAACAGGCAGGCTGTTCACATCCAACGCGCGCAAGGCGTCAAAGCTGGCATCCGACAGCGCCTCGCCCGCGATATCGCCGACGACGCCCGACAGGTCACGGATGGTGCCGTCATTGTCCAGAAGCCCCGGTTTTTCCTGACCCACAGGGCCGTAACGCAGCAGTTTCATGTCAAATCTCCCTGATCAAACGGTCCAGCCGCCATCGATGGCGAAAGACTGTCCGGTGGTGAATGCGGTCTCGTCGCTGGCCAGATAGACGGCCAGCGCGGCGATCTCGTCAGCGTGGCCGATGCGGCCCATGGGCTGGCGTGCGATGAAGTCCTTCATGGCCTGTTCATAGTCACCGGTGGCGCGCAGGCGGTCGTGCAGGCTGGGGCTGTCGACGGTACCCGGGCAGATGGCGTTGCAGCGGATACCCTGCGTTATGAAATCCGCAGCGATGGATTTGGTTAGCCCGATCACCGCCGCCTTCGAGGCGCAATACGAAAACCGGTTCGGCACACCTTTGATCGACGAGGCGACCGAGGACATGTTGATGATCGATCCGCCGCCGTTTTCCAACATGCCGGGCAGCACCAGCTTGGCCAGCCGGTACATTGCCTTGACGTTCAGGTCGAAGCTGAAATCCCACTGATCCTCGTCGCATTCAAGGATCGAGCCCGCGCCGACGAAACCTGCACAGTTGAACAACACGTCCAGCGTGCCTGCATCTTCAACGACCCGGGCCACCGCATCCGCGTCGGTGACGTCCAACTTCTCGGCAGTGACACCGTCAATTTCGTCCAGTTCCGCCAGCGTTGCGTCGTTGATATCGCAGGCCACGACCCGAGCACCCTCGGCCACGTATTTTTCGACGCCGGCGCGGCCAATCCCCTGCCCCGCAGCGGTTACAAGCGCTTTCTTTCCGGCCAGACGGCCCGTTTGCTGTGTCATGTCGTCCTCAATCCGAGTGGAATGCCTCTGTCATCATTGCCCCGTGTTCACCTGGTCTGCGGGTTTTCGCTGAGATCGAGGCAACTCCTGCGTCCAACCGTCAGTTTCACCTTCGAAATCAGAGTGCTCTGCTGCCGACAGCCGATCAACCGCTTTTCCGCCTCATCGATTTGTATGTAAAACACTTATTTACTTTTAAATCAACATTGACTTTGCCCTGCATCTTGCCCCACGATTTCGAAAACCGCCATCACACGGTTTGGGAGGGCAGATTGACCGAAACCACCGAGAAATACCGCGCCCCGGCGCTGGAAAAAGGTTTGGACATTATCGAGCTGCTGTCGCTTCACGCCGACGGTCTGGCGCAGGGCGATATCGCACGCGCGCTGGATCGGTCCCAAAGCGAGATTTACCGCATGCTGACCACGCTGGTGCGGCGCGGCTATGTCATGCGCTCGTCCGAGGATGATCTGTATTCGCTGACACTGAAGATGTTCGCGGTCTCGCAACGCCACCCACCCCTGGAACGATTGCTCGAGCTTTCGACGTCAAAGATTCGGGCCGTCACCCGAAAGGCCTGGCAATCCTGCCATATGGGCATGGAAAGCAACGGCGACATTGTGGTCGTCGCATCAGTCGCGTCGCCCGGAAACTGGGGGCTTGCTTTGCGGGTTGGTACGGTGATCGGGCTGGGCAACACGGGAACCGGCCGCGTTCTGGCGGCGTTCCGCAGTGACGCGGACTTGGACGAGTTGCTGGACAAGCACCGGCTGGCACAGGGCGAGCCGGAACTGGACCCCGTCGAACTCAAAGAACACGTCGCGCGTATTCGCGAATGGGGGTACGAGCGGATGCCGTCAGCCACCGCTGTCGGGGTCACGAACCTCGCCTACCCTGTGCTGGACCACGAAGGCCGCGCGATCAGTGTCGTGAACTGCCCCTTCCTGGAACGGATCGACCAGTTTGAGGTTCCGGGCATCGAAGAGGTGCACGAGATGTACAAGGCGCTGGCGGACTATCTGACGGATTTCTACGCGGGCAGGCAGAGCTGATCGGCGGGGCTGTCTTGAGTAACCCCTGCGGATTGACTAGCCTTTCGCGAAGCCACGGTCCCGCGCCGGACTGACACAATGTGAAACGGTCGGGAACAACGCGACGGAGATACGCATGTATCGTTTCGACGACTTTGAGCTTGATGTTGACCAGTTCGAGCTTCGCCAGTTCGGGCAACCCGTGCATGTGGAGCCGCGTGCGCTGGAATTGGTGTGTTTGTTGATTGAAAGCCGGGATCGCGTCATCGACCGGGACGAGATCATCGAAAAACTCTGGGACGGGCGTGCCGTGTCGGATGCCGCCGTGTCCACCTGTCTGAAAAGCGCGCGCCGGGCCGTTGGGGATGACGGGAAATCCCAGGCCCTGATCAAAACGGTACACGGGCGCGGGTTCCGGTTTGTTGGCCGGGTCGAAGACCACACTCTCACCGTTTCGCACTCCGTGTCTGCCAGGGTCTCGGACCTACCCTCGCTGGTCATTCTGCCGATGCAGGTGTTTGGCGATTCTCCGGACCTGCAGGGGGTTGCAGACGGGCTGGTCGAGATGCTGACGACCGTGCTAACCCGCGTGCCGTTCCTGTCGATCATTTCCCGCGCCGCCAGCTTTGCGATGAAGGACAGCGCGATCGACCTTGCCACGGTCCGTGACCGGTTTGGCGTCTGGTACATGTTGGAGGGCAGTCTGCAGGAAACCCCTGCCGGGGTTCGGGCGAATTTCCAGCTGATCGATGTGGCCAGCGGCCATCACCACTGGGCGCGGCGGATCGAGCAGGCGCGCGACGAAGACATCAGCGAGGGGCTGCTGAACGCCGCGCTGCCGGTGCTGGAACCCCAACTGGTGCGGGCGATGATGAAGGACCTCAGCACCGCAACCGCCGAAGGGTCTGCCCCGGCGCTGACACTGGAAGCCATCGGTGTTCTGTCCCTGAAAGGATGGAACCGCGCGTCGTTCGGGAATGCCCGGCAGTTGCTGGAACGCGCCATCTCGTTGCAGCCCGATCTGGCGCTGGCCCATGCCTATCTGGCGCTGGTTCTGGGCATCGGGCACCGCGTCGGCATTCTGGAAGAGCGTCAAGCGTTGTTTGACCGCGTGAACGCTTTGGTGGACACCGCGATGGATATTGACGGGATGGACTCGACCATTCTGGGCATGACCGGCTGCGCACTGGCCGATATCGGAGACCGCGACCGGGCCCTGCCGATCCTGCGCACGGCGCTGGAATTGAACCCGGACAATGCGCAGGCACGAACGGCGCTTGGGGCCGCGCATCTGCTGGCCGGCAACTTCCCCGAAGCGGTGCGCGAACTCGAAGACGGCATCCGCGTCAGCCCGATGGACCCGCGCCGCGCCGTCTGGGGCGCTGCACTTGCAACGGCAGCCCTGCTGAGCGGTGACGTGGAAAAAGCCCGGGCCGAGGCCACCAAGGCCTGCGATGCGGACCACCGCAACCACATCCCGCGCGTCGTTCTGGCCGCTATCGGTGTGGTTTGCAAAGACCTTAAGATGGCGCAATCGGCGCTGACTTCGGCTTTCAGGATCAGACCCGATCTGTCCGACACAGAAATCCGGGCGGTCGTCGGCAAAGAGATTCAGATCCACCTGTCCTCGCTGGTTGAAGCCATTCGCGCGCAAAGCACGCCCTAGCTGTCCTCCAGAAGAAACTCGGTGATCAGCCGGCTGCACCGATGCCAGGCCGGGTCCGTCTCGGGCAGAATGTGGTTAGAGGTTTCCAGCGGCACAAATCTGGCCCCCGGAATACCCGCTGCCAGCGCCTGCCACTGCCGAAAATTGATGGCGGTATCCTCACGCGCGTGCAGAACCAGCGTGGGGACCGAGACCTGGCCTAGAATCTCGCGCACATCCACCTCTCCGATGGCAGCAATGAGCTTTGCCGCGTTGCGCCCGTTAGACGACTGCGCCTGCAACTCGCTGAACCATTTCAGGTATTCCGCCGGCGCATTGGGCATGAACGTGCCGCTGAACATCTGCTGCACGGCCCCCGCGCCGCCCCAGACGCTTTCGATCAGGGCAATCGCAGCCTCGGTCGCCTTGATACGCTTTTCGCTGCCGTGATGCCGCCGCCCGCAGGCATAGCCTGCATAAAACGCCATCCTCGAAACGCGATCCGGGTTCTTGACGCAATAGGCAACGCTGACCGCAGCCGCCTGCGAAATCCCAAGTATCGGGAATCGCTCAAGGCCAACGGCATTGGCGACTGCCTCCAGATCCTCGACCTGCCGCTCCAGCGAGAAATCCTCGACCTCCCATTCGCTCAGCCCGTTGCCGCGTGGATCGTAGCGGATAAGCTCTTGGGTCTGGGCAAAATGGCGGTGGACATGCCTCCAGACCGGGCTGTTCCAGTCCAGTTCCACATGGGTCAGCCAGTGCGAGGTCTTGATCAGCGGCGGTCCTTCTCCGGCGATGGAATAGGCGATCCGCGTGCCGTCCTTGCTGTGACAAAAATAGATGTCCTGCTCGGGCTTGTCGTCAGTTTGTGCGGCGGGTCCGGCGCCGCTTTCCACGGTGGATGCGATAAAGCGGAAGCCGCGACCGTGGATCGTCTTGACCATGTTCTGCGTCGCGCCGCTGTCGCCCACGGCGTTTCGCACGGCGTAAATCGCCGAGGACACGGCCGCGTCCGAGATAAACCGCCCTTCCCAGATCGTGTCGATCAACTCGTCCCGTGTGACCACGCGATCGCGGTTTTCGACCAGATGGATCAGGATTTCCAGAACCTTGGGCTCGATGGAAACCGGCGCACCCCGCGCGCGCAACTCCAGCCCGGCGGTATCAAGGGTAAACTCTCCGAAACTGTAATTCATGCCGGAAGCCTAGCGGCGTGGGCCGGATTTGTCATCTGAGGGCACATTTTCCGCATATCAGCGGTTTCCCCAAGAATTCCCCAAGAAACCCCAAGATCCTCCTCAAGCTTCACCTCTGCGAGGCCGCTAAGCCTGTGGGTACAGGGCGATCATGCCCAAACCTGATTGGAGAAGAAGATGAACATGACACAGCAAATGACCCAGGCCAACAACGGCGTGAATGTCGAAGCCCTGATGGGTGCCCGCGAAGCGCTGACCGACATGCCCGCAGCGGCTGAATTCACATGGCGCGCCGAATGCGAATGGATGAACGGGGTGCACAGCCGCTCGACCGTCAAAGGGTTCTTTGGCCTTGGCGAAGAGCATGAGCATTCTGAGACATTCACCTTTGACGCCGACCACCCGGCCTGTTTCGCAGCCGAGGATCGGGGCGCGACCCCGGTCGAGATCGTCCTGTCCGCGCTGGCAAGCTGCCTGTGTGCGGGCGTGGCCTCGGTCGCGCAGAACCGGGGCATCCAGCTGAACTCGGTGATGGCAAAGGTCGAAGGTGACATGAGCCTGCACGGCATCCTCGGGATCGACCCGGATGTACGCAATGGCTTCAAAGCCATCCGCGTAGCCTTCGATATCGATGCCGACGCCACGCCGGATGAAATCGCCGCAGTCGTGGCGCAAAGCCAAAAACGTTCGGCCGTTTTCGACATCATCACCAACCCGGGCAACGTGCGGGTGTCTGTCACCTGACGGCGTCCCGCGCATCATCCCAAAAAGGAATTTCATTATGTTTACGATCGCCGCTTTTTCCGCAATCGCCGCTGGCCTTGCCGCACTCATCAACAAAGTCTCGCGCCCGCGCACCGCGCACAGCCCCGCGAGCGTGCTGAGTGACCGGTTGCTGACCGATATCGGCCAGCACCGGTACCGCGAGGTGCGAAAGGCCGCCTCGGCCCTGTCCCATCGCGGCGGTCGTTTTCCCTTGTAAATCCTGCGGACCCCGCATGCCGGGGTCCCCCATTTCAAACCCTTTGACCCAGAGGCCCAAGATGCTTTCAACAACCACCCTGATCATCGGGGCGGGCCAGTGCGGCCTTGCCATGAGTTTCGAACTGAGCAAACGCTCGATCGACCACCTGGCTCTGGACGCCGGACGCGCCGGTGAAAGCTGGCACAGCCGCCGCTGGGAATCGCTGCGCCTGCTAACCCCCAACTGGATGAACACGCTGCCGGGCCAGAGGCACGGTCCCGGTGATCCTGATGGGTTTGCCACCGCCAAAACCTTTGCCGGTGAAATCGCCAGATGGGTGTCGCGCAATGCCCCGCCCCTGCTGCCCAATACGTCTGTCAGTGCCCTGACGCGGTTGGGCGACGGGTGTCTTGCCGAGACACCCCGCGGTCCGATCCGCTG
Source organism: Ruegeria sp. F5 (assembly GCF_056533845.1). Taxonomy (NCBI): domain Bacteria; kingdom Pseudomonadati; phylum Pseudomonadota; class Alphaproteobacteria; order Rhodobacterales; family Roseobacteraceae; genus Ruegeria; species Ruegeria sp. F5. The sequence goes on along the minus strand of NZ_JBQFOU010000001.1, from coordinate 63,286 downwards.
CCAATCCGTGGTCATCGCAACCGGCGCCTGCGCACGGCCCAAGGTTCCGGCCTTTGCGCGGACCCTGCCCCATCGCATCGAACAGTTTTCCCCGATCTCCTACCGCAGCCCGTTGGAACTGCGCGCGGGCGGTGTGCTGGTGGTGGGGGCCTCGGCCTCTGGCCTGCAGATCGCGCAGGAATTGGCCTGGTCCGGTCGCAAGGTCACGCTGGCCGTTGGCAGCCACGGGCGTTTGCCGCGAAGCTATCGCGGAGCCGACATTCTGCAATGGATGCATCTGGCCCGCGTGTTTGATGAGCCCTTCACCAAGATCGACGATCTGGACCGGGTGCGCCGCACGCCCTCGCTGCCGCTGATCGGAACGCCTGAACGCGCCGACCTGAATCTGGATGTTCTGCAGGCGCGGGGCGTCGAACTGGTTGGGCGGATGATGGATATCCGCGACGGCAAGGCGCTGTTCTCGGGCAGTTTATTCAATGCGGCGGCGTCCGCCGACCTGAAAATGAACCGGCTGCTGGACCGGGTGGATAGCTGGGTCAGCAACCATGGCTTCGACGATCTGGTGGCGCCGCCCCAACGCTTTGCGCCGATTTCGGTGCCCTCCGATCCGCGTCTGAGCATCGATCTGTCCGAATTCGACACCGTGATCTGGGCGACCGGGTTCAATCCCGATCATCGCTTTGTCCAGATGCCCGTCTTCGACCGCAAGGGCCGTATCCAGCATCACGGCGGCATCGTCGAACCCGGCCTTTATGTCATGGGCCTGCCGTATCTGCGCACTAGCCGTTCGGTGCATATCGACGGCGCGGCGCGCGACGCAAAGGCACTGGCCCGTCAGATCACCCGTCAACTCAACCAACCTTTGGCCGCCTGAAAGGAGCCTATCATGCAACCGCAGAGATTTGATGCAATCGTAATCGGCGCCCGCGTGGCCGGGGCCTCGACCGCCATGGCTCTGGCGCGGGGCGGCGCGCGTGTCCTGATGGTGGATCGCGAAGCCGAGATCGGTGACACGCTGTCGACCCATGCACTGATGCGCCCGGCGGTTCACCTGCTTGCGCATTGGGGGGTTCTGGACCGGATCAAACCCTCGACCCCGGCGGTCAGAACGACGCAATTTGTCTATGGCGACGAGGTCGTCGATATCCCGGTCAGACCCGACATCGGGTATGAGGGGCTGTTTGCGCCCCGCCGCTGGCTGCTGGACAAAACGCTGGGCGATGCCGCGCAAAAGGCCGGGGTTGAACTGCGGACCGGCACCATCTGCTGCGATATTGTCCGTGGCCGCGACAACCGGGTGACGGGCGTTGTCCTGATGGACCGGGACGGCAAGAACTATCAGGTCAACGCCGATCTGGTCATCGGCGCGGACGGGCGGAATTCGACCCTTGCCAAACTGGTCGGCGCACGCGACATGGTCCGGTCGAACACCCGCTCGGCCTGCGCTTACGCCTATGTCCGGGGCCTGCCGAATGCCGGATACCGCTGGTTTCATGACCACAATATCGCGGCGGGGTTGATCCCCGCGACCGATGGTCAGCATTGCCTGTTCGCCGCCTGCCGACCCGAGGATTTCAAGGCAAGGTTCGGCACGGATATCCGTGCGGGGTTGCGCGATCAGCTGCGGCGATGGGATGGTCATGCGGCGGACCAACTGGACCAACGCTCCTTTGCCGAAAAACCCAGACGGTTTCCGGGCGCGGCGGGCCATATGCGGCAATGCGCGAGTGCGGGATGGGCTTTGGTCGGGGATGCGGGATACTTCAAGGACCCGCTGACCGCCCATGGCATCACCGACGCCTTGCGGGACGCACATATCCTTGCCGAAACAGCTTTGACGCAGGGGTTTGATGATCTGTCCGATTACCAGCGCACGCGCGACCGGTTGTCGGCAAAGCTGTTCAGCCTCACGGCAAAAATCGCGTCTTTCGACTGGACGTTGGAGCAGCTCAAAACCCTGCACATGCACCTGAATGCCGAGATGAAGGCCGAATTTGCCCATCTGGTCGGGTCGCTCGAAACATCTGAGCAGGCACCCACCCCGGTTCTTCCGGCAATTGCTCAGGGCTTTGAAGCGCCCTCATACGCGCGCAGCGCGCGGCCATGATCGGGCGTGTCACGAACCCAGACCAATGGCCCGCAGCCCGGCCTCGGCGCATGTGATGTCGTCGGGGCCAGCGGCACCGGATACGCCAATCGCGCCGATCAGGATGCCGTTCTCCAATATGGGCAGCCCGCCGTCCCAGGCGCACAGGTCGGGGCGGTTTGCCAGGCCAAGCTGCAACGCAGGCTCTGACAACATCCGCTCGGCAAATGCGCGGGTGGTTTTGCCCAACACGGCAGTCCGCGCCTTGTCCAGCGCAAATCCCGAGACCGCAGCAGGCGTGCCATCCATGCGCCCTGCGGCAACCATGTGACCGCTGGGGTCCACGACCACAGCCGAAACCTGCCAGTCATTTTCGGCGGCGTGGCTCAGGGCGGTCTGAACCGCACTATTGGCCGAGGCCTGTGTTATGACGCGTCTGGTGAAGGAAACAGGCATCTTGTCCTCTTGCTCTCAAACTGTTGCCGCGCGTTGGTCACAGGTCGAAGATCAGCTCATTCGTGCCCTGCTGGACCCTTTGATCCTCCTGATTGAAGACATCGAACCGGAAGGAGATGATCCCGCGTCGACCGGACGAGGTATCGCGTTTCGACACGACATGCAGTTCGGCCCGGATCGTATCCCCGGCCAAAACCGGCTGCTCGAACCGCCAGTTCCACCCCAGCGAGGCAAGCCCGTCCGGGCGCGCGCTGGACTGGAATTTCAACCCATCGACAACCGACAGGATCAGCAGCCCATGCGCCACACGCGCCTTGTATCCAAGCTGCTTTGCGACCTGATCATCCAGATGCAACGCGTATTTGTCGCCGGTCAGGTCGGCAAAACCCGCGATCAGGTCTGCCGTGATCTCGGCAGACCCGGTTTTCATCACATCCCCAACCTGCAGGTCGTGATAGCCGTAGATTCCAGCACTCAGAGGGGTTGCGGTCATTCCGGAACAGGGGCGTCTTCGCGCAGCAGACCCTTGGCTTTCAGGTCGGCCCAGAACTCTGCCGGGATGTCATGGCTGAACCAGTTCAGATTCTGCTCCAGCTGCTCGACCGTGCGGGTGCCCGCCATGAAGGTCGGCACCGCCGGATGGGCAACCACAAACTGCAGCGCAGCGGCTGGCAGGGGCACGTTGTACTCGGCGCAGACCGCCTCGATCTTGCGGACCTTGTCCATGATATCGGCAGGGGCCGGGGCGTAGTTGTACTTGGCCCCTTCCTTGGCCCCCGTCGCCAGAATGCCCGAGTTGAAGCCGCCGCCGACAACCACCGCCGCGCCGCGTTCTTCGCAAAGCGGCAGGAACTGATCCAGCGCGTCCTGTTCCAGCAGGGTGTACCGGCCAGCCAACAGGAAACAATCGAAATCGCGCTGTTCCAGCGCGGCGTGGCAGACCTCCCACTCGTTCACGCCGACGCCGATGGCTTTGACAACGCCCTGATCGCGCAGGCTTTCCAGCGCTTTCCAGGCCCCGTCCATCGCCTGCTTGAACACCTCGGGCTGTTCGTCACCACGGGTGAACACGTCGATATCGTGGATGAAACAGATATCCATGTGCTCCAGCGCCATCCGCTGCAGACTGTCTTCGAACGAGCGCATGATCCCGTCATAGCTGTAGTCGAAATGCATGGTGAAGGGAGCGGCGTTGGTCCAGGGCTCAAAGTTGATGTCCTGCCGACGCCCGGGCTTCAGGATCCGGCCAACCTTGGACGACAGGATAAAGTCATCGCGGTCCTTCCAGCGCAGGCTGTGACCTGTCCGCATCTCGGACAGACCGTGGCCATACATCGGGGCAGTGTCGAAATACCGGACCCCCTTGTCCCAGGCGTGCTGGATCATGGCGTTCGACGTTTCTTCGTCAATCTCGCGGAAGATGTTGCCAATCGGCGCAGTGCCGAAGCCAAAGGCGGATACGTTCAGATCCACCCGGCCAAATTTGTTCTTCGTGTTCGGATTCATGCGAGCCTCCCAAATGCAAACCGGACCGCCGATTTTTTCGTTTCAATTAAGTAACTGATTGGTTATTTATAGCATATGCCGAAACCGATCAACCCACTTGACGAACCGGCCTTGCGGAGCGTATTAGTAACTGATTGGTTACATTATGAGGCGCTACGATGTTCCTGACGGAAACCCACATCCAGGTTCGCGACATGACCCGCCAGTTTGCCGAAGGTGTCATCCGCCCCGCCGCGGAAGAGCTGGACCGGGATTCGCGCTTTCCCGCTGAAATCTATGACCAAATGGCCGAGCTCGGCCTGTTCGGCATCGGCGTCCCGGAAGAGCTTGGCGGGCCCGGATTCGACACCGTCACCTACGCTCTGGTGATGGAGGAATTGTCGCGCGGCTATGCCTCGATCGCGGATCAATGTGGGTTGCTGGAACTGGTCACGACACTGCTGGTGCGCCACGGAACGCCGCAACAGCAGGGCAAATGGCTGGGTGATCTGCTGGCGGCCAAACTTCGCCCGGCCTATTGCATCACCGAACCCGAAGCGGGCACCGATGTCTCGGGCATTCGCACTACGGCAGTTCGGGACGGCGACGGATGGGTGCTGAACGGCGGCAAGATCTGGATCCACAACGCGCCGGTCGCGGATCTGGGTTTTGTTCTGGCCCGCACCGACCCCGAGGCCGGGCATCGCGGCATGTCGATTTTTGTGGTCGATCTGCATGCCGACGGCGTCACACGCGGCCCGAAAGAGATCAAGATGGGCCAACGCGCCAGCCAGGTCGGCCCGCTCTCCTTTGACGATGTGCGCCTGCCCGCCGATGCCTTGCTGGGCACCGAAGGGCGCGGCTTTCACATGATGATGAGCGTTCTGGACAAGGGCCGCGTCGGCATCGCCGCGCTGGCGGTCGGCATCGGTCAGGCGGGGCTCGAGGCCGCGACGGACTATGCCCAGCAGCGCAAGCAATTCAGCAAACCCATCGCCGATTTTCAGGGCGTTCAGTGGTTGCTGGCCGATATCGCCAAGGATGTTGAGGCCGCCCGGCTGCTGGTCCACTCTGCCGCCTACAAGATCGACACCGGCCAAGATGCCACCAAGGCTTGTTCGATGGCCAAGTGCTTTGCCGGGGATATGGCTGTTCAGCGGTCCTCGGACGCGGTGCAGGTGTTTGGCGGGTCGGGCTATATTCGCGGGTTCGAGGTTGAGCGCCTGTATCGCGACGCAAAAATCACGCAGATTTACGAAGGAACCAACCAGATTCAGCGTATGATCATCGCCCGAGAACTTCTGTCGAAAGGGGCTGCCGCATGAGCCGTCACGCAGCATTTGTTACCGGGTCTTCCCGTGGGATCGGTCTGGCCGCCGCCATTGCATTGGCGCGCGAAGGCTTCGCCATCGCGGTAAACGGCCCGCAGATGGACGATGAACTGCAGGGTGCGCTGGACAGCATCCGTGCCCTTGGCGTGCCTGCGGTTGCGGCGGCTTTTGACGTCTCGGAAATCGGAACCCATGACGACCAACTGGCCGCAATCGAAGCCGAGATTGGCCCGCTGACAACGCTGGTGAACAACGCGGGCGTCGGCGTGATGCAGCGCGGTGATCTGCTGGAGGTCACCGAGGCCAGTTATGACCGCTGCATGGCCGTCAACACCAAGGCAATGTTCTTCCTGTCGCAGGCTTTTGCCAAGCGGCTGGTTGCCCGCGACCGCGATCCCGACCTGTTTCACAGCATCGTCAACGTAACATCCTCGAACGCGGTGGCGGTGGCCGCCCCCCGCGCCGAATATTGTGCCTCCAAGGCGGCGGCGGCGATGATCTCTAAAACCTTCGCCGTGCGGCTGGGGCAGGAAGACATCGCCGTCTATGACGTGCAGCCCGGCCTGATCGCAACCGACATGACCGCCCCGGTGATCGAGATGTATGACCAGCGCGCCAGGGACGGGCTGACCCTGTTCCCCCGCGTCGGCCAACCCAAGGATATGGGCCGCATCATCGCATCACTGGCCAGTGGCAAACTTCCCTACACGACCGGTCAGGCCATCTCAGCGGATGCCGGACTGCTTGTTCCCCGTTTCTAAGGTTAATTCATGAAAATTCAGCTGCCTGATACCACCGGAAAACTGCATGACTATGCGCTGGTCGGCATGCCGGTCGCCCCGTCGAAGCTGACACCGAACTCGGCCCGGGTTCTGTATTCCGCCGCCCATGTTGTGGCAGACCCGTTTGGCGACCATGACCCGACCGGCCCGGCGCATGTCGACTGGGCAAAGACAATGGATTTCCGCCACTATCTGGCCGGAATGGGCATGGGCATTGCCGAGGCGATGGACACCGCCCAACGCGGCATGGGGCTGGACTGGACCGGCGCATTGGAGCTGATCCGCCGCACCCGCGAGGAACTGCCCGACGCGCTTGTCGCCAATGGCTGCGGCACCGATCATCTGGACCCGGCGGATGCAAAAACGTTGGACGATGTACGCCGGGCCTATCTTGAACAGGTCGAGGCCATTCAAAAGCTGGGCGGGCGGATCATCCTGATGGCATCGCGCGCCTTGGCGAAGGTGGCGACCGGGCCGGATGATTATATCTCGGTCTACAACGATGTGCTGGCGGCCTGCGATGAACCCGTCATCTTGCATTGGCTGGGTGCGATGTTTGACCCGCAGCTTGCCGGGTACTGGGGTTCGGACAATTTCGACGATGCGCTGGAAACCGTGCTGGCGGTCATAGGTGCAAATGTGGACAAGGTGGACGGGATCAAAATCTCGCTGCTGGATGCCGAGAAAGAGGTCATCATGCGCCGCCGGTTGCCCGAGGGCGTCAGGATGTATACCGGCGACGATTTCAACTATCCCGAACTGATCGAGGGCGACGATCAGGGATATTCTCACGCACTTCTCGGCATCTTCGACCCGCTCGCCCCCGCCGCCGCTTATGCGGTCAGCAAATTGAGCGAGGGTGACGCCAGGACCTTCCGCGACACGCTGGACCCGACGGTTCCGCTGGCCCGCCATATCTTCCGGGCGCCGACACAGTATTACAAAACCGGCGTGGTGTTTCTGGCCTGGCTGAACGGGTTTCAGGACCATTTCATCATGCTGAACGGCGCGCAGGCGGCGCGGTCCCTGCCCTATTTCACCGACTGTTTCAAAATGGCCGATGAATGCGGGTTGTTGCGCGATCCGGATCTGGCGGTCGCGCGCATGGGGCATATGCTGAAACTTTACGGGGTCTGAGGCTTGCGCGATTTCTCGAACGATCATTCCGCATTGGCGCTGAACACGGCGACGCTGGGCCATAATCTGGACGGCCACGGCGCGGGCTGGTCGCCCGAGCAGGTGATCGACGCCTGCGCCGCGCGCGGTTATGGCGGAATCACCTTCTGGCGGCGCGAGTTGGACGGGCGCGCGGCCGATATCGGCCAACGTGTCCGCGCCGCCGGGATGCAGGTTTCCGGCCTGTGCCGCACGCCGTTCCTGACCGGCCCGCTGGCGCTGCCATCGGATCAGCAGATCATGGACGATTTTCACCTGTCCATCGATCAGACCGCCGCGCTGGAAACCGAGGTTCTGACCATCGTGACCGGCGGGCCCGAACCGGGCACCAAAGGCGTTATGGAAAGCCAGAAAACCCTCGCCGACCGCGTGGCCCGCGCCGCCCCTTACGCGGCCGAACGCGGTGTGAAACTGGCGTTGGAGCCGCTGAACCCCGCAACCGCAGGCAATCGCACCTGCCTGATGACCGCCGCAGATGCGCTGAATGTCTGCGATGCGGTCGGGGCAGAGAATGTGGGCGTTGCGATCGATGTCAATCACGTCTGGTGGGACACGACGATGGCCGGCACCCTCGCGACCCGCGCCAACGGCCGCATCTATGGCTATCACCTGTGCGACTGGCTGGCCGATACGTCGGACATCCTTCTGGACCGGGGGATGATGGGCGACGGCGTCGCCGATCTGTACGCCCTGCGCGCCGCCGTCGAAAACGCCGGCTATGACGGCCTGTGCGAGGTCGAGATATTCTCGGCCGAAAACTGGTGGAAGCGCGACCCGCACGAGGTTCTGGACATCATTGTCGAGCGGTTCAGGACCTGCTGCTAAAGCGTTTCGGGTTTTACCCGACTCATTTTGCGGTGCGAATGTCCCGAGAACGCCGTAGGCGTGGCAGGGTATTCGTGCCTCTAGTTAAACCCGAAACGTTATTGGGTCAGACCTCGATATCGCAGACAAAAACGCCGTCCGGACCGCCAACGGTTTTGGCAACGATCCGCCCGCCGATTTCCTGATGGGTTGGATCGACCAGATAGACGTCGCGCACGGCGGCATCGCGAAAATCGAACCAGAACATATCGTTGAAATCGCGGACAAGGTCGGTTTCGACGGACACGTTGCTGCGGCTCTGGAAATCGAGAATGCCGTCGATATGGCCCTTCAACCCCTCCAGATCCTTGTAAAGCGCGGACTTCTCAGCCTCGGAAACATCGCCTGCAAAGCGCAGATGTACCAGATGACGTATCATTTCACTCTTCCTTCCCCGAGGTGATTACCAGAAATCCGCTTTCTTGCGGTCTTTGAACGCGGCCAGCCCGACTTGTAGTTCGCTATGCGACGCGGCGACCCGGCCTGCCAAGGCCTCGAACACGCGCTCGCGCTCTTCGCCTTCGGCGGCGTTGATCAGCATCTTGGTCAATTCGATTGCAACCGGTCCGCGATGGCGCATCCGGTTGGCCAGTTCCTCGGCTGCGGCAACGCCCTGCCCTTGTTCGGCAACCTGATCGACAAGGCCAACCGTCAGCGCGTCACTGGCCGAGAACTGCTCGCCAAAAATTGCCATGCGCCGCACCAGTTGCGAGCCGAACCGGCGCACGGTGCGCTGCGTGCCGGACCAGCCGGGAATAATGCCAAGCGCCGGTTCCGGCTGCCCAATGCGGATATGCGATTCCGCGATGCGGTAATCGGCGCAGGCGGCCAATTCCAGCCCACCGCCCAGAACATGGCCGTTCAGAACCGCGATCACCGGCTGGCGAAGGCGCGTCAACGCGTCCAACGCCTGATGCCCATCGCGCAGCCAATGCCGCCCGAACCCATCCGGGGAGCGTGCGGCCCAGGCATCGATGTCGCCACCGGCACAGAACGCCTTACCCGCCCCGGTCAGGATCGCCACATGCACGTCCCCGGCATGTTCGATCTGGCGACAAAGGGTCATCAGATCCTCCATCATCGGCTCGGTCAGCGCGTTCAGCCGCTCGGGTCGGTTGACCGTCAGACGGGCGATGCCGTCGCTGATATCCAGCAGAAAGTGATCCATCATGCCGCCGTCAGGGTCAGACCCATCGGCGTGGGATCAAACAGGGCTCCATCCATCACTTTCAGATCCTCCGACACCAGCAACGGGGTCGCTGCCTGATCCAGAACATCCCGCTGCAGATCAAGACCGGGCGCAATTTCCGTGACCATCAGCCCCTGATCGGTCAGCCTGATCACACAGCGCTCGGTCACATAGGTCACATCCTGCCCGGTTGCCGTAGCGCGCTTGCCCGAGAAGGAAATCTGATCGACCTCATCCACAAACTTGGCAACCTTCCCCTCTTGCAGGATTTTGAGTTGACCGTTTTCGACCGTCATCTTTGCCCCGGCATTGAAATTGCCCGAAAACACGATCTTGCGGGCCCGCGCGGTGATGTCAACGAAGCCCCCGGCCCCGGCGGTGCGGTGCGGGATTGCAGACAGGCGCGAGACATTGACCGAGCCGTTCTTGTCCACTTCCAGAAACGACAGAAGCGAAGCATCAAACCCGCCCGCCTGAAAATAGCAGAACTGATGCGGTGAGGGCACAAAAGCCTCGGCATTGGCGGAACAGCCGAATTTGAAATCGAGCAAAGGCACACCACCGACAGCCCCTTGCTCGATCATCCAGGTGACCGAGCCGTGAAGCCTTTCCTCGACCAGAATGCGAGGGACATTGGCCGATATGCCAAAGCCGATATTGACCGCCCAACCCTGTTTCAGCTCTTGCGCGACGCGGCGCGCGATCACCTTGCCGACATTGAACTCGGCCCTGCTGAAGCTTTCAATCGGGCGGGTCAGTTCGCCCGAAATCGCCGGATCATATTCGGTTGCCGTGGTCTGCAACTGGTCCGGGGCTTCGACGATGACATCGACCAGAATCCCCGGCACGTGCACGTCATGCGGACGGATGCTGCCCGCTGCGGCAACACGCTTGGCCTGAGCAATCACCACACCGCCATTGTTGCGCGCGGCCAGCGCCATTTCCATCGCGCCCAGATAGGCCCCTTCATGTTCAAAGCTCAGGTTGCCTTTTTCATCCGCCGTGGTCGCGCGGATGATGGCCACGTTCGGGGCCATGGACTTGAAATACAGCCAGTCTTCGCCCTCGAACTCCATGCGTTTGACGATGGGCTCGGCCCGCGCCGCGTCGTTCATGGCGCAGCCTTCAATTTCGGGATCGACAAAGGTATCCATGCCAACCTTGGTCAGCACGCCCGGACGCTTGGCGGCGGATTCGCGCAGCATGTCGAAGATAATGCCCGACGGCACATTATAGGCGCGCACCTGTTCTGCGGTGATCATCTGCCAGATCATCGGCGGTTTGGCCTTGCTGGGCCCCGACGGGTACGACCCCCCGATGATCCGGGTCAGCAGCCCCGGCTTGGCGATGTGATCCACCCCTTTGGTGCCGAACATGTCTCCGGCAGCGATGGGATGGATCGTCGTCAGGTTCCGCGGCGCGCCTTCGTCGTCAAAGCGTTCGCCCAGACCTTTCAAGACCGCATCCGGACAGCACAGGCCGCTTGACGAATTCACCGCCACGACCGCCCCGTCAGGCACAAGATTTGCTGCTTCGCGCGCCGTCATTTGCCTGGTCATGCGATCCTCACAGAAGTAACTAAACAGTTATAACTTTATGCCCCGGAGGCTTGCCTAAATCAACAGGAATCTAGACAAAGACGGAATTGACGTGAGATTAAGTAACCATTAAGTTACTTGCAAACTTGTCCCTTGGGAGGATCGCAATGAACATTTATTTCCAGAATACCAACCAGCGCACATTCGGTACATTCCCCCTGACCGGAAGTGAGTTGCGCGACGCCATGATGATCGCTGCCGATGTTGGCTACCGGTCATTCGATACCGCGCAAATGTATGAAAACGAGAAAGAAACCGGTGACGCACTGGCCGAGCTTGGCTTCGCAAGGGACGAGATTTGCGTAACCACAAAGGTTCATCCCGACAATTTCACGGAACAGGCGTTCATCCCTTCGGTCGAAGAAAGTCTGAAGAAGCTGCAGCTGGATTACGTTGACGTCCTGCTGCTACACTGGCCCCCGATCGGCGGAGATATCGCACCCTCGCTGAAACTGCTGGAACAGGCCCACGCGAAAGGGCTGGCGAAGAATATCGGGGTGTCGAACTACACCGCACAGATGATGCGCGATGCGGTCAAGATCATCGACACGCCGCTGGTCACAAATCAGGTCGAATTCCATCCGCTTCTGAATCAGGACGCGCTTCTGGCGGCGGCGACCGAAACCGGCATTCCCCTGTCGTCCTACTGTTCCGTCGCGCGTGGTGAGGTCTTCAAGCATTCGATCTTCGACGAAATCGGCCAGACCTATGGCAAGACAGCGGGCCAGGTCGTTCTGCGCTGGATTTTGCAGAAAGGCGTTTCGATCAACACCATGTCGACCAAACGCGCCAATATCGATGCCAACTTCGACGTTATGGATTTCACCCTGTCCAGCAGCGACATGGATCGGATCGACGCAAAAACCCATACCGGCTTTCGCATCGTTGGTGAGGATCTGGTGCCCTGGGCCCCCAAATGGGACTGAACGTAAAAAGGCGGTGCCTCTGTGGCACCGCCTTACTAGGGGCAACCGTATGAGCCGTGAGAGCGTAATCGCTCAGTGATTGCCCCGGATCATGTCGGATGCTTTCTCGGCCATCATGATCGTTGGCGCATTGGTGTTTGATCCGATCAGGCTGGGCATCGCCGAGCTGTCGCAAATCCGCAAACCATCAATCCCCCGCACCCGCATCTGAGGGTCGACCACGGCCATCTCATCCACACCCATCTTGCAAGTACAGGTCGGGTGGTACGAGGTCCGGCCGTATTGGCGCGCATAGGCCTCGTAATCGGCTTGCGTCTTGACGCTGTCATCCGGGAACCGGATTTGGCGGATGTATTTCTGCAGGCTGTTCTGGCGGAAAATCTCAACGCTGTGTTTGACCCCCTCGACCGAGGTTTTCAGGTCATCCGGATGCCCGAGGAAATTTGGATCGACCAACGGCATATCCTCGACCCGGTTTGACCGCAGCCTGACCGTGCCCCGCGCCTTGGGCCGCAACGTGTAAGAGTTCAGCGTGATGCCCGAGCTGCCCTTGGGAACGCTGGGCACCCCGGCCTCGGCCCCTGCCCCGGCAAGGAAATGGAACTGAAGATCCGGCACGGGCGCATTGGCATCGGCGTACCAGAAGGCCCCGCCTTCGACCACGTTCGAGGCAACAGGCCCGGACCCAAACAGATAATACTGCATCCCGGCCCATGCGGCCCAATGCGGTTTGTTATACTTGTCCAGACTTTGGTGCCCGTTCAACTCGGCCACGATGTCGATGCCGAAATGGTCGGTCAGGTTTTCACCGACGCCCGGCAGGTCGTGCTGCACTTCGATCCCATGCTCACGCAGATGCGCCGCGGGTCCGACACCGGACAGCAGCATCAGCTTGGGCGTGCCGATCGCGCCCGAGGTCACCAGCACCTCCTGATCTGCCGTGACGGTGTGAACCTCTCCGCCCTTGTCATAGGCAACGCCGGTGGCCCGCCCGCCTTCGATCACGACCCGGTGCACCTGACACCCGGTCTCGACCGTCAGGTTCGGACGCGACAGGACCGGTTTGAGATACCCGACCGCAGCCGAGCAGCGTTTCGCATTCCACGTTGTCGTCTGATAGACCCCGGCCCCCTCCTGCCTGGGGCCGTTGAAATCGGGATTGTAGGGCAGCCCGGCCTCCTGACAGGATCGCACAAACACGCGGGTCATCTCTTGTGGTTCAAGGTTGGACACACCCAGCGGACCGTCGGTGCCGTGCCACTCGCCGGACAGTATCGCGTTGCGTTCGGACCGGATGAAGTACTGGCGGACTTCGTCAAAGGACCAGCCTTCGCAGCCTTCCTCATTGGCCCAGCGGTCGTAATCGACGGGGTTGCCGCGGGTGAACACCTCGGCATTGATCGAGCTGCCGCCGCCCAGTACCCGGCCCTGCGCATAGGGGATTTCGCGGTTGTTGGCATGTGTCTGGGGCACCGTGTCAAAACCCCAGGTGTGCGGTCCGGCGGTCATCTTGGCGAAACCCACGGGCATGTGGATCAGCGGGTGGCTGTCCTTGCCGCCCGCTTCCAGCATCAGCACCCTTACGCTGCTGTCTTCGGTCAGGCGATTGGCCAGAACGCAGCCCGCCGAACCGCCGCCGACGATCACATAGTCATATCCGTTTGCCGCCATCACTCCACCCAATGCGACCGTTTGCCGATCTCGACATGGATCGACTTGATCTGCGTATATTCCTCGACCCCGTGCATCCCGGCTTCGCGCCCCCAGCCCGAGGCTTTGAACCCGCCAATAGGCAATTCGGGGCCACCGGCCAGCGTCGTGTTGACCCAGAACCGCCCGGCCTGAACCCGGCGCGAGATCGTCAGCGCCTTGTCGATGTTCTTGGTCCAGACACTTGCCGCCAGCCCGTATTCGGTATCGTTGGCAATCGCGATCGCCTCGTCAATCGTGTCAAACGGGATCACCACCAGAACGGGTCCGAAAATCTCTTCCCGCGCAATCGCCATGTCGTTGGTCACACCCGTGAACACGACCGGATCGATATACTGCCCGCCCGAGATTTCGGGCGTGGTGCCGCCGGTCAGCAGGGTCGCGCCCTCTTCCTGACCCTTCGCGATGTAGGACAGGATGGTGCGGTTCTGCGCATCCGTGGTGATCGCACCGGCCTGTGTGCGCTCGTCCAGCGGATCGCCCACGCGGACCTTGCGCAGTTTCCCGGCCACCATTTCGGCGAACCGGTCCGCGACCGAGCGCTCCACCAACAGCCGGGCGCCGGACACGCAGCACTGTCCGGTGTTGAAAGCGATTCCAAAGGCCACACCGTCGGCGGCGTCTTCCAAATCCGCATCGGCAAACACGACCTGTGGGTTCTTGCCCCCAAGCTCCAGCCCCAGCTTCTTGAAGTTGCTCTGACCTGCAGCGGCAACAACCGAGCGCCCTACGGCGGTCGAGCCGGTGAAGGACAGCATGTCCACATCCATATGCTCGGCCAGTTTCTGACCGATCACGCTGCCCGATCCGGTGACCACGTTGAAGACGCCATCGGGCAGCCCCGCCTCGGACAGGATTTCCGCCAACAGCAGCGTCGTGGCGCTGGTCACTTCGGAGGGTTTCGAGACGATGGTGCAGCCCGAGGCCAGGATATAAGGCACCCGTTCGCACAGGATCAGGAACGGGAAATTCCACGGGGTGATCAGGCCGACAACGCCAACCGGTTCGCGGGTGACGATGCCCATCGCGCCGTCACCGCTGTTGTTGAAACTGTCCCCATGCAGCGCCCGCGCAAGACCTGCGGCGAACTCGAACATGCCAACACAGCCCTGAACTTCGGCCCGCGCCTGCGCGATGGGCTTGCCGTTTTCCAGCGTTTCCCAATAAGCGATCTCATCCGTGCGCTTGCGGATCAGGTCCGCCGCTTTCAGCAGCACCGCCGCGCGGTCGGCCCCGGACAGGCCACACCATCGGCGGTCATCAAACGCCCCGCGCGCCGAGGCGACCACGGCGTTCAGATCCTCCTCGGTGCAGCGCGGAATGCGCGTGACCGGCACGCCATGCCCCGGCGAAGACCGTTCGAACACGTCGCGATCCCCGGTGGGCACCCAGTTGCCGTCCATGAAGAACCCGAACGCGCGCGGCTCGGATGGGGGTGTCAGAATCTGGCTGTTTTGGTCCATCAAAAAGGCTCCGATATTAGGGCGGTGGGCTACGCTGAGGCGTCCAGCCCGTCGCGGAAATCATTCCAGCCGCCATCCACCGAGGACGGCGCGTCATGCCATTGATGCAGAACATCGCCGGTCGCAGGGTCCTTGTCAGGGATCGGCAGCATCATGATCCGCTTGACGGCGGCCTGAAACATCTCGGGCGTCAGAAACGCCTCTTGAATGTTGTCCCAGTCCCGGCCCGCCGCATAGCCGCCGACCATCATGATATCGTCGGACCGGCCGACCATCTCGTGGCTGACCCCTGCGGGCATAACGATGACATCGCCTGCTTCGATCCGGACGCGGGTCCAGCCTTCGACGGACAGGTTGAACTCCATCCAGCCCGCCGCACAGCCAAGGCATTCATGCGTCGTCGAGTGGAAATGCGGGTACTCATACACACCGGGATATTCCCAGTTGTTGCCCCAGCCATTGGCGCGAAACCGGGCCTTGACGGCATCGACACCGCCGCCCGGAATGGCCCCGCGATGGATCAGCAGAGGAAAACGGCTGTTGGGGATCATTCCTTCCGGTTTCGACGTATAGACTTCGACGGTCATGCTGAGTTCCTCCCTCTCTGGCGATTACGTCATAACGATCTGCGTTTTCAGGTCGGCGGGGCGATCCGGAAAACTGTCGAACGCCTCCTGAATGCGGTCCAGCGGATACGCCGCCTGCGTGAAACGTTCGGTCCTGATGCGGCCATGGCTCAGCAGGGTCAGGGCGTCATGCATATCCTGCCCCATCCCCGCGACAGAACCCTTGATGGAGTTCTCCTGCAGGATGGTCTGCAGAATGTCGACGGGCAAAGTCTCGCCTGTGCCGGTAAGGCCAAAGGCCGCGATATGCCCGCCTTTGCGGATCAGGCGGGTGGCCTGTTCATAAAGCGCGGGATGTCCGACACTTTCAATCACCACATCCGCGCCGCGCCCGCCTGTGTGGCGTAGAACGGTTTCTTCCAGCTGAGCCGGGTCGGTCACACCCACATCTGCGCCGCCCTCCAGCGCCATCTGCACCCGGTCGCCGGACAAATCCGCCACGATGATCGGGGCGGCCCCGATGGTGCGCAGCAACTGCACATGCAGGTTGCCAATCGGTCCCGCGCCCAACACCACGACGGATTGGCCGAAGGTGATATTGGCCTTGCGCGCGCAGCGCACCACGCAGGCCAGCGGCTCGGTCAATGCCAGCACATCCGGCGTTGCATCCTGCGGCGCAGGGATCACAAGGCGGGCGGGAACCGAGATGTATTCGGCAAAAGCCCCATCCATGGTGATGCCCATCTGCTGCATCTCGGGACAGTTCAGGATCTCATTCCGGCGGCACCAATAGCAGGTGCCGCAGCCGATATTCATATCGACCACCACCTGCGCGCCCATGGTCAGGCCCGACACGCCTTCGCCCAGTCCGGCAATCGTACCGGTGAACTCATGTCCTGGAATCAGCGGCAGGTGTTCAGCGGCGTAATGACCATTGAAGATGTGCATATCGGTGCCGCAAATGCCGACGCGTGATATACGCACCAGAACTTCATCCCGGCCCGGCTCGGGGCGGGGCACGTCCTGCACCTGAAACTGACCCGGCTTGACCAGCACCGCAGCTTTCATGGTCTGCGTCATTTGACGACCCTCAGCTTGGTGCGGTCGATGGTCAGCGCAATCGCTCCGATCAGGATCAGGCCGAACACCATCTGCTGCTGTGTGGCATCGACCTCGAAATACAGCATGGACGAGCGGATCACCGCCACGATCAGCGTGCCGATCAACGTGTTGATCACCCCGCCGACACCCCCGGTCAGCGGCGTGCCGCCGACCAGAACCGCGACGATTGCAGGCAGCAGGAACCCGTTCGCCAGTGTGGGAGAACCACCAGAGAGTTTCACCGAGAACAGCAGCCCCGCAATCGCCGCCAGCCCACCGGACAGGGCGAAAGCAATGATCTTGATCCGGTTCACGTTCAGGCCCGAGGCAACAGCAGCCGGTTCCCCCGCCCCCACCGCTTTGAGCGCGCGGCCGAACGTGGTGCGCGATTGCAGGAACCATGCGCCCAGAACCAGCACAGCAGCGATGATCAGTTCGGCGGGCAAACCGGCGACCGAGCCTGTCATCCAGCCAAAGGTCGAATCCCGCAGCGTGGCATCCATGAACAGCGCCCGCTGGCCCGACATATACTGCGCCGCCGAAAAGGCGATGCCGCCCACCGCAAGCGTCGAGATAAAGGACGGCACATAAAGCCGCGTCGTCACATAGCCCGAGATACTGCCCAGCACGGCACCGGACAGGATACAGATCAGCGCGGTTCCGATCCCGAAGGTCGGCAGGGCAATCGTGGCCACCACGGTGGTCATGTTCGCCACGGATTGCGCCGACAGGTCGATGCCGCCGATATAGATCGCAAAGGTCATCCCCAGCGCCATGATAAACAGCGGCACAATGTCGGCCATCATCGAGATCAGGTTGGCAGGCCGCAGAAAGTTCGCATCCGCCAGACCGACCGCCAGCACAAGCGCCAGCAGCGTGATCCAGGGCAGATGGGGTTTGATACGTTCAAAACTCATGGGTCCGGCCTCAGATCATGTGGTGGACAAGGTCGTACAGCGACGGCTTGTCCCCCGGGCTGCAATCGAAACGTTTCTGCGCGACACCGTCTTTCAGGACGATGATCGTGTGGCTGAGGCCAATGGCCTCTTCCAGCGTGTCCGCCACCAGAATGATGCCGACGCCGTCATCCGACATCTCGCGCACCATGTCATAAACATCTTCCTTGGCGCCGATATCCAGTCCGCGCGTCGGGTGGTCCAGCAGGATGATATCCGATCCGGCGGAGCGCCACTTGGCCAGCACCACCTTTTGCTGATTGCCCCCCGACAGCCCGCCGCAATCCTTGTAAACGTCGGGTGTCTTGATCGCCAAACGGTCGATCCACCGGGTCGCCAGTGATTTCTCCTCGCCAATGCGTAGAACGCCCGAATTGGCATAGTTGCCCATCTGGCTCAGCGTCATGTTCTCATATACATTCATCCCCGCCACGATGCCCTCGACCTTACGCTCGCGCGGGATGTAGCCCACGCCGCTGCTCACACCGGTCTGCGCGTTGAACCTGCCAACCACCTGTCCCTTGAGCGTCACCGTGCCGGACGAGGGCGTTTCCAGCCCGAAGATCGTGCGCAGGATCGCCTCGCGACCCGAGCCTTCGGTGCCGACGAGGCACAGAACCTCTCCGGGATGCAGGTCAAACGAGATGTCCGCGTATTTACCGTCTGCCGAGACCGCATCGAAAGCCACCAGCGGCTGCGCGTCAGACTGAAAAGGCTTCTGCTTCTGCTCGCGGTAATATTCCTTGTCGACGTCGCGGCCCACCATCTTGTGCTGGATCGCATCCACATCGGCGTCGTCATGGGCGACCACATCCACCACCTCGCCATCTTTCATCACATAGATGCGGTCGGACAGGTCCAGAACCTCGTCCATGCGGTGGCTGACAAAGATGAACGAGGCGCGTTTGGTCAGTTCGCGTACAAGGCTGAACAGCAGCTCGACCTCTTCCTTGGCCAACACGCTGGTCGGTTCGTCCAGCAGAATGACCAGATCACCGTCGATCCGTTCTTCCAGCGTCAGCACCTTGGCCAGTTCCACCAGTTGGCGCTGCGCAAAGGACAGTTTCGAAGTCGTGGTCGCCGGATCGATATCCAGTTTGACCTTGGTCAGTTGCGCGGCGGCGGCCTCGGCCATGGCTTTCCAGTTGATTACGCCATAACTGACGAATTGCTGTTCGAAGCCCAAAAAGATGTTTTCCATCACGGTCAGGTTGGTGATCAGGGATTGTTCCTGAAACACCATGCCGATGCCGTGATCCATCGCCTGACGCGGGTTCTGAAAGCGGACCTTGGTGCCGTCGATGGTGATGTCGCCGCCATCGGGCTGATAGGCGCCGTAGATCACTTTCATCAGGGTCGACTTACCCGCGCCGTTTTCGCCAACCAGACCCACGATCTCACCCCGCCCGATCTGGAAATCCACGGATTTCAGAGCGTGGACGCCGGGGAATTTCTTGTCGACATTGATCAGTTCATACATCTGCCCGCCCCTATTTCACGAAGGTTACGGATTTGCGGTCGGTCGACAGAACCACCGCGGCAATAACTAACACGCCCAGAACGCCGTCCTGCACGTAGCCGGGCAACCCAATCACAACCATGCCGTTGTTGATGACATTGACGATCAGCACCCCGATTAGCGTGTTCCAAACACCACCGATCCCGCCCCACAGCGCGGTGCCGCCGACCACCACTGACGTGATCGACACGAACATGAAATTCGACCCCGTTGCGGTTTCCGCAATCCCGATCCGCCCAACCGCCAGCAGCGCGCCGACAGCATAGAACACCCCCGCCAGAGCAAACCCCATGATCCGCACGCGGTTGACGTTCAGGCCCGAGGCATGGGCCAGTTCCTCGCCTCCACCCACGGCATAGAAGTTACGGCCCAGCGTGGTGCGCGACTGGATGAACCAGGCGATCAGCAGGAACAACAGCGCCACGTAACACATGATCGGAAAGCCGAACCAGCGCTCGGTCAGCAGCGCGCGGAACAGATCGTCTTCGACCCGAATCCGGTCGCCACCGGTCAGCAGCAAAGCAAATCCGGTGCCCACAAACCCCATCGCCAGCGAGGCCATGAAGGACGGGATTTTCAGCAACACATGCACAAGCCCGTTCACCAGCCCGATTGCAGCCCCCACCAGCAGGGCCAGCGGGATGGCCAGCCACGCCCAGGACGCCAGCGTGCCCCCAAGGCCGATAAAGGCAAAGGCAAACACCACCGCACAGACGGACACCGTGCCTTCCATCGACAGGTCGATCGACCCCATGATGATGATGAAGGTCACACCGATCGCGACCATCAGGGCCGGCGCTGACGAAATCCCGATGCGCGCGAAATTGCGCAGCGAAAAGAAACGGGGCTCCATCGTTGTGAAAAACAGGACCAGAACCAAAAGGACGATCAGGGGCGCCCATTTGATCAGCACATCCCGTGTCAGCACATTGCTCACGTGCTTCCTCCCACTGAGTGAATTGGCGGGGTTGCGGCTGCCGCAGACCCGGGTGCGCGGGCCGGTTCCGAAAACCGGCCCGCGTTCACTTTACTTGTATTGGATCTGACCGTTCGACGTGGACCAGAAATCCTTCCAGTCATAGGTTGGAACGCTGTCCAGATACTCGGCCTTGAAGGCTTGCGCATCTTCCGGGCGGACCATGATGGTCGGGCCGTAGAATTCGCGGTGCTCGTTGGGCTCTTCCGAAGGTTTGAAATGGCCGGTGGCCGCATAGTAGGCCAGTGCCGCAGTGATGCCGCCGCCCCAATGCGGGTTGGTAAAGACGGTGGCCAGGATCTTGCCCTCGCCGACCAGCTCAACGGCCTGCGGGTTGCCGTCATAGGATACGATGGGCATATCCTCTATCCCTTCGGCACGAAGAGCTTCCAGCACGCCATAAGCGATGGTGTCATTGGCACAGTGCACGCCCTTGATCTCATCCCCGTAGCGGGTGAGGAAGGCGCTCATGACCTGGTTGGCCTTTTGGGTGTCCCAATCGGCAGGCTCGGCCGCCAGAAGCTCGCAATTCGGATAGTCTTTCAGCGCGTTCTTCAGACCGGCCAGACGTTCGATGGCCGGGTTGTTCGAGGCGATACCGCCCAGATGCACAACCCCACCCGAGCCGCCCATGGCATCCAGCAGAATACGCGCTGTCTGCTCGGCCGGGCCTTCGTCGGACCAGCTCATGTGGCTGACATAGTGATCGCCGAAATCCCACGGATGCAGGTCGTCGGTCTTGTTCCACAAGGTCGAGACATAGGCACCCGCCTCGGCGCAGCTTTCCACCACCGGGCGCGCGTTAGGCGCGTCGTTGGTGTCAATCGCCAGCGCCAGTTCGCCATTGGTCTTCGACAGCAGCGCCTTGACATCTGCCAGCGACTTCTCGGACGAGCCTTCGTTGATCAGATGGGTCAGGAAATCCTTGGGCTTACCCAGGCTTTCGACAAACGCCTCACCGCCCGAGACGATTTCGTTCCAGTACGGGTTCGTCCGGTTGCGGTATGACCATGCAACCGTCGGGTCCGTGATCGCCGCGCGCGCCATTCCCCCCAGCATGCTCGAAACCGCGACGCCACCGACGCCATAGGCCGAGGCGAGCAGCAGGTTACGACGGGTTATCGTCTCCTGTTCGATGTATTTCTTGATGAATGACATGACGTCCTCCCTTTTTCCATCAGCACATGGGATCAAAGGCGTTCGCGTATCGGCCCTTCCCCGGCGACGATCCCGCACTGCGGTACTGTGCGCCCATAATGCACTAACTAGTTACTTCTTTACGAAACGATGTGTCAAGCGTTAAGACTGGGACAGGGGCAGTCGAAAACGGCGGCTGGCAGGGAAGTGTTGAAGAACCCCGGCCATATGTGCGAAATGCTCTGACCAGATGAGCTGCGCCCGGACAGCTGCACGAAAAAGGAGGTGGCTGTGGTCGAAAAGACGATCAAAAAGAAAAGAGATGCTGAAGCAACCAAGGCGCGCATCCTGCATGCCGCCAAGAAGGAATTTGCGAAACACGGGCTCGGCGGCGCGCGCGTGGATGAAATCGCCGAACGCGCCAATGCGAACAAGCGCATGCTTTACCACTATTTTGGCAGCAAAGAGGGGCTGTTTCGCACGGTACTGGAAGCCGCCTATCTCGACATCCGAAGCGCCGAACGCAAGCTGAACCTCGAGTCGCTGTCGCCATCAGAAGCGCTGGAATCGCTGGTTCGTTTCACGTGGAAATACTATCTGAAGAACCCCGAGTTCATCACTCTGGTCAACAGCGAGAACCTGCACCGCGCCCGGCATCTCAAGTCTTTGCCCAGCCTGCCCGAATCCACCCGCGGGCTGGTCGAGATGGTTGAAGGCATTCTGAAACGGGGTGAGGAAAGCGGCGAGTTCCGTCCGGGCATTGACGCGACCCAGCTGAACATTACCATCGCCGCCATCGGGTATTATTATCTGACCAACCGGTTCACAGGATCCTATCTGTTTCAACGCGACATGATGGATAAGCAGGCCCTGGACGAGCGCCTGAACTTCAACGTCGAAAGCATCATGCGCATCGTGCGCAAGGACTAGCCTATCACGCCGCGGGCCCGGTCTTCCACCCGTCGATAAGCGCCGCCACCGCCTCGGCGTAGCTTTGCGGAAACTGGTCCGAGGTCCGGGCTTTCATGATCGTGTGAAGGCCCAGCAAAAGGCCGATCAGCACCTTTGCGGCCTCGGCGGGATCGACCTCGGACCGGATGGTTCCGTCTGCCTTGGCCCTGCTCAGTATCGCCGCGAACCGCCCTTCCAGCGCGGTCAGGTAACGCTCGATTCGCGCGTTGACTTCGAGGTCTGAGCGGTCGAATGAACTGATCGAGTTGAAGGCAAGGCAACCGGCATCCTCGATCCTTGGCATGCGTTCTGCCGAGGCGATGCCCCTGATCCAATCGCCCAGATCATCCAGCGAACAGCTGTCGGGGTCGGGAAAATGCCGGGCCTCGGCATTGTCCAGATAAGTGTCCAATGTCTTTAGGAAAAACTTCTCTTTCCCGCCATAGGTGGTCTGCAGCGTGAACCGTGTCAGTCCCGTCTGCTGCTCCAGTTCTCGCGTGCTGGCACCGTGGTATCCCCTTCGCCAAAACAGGTCCAAGGCACCCGCCACGGCACTATCGTGATCCGTCTTGCGTTTGCGCGCCACAGATTTCTCCTTGCTTTTTCTATCCATGTGGATAGTTATTAATTCCTATCCACATGGATAGCATTGCGGGCGCGCGGCAGCAAATGCTGCATGCCCCCAACTGAAACGGAGACCTGACATGACCGCCATCGACCCGACAACCGGGGCGTCAAAGCCCGTCACCCTGCGCGTGATCTTCATTCTGAACGCGCTGAAAATCCTACTGGCCTTTGGCTTCTTCACCGCTTTCAGGTTCTACGGCCTGCAGGTCGGAGAGTTGGCCGGCCCGCAAGCCGCCAACCTGATGCTTTATACGATGCTGGGATACATGGTGACGTTTGCCTGCATCGTCGCATCGATCCTCAAGCGCAACATGATCGGTATCCGCGCAGCGATTGCCGTTGATTTTCTGGTCTCGATCCCGGCGACGGCGGTTGTCGGCTTTATCATCGCGATCATCAGCATGGGCCTGACCTTTACCGCCCCGGTCCGCGCGTATTTTGCTTATCGCGGCTGACATGAGCACTCCGATGGACCACATTAACGGCCAATGCATCTGCGGCGCGGTGCGCTTTCGCGTGCAGGACAACATTGCTGCGTTCAAACTCTGCTATTGCAGCTTCTGCCAAAAGGCCTCGGGGTCGGCCCATGTTGCGAATGCCTTCACCACGCCCGACCAGATCGAGTGGCTGCAAGGCAAGGACATGCTGACATCCTTCGATGTGCCCGATTCTCAGGTCCGCCGGGTGTTTTGCCGCACCTGCGGGACGACCCTGCCGTTCGAAACGCAGAACGGAAAGTTTCTTGTCGTCCCCGCCGGCAGCCTGTCCCGCCCGCCATCCGGGCCCGTCTCCGCGATTGCCGGCTGGGCGTCCCGACCCGCGTGGTATGATGAGGCGCTGGGTTTGATCGAAAAGACCTGCACTGCAGAAAGGGCCGCTCAATGACGACCGAACATGGGATTTCACCCGACTTCCCGTTTGACTCGAAATATGTCGAGGTGAACGGACAGCGCATCCACTATGTCGACGAAGGCGAAGGCGCGCCGGTTCTATTTCTGCACGGCAATCCGACCTCGTCCTACCTGTGGCGCAACATCATTCCCTATGCCGCCAGACAGGGCCGCGCCATCGCGATGGATCTGATCGGCATGGGCAAATCGGACAAGCCGGATATTCCCTACCGCTTTGTAGATCACGTCCCCTTCGTGGACGGGTTCATCAAGGCGCTGGGGCTGAAGGATGTCACGCTGGTCATCCACGACTGGGGCTCGGCACTGGGGTTTCACTATGCTCACCGGCACCCCAAGAGCATACGTGGCATTGCGTTCATGGAGGGCGTCATTCGCCCGATGTCCTGGGCCGGATTCCCGCCCGATTTCCGCGTCGGGTTTCGCATGATGCGGACGCCGGGTCTGGGATGGATGATGATTTCGGGCCTGAACATGTTCGTCGAGAAAATCCTGCCAAGCGCCATCGTGCGCGACCTGATCCCGCAAGAGATGGCGCAGTACCGCGCCCCCTTCCCCACCGCGCGCAGCCGCAAACCGGTTCGGGTCTGGCCCTGCGAAATTCCGATCGATGGCACGCCATCTGACGTACATCAGATCGTCAGCGCCTACAGCCGCTGGCTGGGTGAAACGGAAACCCCGATGCTGATGTTTCACGCCACGCCCGGAGGAACCATTGGCCCAAAGGAGGTTGCATGGTGCCGCCAGACCATCCGCAATCTCGAAGTGGTGGATATCGGCAAGGGCATTCATTTTCTTCAGGAAGACAATCCGCATCTGATCGGAGAAAAACTGGAAGAGTGGCTGCGCTTGATGCCAATGTGAACCTTCCCGCCGGATCAAGCGATTTCGGTGAAACACGGTTATCAAGAGAACTCTGTAAGAGCCCGGCGCTGGCGTTAGGGCTCTAAAAATCTGCGCGGCCAAGTGAATTGAAATGTAAGTCGCCAGCAATGAAAATCTGGCGATCAAGTCGGTGCTTTTTCGCCTCTGCCTCACCCCCGGAACTTCATAAGTTTTGCCTATGATATGGAAGGTAGAAACGATTTTTCTTAACTCACAAACCTGTCAGACTGCTTTCATACAACCTTCAAACCAGAAACGCCGCGAAAGAAAGGCGTCAGCGTCACAATAAAACCAACAGAGGAAAACATGAAAAACGCCACATCCAAGTTTGCTGCAATCGTTGCCGGAGTCCTGTTGGCCACCGCAGCCGCCGCCGAAACCGAGCTGACTGTTTACACTGCGGTCGAAGCTGAAGACCTGGCCCGCTACGCCGAACAATTCAACGCCTCGCACCCGGACATCAAGATCAACTGGGTCCGCGATTCCACCGGCATCATCACCGCCAAACTGCTGGCTGAGCGCGACAATCCGCAGGCCGATGTGGTCTGGGGTCTGGCCGCGACCTCGCTGCTGCTGCTGAAATCCGAAGACATGCTCGAGCCCTACGCGCCGGTTGGCGTTGACAAGCTGGACCCCAAATTTGTTGATGACGGCGACGTGCCCAGCTGGGTTGGCATGGACGCCTGGGTGGCGTCGGTGTGCTATAATACGGTCGAGGCTGAAAAGGCCGGTCTGACCCCGCCGACCTCGTGGAAAGACCTGACCGACGCGCAGTACAAAGGTCAGGTCATCATGCCGAACCCGAACTCGTCGGGCACAGGCTTCCTGGACGTGTCCAGTTGGCTGCAGATGTTCGGTGAAGACGGCGGCTGGGAATATATGGACGCGCTGCACAACAATATCGCGCGCTATACCCATTCGGGCTCCAAGCCCTGCAAGCTGGCCGCTGCCGGTGAAATTCCGATCGGTATCTCGTTTGCCTTCCGTGGTGCCAAGTCCAAGGCTGCTGGTGCACCTCTGGAAATCATCGTGCCCAGCGAAGGCGTGGGTTGGGACATGGAGGCAACCGCGATTGTCGCGGGCACAGCCAATCTGGAAGCCGCGCAGAAGCTGGTTGATTTCTCGGTAACCAAGGAAGCCAACGAGATGTACAACACCGGGTACGCCGTTGTCGCGATGCCGGGTGTTGCCAAACCGGTCGAGCATTTCCCCGACGGTCTGCTGGACGCTATGATCGAAAATGATTTCGAATTTGCTGCCAATAACCGTGCCGCCATCCTGAAGGAATGGCAGTCGCGTTACGACGGCAAATCCGAACCCAAAGAGTAAACCACTCACATAGGAGGGGCTTACCGCCCCTCCGGCCTTTGGATAACATCTCTCTCACATCGCATGTGACCGGTGCGGCGACATTCTGGCCAGTCTTTTGGTATGGCTGCTGCGCAAAGCTCAAGGACAACTCCCAGTGCTAAAGAAAACCTCTCCCGGTGATCTCTATCTGAGCATCCAGAACCTGTGGAAAGCTTTTGGTGATTTTCTCGCGCTCCGGGACATTTCGCTGGACATCAACGAAGGCGAATTCATCTGTTTTCTGGGCCCGTCGGGCTGCGGCAAGACCACGCTGCTGCGCGCGATTGCCGGGCTGGACCTGCAGACCAAGGGCACGGTCATGCAGGATGGCAAGGATGTCTCGAACCTGCCCCCGTCCGAACGTGATTTCGGGATCGTGTTCCAGTCCTATGCGCTGTTTCCGAACCTGACGATTGAAAAGAACATCGCCTTCGGGCTTGAAAACACCGGCCGCAGCAAATCCGAGATTGCGGTGCGGGTCGCCGAACTGCTTGATCTGGTCGGCTTGCCGGATCAGGGCCGCAAATACCCCGCCCAGCTGTCGGGTGGTCAGCAGCAAAGGATCGCCCTGGCGCGCGCGATTGCCACCAGTCCCGGCCTTTTGTTGCTGGACGAGCCGCTCTCGGCGCTGGATGCCAAGGTGCGGGTGCATTTGCGGCATGAGATCAAAGAGCTGCAGCGCAAACTGGGCGTGACCACCGTCATGGTGACACATGATCAGGAAGAGGCGCTGGCCATGGCCGACCGGATCGTGGTGATGAACCATGGCGTGATCGAGCAGGTGGGGACACCCACACAGATTTACCGCCACCCGGCGAACCTGTTCGTGGCCGATTTCATCGGCGAAATGAACCAGTTGCCCGCCGTCGCAGGCGATGCCGAGAGGCTGGAACTGGGCGGCTCGGTCCTGAAATGCAGGGCGCATGACCACCAAAAAAGCAACCGCATCGTCGCAGCAATCCGCCCCGAAGACGTCATCCCGCATGGCGAAGGCGCCCCGTCGCCCGACGCGCCGGATGTCATCACCACACCGGAAAACGCGTTCGAAGTGCTGATCACGGAAATGGAGTTTCTGGGCTCGTTCTGGCGCTGCCGTCTGTCGCACAAAACCTTCGGCGACGAAGCGCTGATTGCCGATTTCTCGATCAACGCAGTGCGCCGCCTCGGGCTTGAGGAAGGCGGGCAGATGATGATCGAACTGCCGCGCAACAGGCTGATGGCCTTCTCACCGGCGGGGGAAGGCTGATGACCGACACAACCTCTCTGCCCGCTGGCCCGGTGATCAAGGGAAAGCTGAGCCGCGATGACCTCATCATGCGCGGCGGCATGATGGTCATCGCGCTGTATCTGGTCGTAACCCTGGCCTTTCCGCTTTGGGCGATGCTGTCCAAATCGTTCTCGACCTACCGCATGGACCTGTCGCAATACGAGTTTCAGGTCAGCGACGAAAACGGCGTCTTTAGCGGCACCATCCTGAACGGGGCGCAACTGAACGCCGAAACCGGGGCCTATAGTGATCAGGAACTTTCGACCGGCTCTGACGGGCGGTTGTCCGTCACGCCCTTCTTTCCCGATTTCAGCTTCCGCAGCCCGGTGATGTACCAGATCCGGAACACGGTTCCGGATGGCCGATTCCTGATCGGATCGACCCTGCAAAAGGGCACCGATTGGGTCGAGCTGGATTCCAACACTTTCCGCCGCGTTCAACTGCGGCCGGTGAAATCGACCGGCGTGGACAATTTCGTCAGCTATTTCTCTACCCCGGCGCTGTTCAACTCGATCAAGAACTCGCTGTGGATTGCGGTCGTCAGTACCGTTGTCACGGTCACGCTGGCCTTCTGGTTCGCCTATGCGCTGAACCGCAGTTGCATGCGCTTCAAAGGCGTGTTCCGGCTGATCGCCATGGCCCCGATCCTTGTGCCGTCGCTCTTGCCCGGTATCGCGCTGGTCTACCTGTTCGGCAATCAGGGCATGCTGAAAGAGCTGCTGTTCGGGGCAAGTATCTATGGCCCCATCGGCATCGTCATCGGTTCGGTCTTCTTTACCTTCCCGCATGCCTTCCTGATCATCTCGACGGCCCTGGCGATCTCGGACGCGCGATTGTACGAGGCCGCCTCGAGCCTGCGGTCGACCCCCTGGCGCACCTTCTGGACGGTGACGATTCCGGGCGCGCGCTATGGTCTGATCTCGGCGGCGTTTGTGGTGTTCAACCTGGTGATCACCGATTTCGGCCTGCCCAAGGTGATCGGAGGGCAGTTCAACGTTCTGGCGGTAGATATCTACAAACAGGTGATCGGCCAGCAGAACTTTGAAATGGGGGCCGTGGTCTCGGTCGTTCTGGTGGTCCCGGCGATCCTGGCCTTTGCAATCGACCGGCTGGTGCAGTCGAAACAGGTGGCCCTGCTGTCGGCGCGCTCGGTCCCCTATCAGCCGAACCCGAACCCGAAAACCGACCGGATCATGCTGATCTATTGCTGCATGGTGGCGCTGTTCATCGTGGGCCTGCTGGCGGTCTGCCAATTCGCCGCGCTGATCAAGTTCTGGCCCTATGACCTGAGCCTGAGCCTGAACAACTACCAGTTCGACAAGATGGATGGTGGCGGCTGGGGGTCGTATTTCAACTCGATCAAACTGGCGCTGCTGACAGCGGTGATCGGAACGGCCGTCGTGTTCTTCGGGGCCTATCTGGTCGAAAAATCCAACGGGTTCAAAACCGGGCGCGCTTTGTTCCAGATGTTCGCCATGCTGCCGATGGCAATCCCCGGAATGGTGCTGGGTCTGGCCTATATCTTCTTCTTCAACAACCCGGCCAACCCGCTGAACGCGATCTATGGCACGATGGCCATTCTGGTGATCTGCACCGTGACTCACTTCTACACGGTGTCTCATCTGACTGCTGTGACCGCGCTCAAGCAGATGGATACCGAGTTTGAATCCGTCTCCGCCTCGCTCAAGCAACCCACCATGAAGCTGTTTGCACGGGTGACCGTGCCGGTCTGCATGCCCGCGATCCTGGACATTTCGATCTACCTGTTCGTCAACGCGATGACGACGGTGTCGGCGGTGGTGTTCCTGTATTCGCCGAAAACCACACTGGCCTCGATTGCGGTGCTGAACATGGATGACGCTGGCGATATTGCCCCGGCGGCGGCGATGGGAATGATGATCTTCTACACCAATGCGGCAGCCCGCATTCTGCACATGATCGCGTCCAAGGGCGTTCTGCGCCGCACTCAGGCCTGGCGGAACCGCTGACCGGTGAAGGGGATGGAACCCCTGCCGCAGTCACGCGGCGGGAGCTTCCTTGGATTCCAAAACCTGCCGCGCAAACTCGATGAAGGCCCGGATGATCTTCACTTCCCGGCGCTGAGACAGGGCGACAAGACTTTCGTCCATATGCAAATGGACATCCTTCAACCGGATTTGCCTGAGACGGTCATCATGGCTGTATTCCGCCTGCGAAACAAAGCCGATACCTGCGCCCGAGGCCACCAGTTCTCGAACCGCTTCCCGCCCTTCGGCAACAATTGCGGGTCTCAGAACAACGCCGTTCCTCTTGGCCTTGTCTTCCAGTTTCTGACGCGTTTTCGACCCCTGTTCCCGGAAAATCAGCGGTAACTCGGCCAGTTCCTGAAGCGAAAGAGAGGATTGCGAAGCCAACAAGAGGTCCCGGGCGGCAAACGCCACGATCTCGGTCGATCCAAGGTTCAGAATACTCATATCCTTGCCGGGCGTTAAACTGCCGACCACTCCGATCTCGGCATTATAGGACCTGAGTTCTTCAAGAATCTCCTCGGTATTGCCGGACCGAACCGAGATCCGGGCATCGGGATGTTTTTCCCGGAACGGGCCAAGAAACCGGGTCAGGTGTTGGGCGGAATCGGCGATGATCCGCAACTCGCCATCGATCACCGCCTTTGTTTCGGACAGGTAATCCTCGATCTGATCCTCGATCTCGAAATACTGTTTCGTGAAGCGAAAAAGCTGTTCCCCCTCCGGGGTCAGGTGCACGCGTTTGCGTTCGCGCAGAAACAGCAGCAGGTCATGATCCTGTTCAAGCTTGCGGACCTGTTCCGATATGGCAGGCTGGGTCAGGAAAAGCGCCTCGGCCGCGCGCGAAAACCCGCCATATTTGGCGACATAGTGAAAGGCCTTTAACTGGCTGTGCCGCATCGCAGACTTCCCCAAATTCCATGCATAAGCTGCGCCTATTACTAGATTGATTTTTACAATTTCACATATGGAATTCATTGCTGCAATTGTAATCTCGAGACGCAGTTCAGGAGCCTTTGTTATGACCCAACGCGACACGGCTTTAGAGCCCCCGAAACTGGGCGAGGCCTATCTGCTGACGCCGGGGCCATTGACCACCTCTTATGCGGTGAAGCAGGCAATGCTGCGGGATTGGGGCAGCTGGGATGGTGATTTCCGCGCGATGACGCGCGAGATGCGTAGCCGGTTGCTGGCGCTGCTGGGCGATGGCGCCGATGCCTTTGACTGCGTGCCGATGCAAGGGTCCGGCACCTTCGCGGTCGAAGCGATGCTGGCCTCGTTCATTCCACGGGATGGCAAGGCACTGGTGCTGGCGAACGGGGCCTATGGTCAGCGCTCAGCACAGACGCTGGAATATCTTGCGCGCGATCATGTGGTGCTGGACAAGGGCGATTACCTGCCGCCGCGCGGCAGTGAAGTGGCCACAATTCTGGCGCAGGACCCCGCGATTACCCATGTGGTTGCGATCCATTGCGAGACGTCCTCGGGCATTCTGAACCCGGTCGAAGAAATCTCGGAAGCCGTCTATGCGGCGGGGCGCAAACTGCTGATCGACTCGATGTCGGCCTTTGGCGCGATTGAACTCAAGCCCTCGGACGTACGGTATGAGGCGATGGTGTCCTCGACCAATAAATGCATCGAGGGCGTACCGGGCTTTGGCTTCATCATCGCCCGCAGGGATGAGCTGGAGGCGGCCAAAGGCAACAGCCACTCGCTGTCTCTGGACGTGCATGCGCAATGGGCGCATATGGAAAAGACCGGCCAATGGCGGTTCACCCCGCCGACCCATGTGGTTGCGGCCTTCCTCGAGGCGCTGCACGCGCATGAGGCCGAAGGCGGCGTCGCAGGGCGCGGCACACGCTATACCCGCAACCGCGATGTGATGGTTGCCGGCATGCGCGAACTGGGCTTCGAGACGCTGCTGCAGAACCGCTGGCTGAGCCCGATCATCGTGACGTTTTTCTGCCCTGCGGACGAAAACTTCGTCTTTGACCGCTTCTATGATCTGATGAAGGACAAGGGCTTTATCATCTACCCGGGCAAGCTGACGGTTGTGGACAGTTTCCGCGTCGGCTGCATCGGGCAGATGGATGAACATGTGATGCGGCAGGTCGTGGCCGCCGCAAAAGACAGCCTGGCCGAGATGGGGGTCGCTAGCGCGACGCCTCCGGTACAGGCCCTGCAAGAACGCGCCAAACTGGCCGCATAAGAGATAAAGGACATCCGCAAATGACCATCCACACCCCTGTGACCGCAAATGAGCGTGTGTATCCCGCGCCAAAGGTCCCGGCCATCGCCATCTGTCTGGACGGCTGCGAGCCCGAGTATCTGCACGTGGCGATCGCCAAGGGCCTGATGCCGACGCTCAAGCGCATCCGCGAAACCGGCACCGACCGTCTGGCGCATTCGGTGATCCCCAGCTTCACCAACCCCAACAACCTGTCGATTGCCACCGGCCGCCCGCCAATTGTGCATGGCATCTGCGGCAACTATCTGATCGACCCCGACAGCGGCGAAGAGGTGATGATGAACGATGTGCGCTTCCTGCGCGCGCCGACCATCTTCTCGCAATTCTACGAGGCAGGGTATCGCGTTGCCATGGTCACCGCCAAGGACAAGCTGCGCGCGCTGCTGGGCGCGGGCCTGAAATTCGACGAAGATCGCGCGGTGGCGTTTTCCTCGGAACGTTCGGGCGAAACCACCAAGGCAGTACACGGCATCGACAATGCCAGCGAATGGCTGGGCATGCCGGTGCCCGAGGTCTATTCGGCGGACCTGTCTGAATTCGTCTTTGCCGCGGGCGTCAAGCTGCTGAAAGAATTCAAGCCCGACATCATGTACCTGTCTACCACCGACTACATCCAGCACAAATTCGCGCCCGAACAGCAGGGCGCGCTGGATTTCTACGCCATGTTCGACAGGTATCTGGCACAACTGGATGAGCTGGGCGCGGCCATCGTCGTTACCGCCGATCACGGCATGAAGCCCAAGCACAATGCCGAAGGCGCGCCCAACGTGATCTACGCGCAGGACCTGATGGACGAATGGCTGGGCGAAGGTCAGGCCCGCGTGATCCTGCCGATTACTGATCCTTACGTGGTCCACCACGGCGCGCTTGGTGCTTTTGCCACCGCCTATCTTCCCGAAGGTGCAGACACGGCTGACATCATGGCAAAGCTGGACGCCCGCGACGAGTTGATCCTTGTTGTGGACAAGGAAGAGGCAATCAAACGTTTTGAACTGCCGGCAGACCGCATCGGCGATATCGTAATGATCTCGGGCGAGAACATGACCATCGGCACCTCGGCGGACCGTCACGATCTGGCCGCCCTGAAAGAGCCGCTGCGCAGCCATGGCGGCTTGACCGAGCAAGAGGTGCCTTTCATCGTCAACCGGGTCGTTGATCTGGGCAACGCGCCCGATCTGCGCAATTTTGACGCGTTCTTCTACGCCACAACAGCGGCGGCACAGTAAGTCATGAAAGATCAGGTTATGACAAAATCCGAAATCAGAAACGAAGGGATGCGCATCGGTGGCGAAATCGTCTTTACCGACGAAACCGTGCCGGTGCTCTACCCCTATACCAACGAGGTTGTCGGTCACGTTCCGGCGGGCAAGGCCGAGCATGCCCGTAAAGCCTTTGAGATTGCGGCGAATTACACGCCCAAGCTGACCCGCTACGAACGCAGTCAGATCCTGCAGCGCGCTGGAGAGCTGATTGGCGAGCGCCGCGAATACCTCGCCAAATGGCTGGTGCTGGAACTGGGCATCTGCCACCAGCACGCGATTTACGAGACCAAGCGCGCGCAGGATGTCTATCAGTTCGCGGCTGCCGAGGCGCTGAAAGATGATGGTGAGATTTTTTCCTGCGACCTGACCCATAATGGCAAGGACCGCAAGATCTTCACCACGCGTGAGCCGGTGAATGCAATCAGCGCGATCACGCCCTTCAATCACCCGCTGAACATGGTCAGCCACAAGATCGCGCCATCGATTGCCACCAACAACTGCATGGTGTGCAAGCCGACGGAACTGACGCCGCTGACGGCGCTGACGCTGGCCGATATCCTCTATGACGCGGGCCTGCCGCCCGAGATGTTCCAGGTGGTCACCGGCTGGCCGCAGGACATTGGCGATGAGATGGTCGTCAATGATAATATCGACATCATCACCTTCACCGGCGGTGTTCCGGTGGGCAAGATGATCGCGGCCAAGGCGGTCTATAAACGTCAGGCGCTGGAACTGGGCGGCAATGACCCGCTGATCGTTCTGAACGATCTTTCCGATGCCGATCTGGACAAGGCCGCGACCATTGCCGTGGCGGGCGCCACCGGCAACTCGGGCCAGCGCTGCACCGCGATCAAACGCATTCTTGTGCAGGACAGCGTGGCCGACAAGTTTGTGCCGCTTGTGCTGGAGAAGGCCAGGAAGATCAAGTTCGGCGACCCGCAAGACCCCGAAACGGAACTGGGCTGTGTCATCCACGACAAGGCGGCCGAGCTTTTCGAGAACCGCGTTTACATGGCCGAGAAAGAGGGCGCAGAAATCCTCTACCACCCCGGTCGTCAGGGCGCGTTGCTGCCGCCCATCGTGGTGGACAAGGTGCCCCATGGCAGCGAGCTGGTGATGGAGGAAACCTTCGGCCCCATCATCCCCATTGTCCGCGTGCCGGACAATGACGATGAGGTGATGGCCATCTCGAACGGAACGGAATTCGGCCTGTCCTCGGGCGTCTGCACCAACGATCTGAACCGCGCGATTGCCTATATCAACGGGCTGAATGTGGGCACCTGCAACATCTGGGAACAACCCGGCTACCGGATTGAGATGTCCCCCTTCGGCGGCATCAAGGACTCGGGCAACGGCGTCAAGGAAGGCGTCATCGAGGCGATGAAGTTCTTCACCAACGTGAAAACCTATTCTTTGCCCTGGCCCGGCTAACAGCCTTGCCCTGCCCGGTGGCGGGCGGGGCATCAAACACCCCCTCTGCGGGAACAGCGGGCCATCAAACGCCCGCCGTTTCTGTCGGGCAGAATTGAGAGAGAGCCATGTCGCAAATCGTGCACACCGAAGGGGAATCCAACACTTCAGAGGCACGAAAGACGTGGCTGAACACATCCATTGGGCCGAAATCCGCACCACTGCTGAAACGCGACGCAGATGTCTTTCTGCATCAATCGCTGTCCTCGCCCTGCGTCAGCACAATCGCAAAAGCCGAAGGCATCTGGATCGAGGACAAGGACGGGCGGCGCTACATGGATTTCCATGGCAACTCGGTCCACCATATCGGGTACGGCCATCCCCGGCTGGTTGCCGCCATCAAGGCGCAGCTGGATGATCTTCCTTTCGCACCGCGCCGCTTCACCAATGACCCGGCAGTCGAGCTGGCCGAAAAACTGGCCGAGATCGCGCCCGGAGACCTTGGCAAAACCCTGTTCACCACCGGCGGCTCGGACGCCAACGAGGTTGCCCTGAAAATCGCCCGCGCGGCGACCGGGCGGTTCAAGACCATCAGTTTCTGGGATGCCTTCCACGGCGCGGGATTTGGGGCCGCAAGTGTCGGGGGCGAGGCCACGTTTCGCAGTCACATTGCCGGGCCCCTGCTGCCCGGCGCCGAACACGTGGCCCCGTTTGCCTGCTATCGCTGCCCGTATAATCACGCCGGGCCGGAAACCTGCGGTCTGGCCTGCGCGAAAATAGTCGACTATGTGCTCGAGCGCGAGGGCGACATCGCTGCCGTCATCGCCGAGCCGATGCGCGCCGTGCCCTACGTACCGCCGCCCGGCTACTGGAAACATGTACGCGAGGCCTGCAACCGGCACGGCGCGCTTTTGATCATGGACGAGATTCCAACGGGTCTGGGCAAAACCGGCAAGATGTTTGCCTTTGAACATGACGAAATCATCCCCGACATCGTGACCCTGGGAAAATCTCTTGGCGGAGGCATTCTGCCCATCGCTGCCTGCATTGCCCGCAAGCAACTGGACGTGTGCGGCGATTTCGCCATTGGGCATTACACGCATGAAAAGAACCCGGTAACCGCTCGCGCCGCGCTGACCACGCTGCAGATCATCGAGGATGAGGGGCTGGTCCACCGCTCGGAGGAGTTGGGCAGACATGCGATGGCCCGCCTGATGGACGCGCTTCAGACCGTTCCGATCGTCGGCGACATTCGGGGCCGCGGTCTGATGTTCGGGGTCGAAATCGTGGACGACCGCGCCGACAAAACGCCCGGCAACGCCCGCGCCGAGCGGATTTACTATGCCTGTCTGCACGCCGGGCTCAGCTTCAAGATCAGTCAGGGTTGCGTGCTGACCCTGTCGCCGCCGCTGACAATCACGCGCGAAGATCTGGACCGCGCCCTCGACATCGTCATTGCAGCCATCAAGGAAGAGATTTGATCGCACCACTAACGCCAGAAGTTTCGCCAAAACGCACTCTTCCTGAAACCCGAGGAGGAGGCACAGCATGGCGATAGTCACCTTTCTGATCAGCCTTGCCGGGGCGACGATGCTGTTGCTTTATGCGGTGCGTATGGTTCGCACCGGGATTGAGCGCAGTTACGGTGCGTCTTTCCAGCGGGTCATGACACGACAGCGCAGCTTTACGCAGGCCTCGCTGGTGGGGCTGATGATGGCGGTGGTGCTGCAAAGCTCGGCAGCGGTCGCTTTGCTGACATCGGGGTTTGCTGCCAGCGGCATGCTCGGTTTTTCGACCGGGCTGGCGATGATACTGGGCGGCGATCTGGGCTCGGCGCTGATCATTCAGGTCCTGTCCTTCAAATTGGACTGGCTGGTTCCGATGCTGCTAGCGGTCGGCGGCTATCTGTTTGTCAAAACCGAAAGCAAAAAGTCCCGACAATTGGGGCGTATCCTGATGGGCGTGGCGTTCATCCTGATCTCGCTTCGGTTCCTGCGCGAGGCGATGGTCCCCATTCAAAGCAGCGCCTTCCTGCCCGCCGTCGCCGATTACCTGGCGCGCGACTATGTCACCGCTTTCCTTGTCGGCTGGGCGTTGGCCTTTGTCATGCACTCATCTGTCGCCGCCATTCTGATGTGCGTGACGCTTGTGCAGATCGGCGCGATCCCGTTTGCCGCCGGGATGTCACTGGTGTTTGGCGCAAATTTCGGCTCGGCTTTCATCCCCGTTTGGCTGACCCGGGATTTGCCCGTCGCCGCGCGCCGGCTGACCTATGCCAATCTGGCGCTTCGGGGCAGCTGGGCCGTGGTGGCCTTGTTCGCCGCCAATCTGGCGTTGCGGAACGGGTTGCTGGGGGTGCCGCAAGGCGGTCAGATGCTGGTCAATGTGCATCTGGCCTTCAACTTCCTGCTGCTGGTTCTGGCGCTGCCGTTTTGCGGCCGCCTGACGCAGCTATTCGAAAAACTGGTTCCCGAACAGAAGACGGCGCAGGACACCCTGACAACACGCCCCGTCAGCGCTTTGGACAACATCAGCATCGAAAGCCCCAGTCAGGCCCTGTCCAGCCTCAAGCGGGAATTGCTTCGGATGAGCGATCTGGTCGAAACCATGTTCCGGCCCATACTCGATCTCTACCGAAACGGCAGCAAAGACGAGATCCGGGCCGTCCGGGCCATCGACGAGGAAGTCAACCAATGCCTGTCCGAAATTCGCGCCTTCGTCGCGGCGATACCGCCGGGTCTTTATGAAAAGGAAGACGCAAAATCGGCGCGGGATCTGCTGGAATTTGCCATCCGCCTGGAAACCGCCGGCGATGTCGTGGCCAAACGCCTGACCGTGCTGGCAAGCGACGTGCGCGCGAAACAGGCGAAGTTTTCCAAGGAAGGCTGGTCCGAGCTTGTCCGGATGCACGAGGACATCCTGACCAACATGAAGCTGGCTTCGAACGTGCTGGTTTCAGACGATCTGGAAAGTGCGCGTCTGCTTAGCCTGGAAAAGACCGAGATCAAGCGCGTCGAGCGAGACAGCCGAAAACGCCACCTGCGCCGGTTGCAGCACGGAACCACGGAAAGCTTCGAGACCAGCGATTTCCATCTGGAAACCCTGCGCGCTTTCCGCGAATTCAACGGCCATATCGCGTCCATTGCCTATCCGGTCCTCTACCGGAACGGGCAGCTACTGGAAACGCGTTTGATCAAAGAGGTCGCAGACAAAAACGAGGCGGCTTTGAAACCTCACGAAAACAGTTAGAAGCTTCAATGCTCTGTTGGGGTGCGGAACACAGGCAAGCCTTGCAACACGCCCGGCGCGTTCTGGCTGTATGATACCCACTCAAACTCCGGTCAGAGCTTTGGCCAGAAACGCATCAAACTCGCGCGCAATGTCCGCAGCACTGGCCTGAAGCAGCCGATGCCCTGCTTCCGGCGTGGCCAATGCTGAATGCGACCCAACCCGGCCGTCCGGAAACTCGACCCGGTGCCGCCTGGGTGGCCCGTGCCGGTCCCGAGCATGGGCGCGGATATATTCATCGCTCAGCGGTTCAGGCGGCTCTACAGCCGGGCCGGGCGGCAGGGGTCCCAAAAGAGCTTGGGTTATAGCCACTTCCGAGGGGGTCGCATGCATGCCCTCCCAATTCCCATAAAGCTCTGCGCGCAACGCATTTACACCTGTCGGTTCCCACCAACTGCGTATCCTCAGCCTGTTCGGTGGCAGGCCTGACGCAATCCGATCCAGCGGGTCCAGATTGGCTCCGTGGCCGTTCACGACAAAAACACCGGCGAACCCCTGATCCAGACAGCCAAGGATCACGTCCTGCGCAAGTGCTTCAAAAATCTCCTCGGTTACGGAAAGTGTTCCCGGAAAAGCAGTGTTGAAGGGTGCGGGTGTATAGGCCAGAGGCGGGGCGACTATCGCATCGCACTGTTCCGCAGCCGCCAGAGCGACCGCATTTGCGCAGATCGTATCCGTTCCGATCCGTCCCATTGGTCCGTGTTGCTCGGTCGAACCGACCGGCAGCAGGATTGCAGCGCCCTTTTCGATACGGGCTTCGACCTCATACCAGGTCATGTCTTCAAGTTTCATACCACCCCCCTGTTGGCTCGCGCGGCGAGTGTCCTTTTCCTTTTTGCACGACGGTATTAGGCTGCGCCAATGGAAGATTCACCCATTCTCGAATTGAAGAAACCACCTTTGGATCACCTGATCGGTGCGGCGGTAAAAACGCATCGGCACCTGGCCGAGATGACCTTGTCGGAACTGTCCGCAAGGTCCGGCGTGTCCACGGCGATGATTTCCAAGATTGAACGCGGACAAGTTTCAGCCTCGCTCGCCACGCTGGAAGCGCTGGCCGGGGGGATCGGCGTTCCGCTGATCAACTTCTTTGCCGCAACCGTCGACCGGTCTGACGCGTCATTTGTCGCCGCCGGAGAAGGCGTGACCGTTCAGCGGCTCGGCAGCGGGTACGGGCACAGTTACAAGCTGATCGGTCGGGCCGAGGCGAAACATGTCAGCTTTGAAAGCTTCAGCGTGACGCTCGAAGCGCCGCTGGACACCCGGCCTCTCTATCAGCATCAGGGTGTCGAGTTCATCCATGTCACCGATGGAGAGATGGTCTATGGGTGCGGAGACACCACCTACCTCATGCGCCCCGGCGACAGCCTGAGCTTTGACTCGAACGCGTCTCATGGACCGGTCGAACTGAAAACACCAAAGGTCAGCTTCGTAACGGTTGTCGCCAAGGCCATAACCGGCGGAATCTGAAAAGCCCAGCCAATCAGGCCGGGCTTTTGATCTGGTTGGATCACAGACCCCATTTTTCCCGGTTTTGATCAAAGAAGCCCTGCGCTTTCTTAACCTCGATCCAGTTGTTCACATAGTTGATCCAGACCTGATCGCCCTGCGGCAGGATCATCGCAATGGGCGAAGGCGAACGGGGCCCCGCGTTCTTGACGCGCACCACCGGGAACTTGGCTTCAAGCGTTGAGCCTTCGATATTCGACGTGATGAACACGTCCGCACGTCCGGCAATCACTTCCTGAAAGCCACGGGCCGGGGCTTCAACCACTTTGATATCCGCGTTCGGGAACCATTCGCGCACGCGCTTTTCGAAGGTCGTGCCCAGCGTGGTCGCAACCTTGACGCCCGGCTGGTTGATCGACTCGTACCCGTCGAATTTATCCGCCTTGTCCTTGGTCGTGTACGGGAACAGCTCGACCGATATGTAGCTGTCCGAGAACCCGGCGACCTTCATGCGCGGCGGGGAAATCGACGCCGACCCCGTCAGATGGTACTTGCCGGCGACAACCCCGTTCACCAGCGTTTTCCAGTCGGTTGGAACATATTCGACCTCAACCCCCAGATCGGCGGCAAGCTCGTTCATGATGTCGATGTCATAGCCTTTGTAGCTGTTGGTCGCCGGGTCGCGCAGCGACATAGGGTTCCAGTCGCCGGTGGTGCCAACCTTCAAAACACCCGAATCCAGTACCTCGTTCAACGCCGATTGCGCCTGAGCAGCGCCCGAGACGATCAGACCAAGCGCAGCGATGGCTGCGGCTTTGCAAAAACTGTTCATCTATTTCTCCTGTTGGTGATGTTTCGGTCTTGTTGCCATATTCCTGGTTGATTTAAGCGCAAAGCCAAAGATAACCTCAAGAAAATATTCTACTATGAATAAAAAGGGGTAGGTCGGCCCATGTCAGATGCCGCCATCGAGCTTGCAGGCGTGAACAAGTGGTTCGGCGACTTTCATGTTCTGAAAGACATCAACCTGACGGTAAATTCCGGTGAAAAAGTGGTCGTTTGCGGCCCGTCCGGGTCCGGCAAGTCGACGGTTGTGCGCTGCATCAACCAATTGGAGAAGCACCAGAAAGGCACCATCCGGGTCGATGGGGTCGAACTGACCGACGACCCGAAATCGGTTGCCACCATCCGGTCCGAGGTCGGCATGGTGTTCCAACAATTCAACCTGTTTCCCCATCTGACCGTGCTTGAAAACCTGACCCTCGGCCCGATCAAGGCGCGCGGCCTGTCCCGCAAAGACGCGGAAGAGAAAGCCCGGCATTACCTGGACCGCGTCCATATCCCCGATCAGGCCGACAAGCGGCCCATTCAACTGTCCGGCGGGCAGCAGCAGCGCGTCGCCATAGCGCGCTCGCTATGCATGGAGCCGCGTGTGCTGCTGTTCGACGAGCCGACCTCGGCACTGGACCCCGAGATGATTTCCGAGGTGCTGGATGTGATGGTCGAACTTGCCGAAGAAGGCATGACGATGGTGGTCGTGACCCATGAAATGGGCTTTGCCCGCAAGGTCGCCGACAAGATGATCTTCATGGATGCCGGTGAGATTGTCGAAGAAGGGCACCCCGAACATTTCTTCACCAACCCGCAATCCGAGCGGTGCCGCCAATTCCTGTCCCAGATCCTGCAGCATTAAGAGGGGCCGATGAAAAAACTGCTTCTGATCGCGCCTTTTCTTCTGCTGGCGGGCTGTTCCTCGTCCCAGACATGGGGCTGGTACGTGATCGACCCGACCACGCCATCGGGCTGGACCAATGTGAAATTCCTGATCTCGGGCATGTGGGCGACGATCCAAATCTCGCTGATCGCCGCCGTTCTGTCGATTGTGCTGGGCCTGATGGTGGCCCTGCCCGGCCTGTCGGAAAAACGCGGCTGGCGCTGGGTCAACCGAATCTATGTCGAGTTCATCCGCGCCATTCCCCTGCTGCCGATGCTGTTCTGGGTGTTTTACGGGCTGCCCATCGTGTTTCAGTCGATGGGCATGACCATCCCCATCGATCCATTCTGGGGCGCGATTATTACGCTGGCAATTTCCGACAGCGCCTTCACCGCTGAAATCTACCGCGCAGGCATCCAGTCCATCGCCCGAGGTCAGCGCGAGGCGGCACAGACCATCGGCCTGAACTACGTGCAGACGATGCGCTATGTGATCCTGCCGCAGGCCATCCGGCGCATCCTGCCGCCCCTGGCGAACCAGTTCATCTACATCGTTAAGATGAGCGCCTTTGCCAGCGTCATCGGCATGCAGGAACTGACCCGCCGCGCGAACGAGCTGGTCGTGACCGAATACCGCCCGCTGGAAATTTACACGCTGCTGATCTTTGAATACCTGATCCTTGTTCTGATCATCAGCGCAGGCGTGCGCTGGCTGGAACGCCGCATGGGCGCGGATGAGCGCGGATAAGGAGGACACTATGGAATGGAAAGACTTCATGGCCGAGACCGAGGCCAATATCGGCTCCTTCTCGAAAGAGGTGCCCGAAACCGTGCGCGGCTTCGGCATCATGGGCAAGGCCGCCAAGACCGACGGCGCGCTCAGCGAAAAGACCAAGGAATTCATCGCTCTGGGAATTGCGGTGGCGACGAAATGCGATAGCTGTATCGGCTTTCACGTCAAATCCCTGATCCGGCTGGGCGCCACCCGCGAAGAGATGTGCGAGGCGCTGGCCATGGCGACCTATATGGGCGGCGGCCCGTCCTTTGGGTACAGCGCCAAGGCGCTCAAGGCCTTTGACGTTTTCTCGGAGTAACCCCCATGCGACCTGACCTGGCCGGAGCTCAAGGGTACATCCGAAACAGCTGGTATGTGGCCGGACGGTCCGAGGATTTCGCCCGCAACCTGAGCGCGGTCCGGATGCTGGACGAAGAGATCGTCATCTACCGTGACACGGCTGGCACAGCCATCGCGCTGGAAGATGCCTGCCCGCACCGCAAACTGCCCCTGTCCCGCGGCACGATCGAGGGCGATCACGT
The DNA here is from genome assembly GCF_056533845.1 of Ruegeria sp. F5. Classification (NCBI taxonomy): domain Bacteria; kingdom Pseudomonadati; phylum Pseudomonadota; class Alphaproteobacteria; order Rhodobacterales; family Roseobacteraceae; genus Ruegeria; species Ruegeria sp. F5. Next base: position 21,284 of record NZ_JBQFOU010000001.1, on the reverse strand, counting down.
TGTCTGCGGCTATCACGGCCTGACCTTTGGCTGCGGCGGCGAATGCGTCAGCGCGCCGACCCAGTTGGACAACCCGCCGCGCCGCGCTGTGATTCATGCCTATCCGGCCGAGGACCGCTGGGGGTTTCTGTGGCTCTGGATGGGGGAGCCTGATCTGGCCGATGCGAAAGACATCATCGACATTCCGAACTTCGACAACCCGGATTGGGGCAAGACCCAAAAGGGCGCGATGGAGATGGCGTGCCACTATCTTTACATCATCGACAACCTTCTGGACCCCAGCCATGTGGCCTGGGTTCATCTGACCTCATTCGCCGGGGCCGGGACAGATAACCGCCCGCTGGATCTGGAAGAAACCGAGGATGGTGTCATCGTCTCGCGCTGGATCGCGGATGAGCCTGCACCGCCCTATTACGCCCCAATCCTGCCTTTTGGACCAAGCTGCGACCGCAAGCAGCACTACGAATGCCGCCTGCCCTCGACCGCGATCAACATGTCGGTTTACACCCCGGCTGGCGAAGGCGGGGCGGACCGGCCCATGTCGCCCAATGCGTTCGTGAATATCTCGTACAATTTCATCACGCCGGTGGACGCCGGAACCTCGCGCTATTTCTGGTTCCAGCACCGCAACATGCACGCCGAGGATGAGGCCATGTCACAGCGCATGTTCGACGGCGCGCTCATGGCGTTCAACGAGGATAAAGAGGTGCTGGAAAACGTTCAGACCGGAATGGCGCGCCGCAAAAGCGGGTATATCAACCTCAGCTTGGATGCGGGTGCCATGCGATTCCGCGCCCGCGTGGCGAAACGGATCGCCGGGGATGAGGCTCCGCTAACCGGCTGACAGCCTGCCATTCGCGGCCTGCCCGACCTGCTGCGCCGGCGCGTCGAACACCGATTTGATGCACGGGTAGGTTTGTAGAACTTCGGCACCTCCGGGGATCGTCTCGGGCCGGAATACGCCTTTGTCCCAGACGGCCACCCCATCGATCCTGATCGTCGGGTCCAGTACGTTCAGTGAAATCTCGCCCGGCGCATAATGCCCGCAGGTGTGAAAATGCAGCAGGCGCGGATTGCCGAAAGCAGACCCGCTCCACCGTTCGTAGTTTTCGTAAGCGGGGGACGTATAGGCGCAGCCCGGATGAATGCCCGCGTGCCAGGAATGCATGGTCATGGGATCCAGTCCGAACATCTGACCCACCTTTTCGTAATGCATCTGCGCGCAATGCACATCCATCGGATGCCCGGAAAAACCGATCAGCCTGCTGTCTTCAAACTCAACTGCCAGGGGTTCCCGCAGATCACAGCCATAGGGTTCATAGAATTTCGACCCGGTTCCAACCAGAAACCCGTCCTGCATGACAGTGCCCGAGAACCCGGCGGTCGGGACCGGAGCAAACACCGACATCGGAAAGCGCGTCACGCTGACATCCGCCCGGGTCGTCGGAAAAGCCGCGCCCGGACCACTGAAATCCGTCCCCAACGGGCAGGTGACATGGATGTGCGACGCCGCCGCCAAAGCCCGGTTCACCGCGTTCTTCAGCTCGACAAACCCGGTATAGTTCGCGCGGCCAAACCCGGAATCCAACATCCCGGTATCCAGCACGTAGGACATGATCGGGTGAATATCGGACATGTCCGAGTTAAAGCGAATCTGGTCCCCGGCGCGGGACAGAAACAGCGTATGATCTGCCGCCTTCATCCGGGTGATCATTTCCGGGGAAAGCGCAGCCCCCATTGGGTCAAATGGAAGGGTCTGAACGGTTGTTCTGATGCCATTCGATTGCGCACATTCCACAATGATGTCCGTCAGTTCGCCATCATAATACCCGTTCTGTGCGCTTTCACGCAGCACCAACAGGTGATCCCCCGATGTCAGCCCGCCACATCTGAACAGCAGATTTTCCGCGCCCGCAATGCTGTTGGGACCGACCATGCCCATGGCTCCTTGGTTTTTCCGATCAATTGATACACGGCTCACGATCCCGTGATCCACAGAAAATGTCGTGAGAGGAAAAATTTTTACTGAAATTACCCGCCCCTTTGCCCATAACAGGACCACCATAAGCAGGAGGCCCAAAAATGAGCGCTTGGATCGAGATGATTTCCGATGAACAGGCCGAAGGCCGCCTGAAAGAGCTTCTGGACAAAGCCCGCACACCGCATGGAACGGTCGACACGGTGATGCGCGTGCATTCCCTGCGGCCGGAAACGATGAACGGGCATGTTACGCTCTACCGCTCGGTCCTGCATTCCGAGGAAAATCAGCTGCCGTTCTGGTTTCTTGAAATCATCGCCAGCTATACGTCGATCCTGAACGATTGCACCTATTCCCTGACGCATCACTTCATGAATGTGCGGAACCTGCTGAAAGACCAGCCCCGCAGCGACCGGATTTTTGTCGCCCTCAAGGCCCACCGCCCCGAGGATGCGTTTCAGGGCAAGGAACTGGCCCTGCTGCGATACACCGCAAAGTTGACAACAGATGTGGGCCGCATGGTAAAGTCGGATTTCGAAGCGCTGAAGATCGCCGGGTGCTCGGACGGAGAAATCCTCGAGGTGAATCAGGTCTGCGCTTACTTCAACTACTCAAACCGGCTGCTGAACGGTTTGGGGGCAACAACCGAAAACGACGTGATCGGCTACTACAAGTCGGACGATTGAGTACTTCGCGCGGTTCGTCGGCAAGGCTCACACATCGGCATACAGATCGTCTGTCGGCATCAGGATCGTGCGGGCGCTTTCGGTGAACGTATCCAGAGACAGATCCCAGGACGTTCCGGGCCAATGCAATTCAAGCTGCTTCTTCGCGGGGCGGTAAACGGCGGTGTAAAGCGTTCCGAACCCCGATTTGAATGCGGTGGAATAGAGCGGCGGGCGCAAAAAGGCGTCAATGAACCGCTTCTCGCTTTCCGGGTGCTGGTTCAGGCGGTTCAGCAGGAAGCGTTCGCGTTCCACCGTTGCCGTAAAGCGCGCGTGTTTCGACCACTCCACATGGCCCTGATGGTTCGTCGCCACCGGCACGTCCGAGATTTGCGGGTGGCGGTCAGGGGCAAGATAGACCGTGCTGTGGTTAAATTTGGCGTCCAGAACGGTGACATTATAGCTCATATGGCAGGGGATGCGGCACAGGGCATCGACCGCTTGCGCCGTGGTCTCGCAGGTTTGCAGCACATAGCGCAGGATCAGCGGCACGCCGAAACCATCGCCCACCTCGCGCCGTCCGCCAAAGGTCAGGGACACCGTCAGGCCCGCATCGTTGATGCCGTCGAGCAGGCCCAGAATACCGTCGCTCATCCCGATCACGCCGCGCCCGTCCCAGCGGGTTTTCAGCAAAGCCGCGTCAAAGGTTTTCGGGTGATAGTCGTAGTTGCGCACCAAAATCGGCGTCTTGCCCCGCCAGATCGCCTGACTGCAGCCCGACAGGTATTTCGGCGGGCAGTAGAAGCTGAGAAACCGCGCCTGGCTGTCGCTGCCGCCGACAAGCTCGACCACCTCTTCATAAAGCGGCAGGATTTCGGGCATGTGCCGTTGCAGCGCGCGCAGGCATTCGCGATAGGTGGGGCGGGCCGAATACCCCTCTTGCGCCCACCATTTGCGGTAGGCGGGCCAGTATTCGGCAAACAGCCCGGCCAGCTTGGGACCGGGCTGTTCCTCGTCGATTGAGCGAAAAACAAGCGCCATGGGGCTTTCTACATGATTTTGAAGGCGGGGTCTTCCATCGGCTGCGCCGCGGGCAGCGGCTCGGCGGCATAGGCCGATTTAATCCCGTGAATCCATTTCTTCGATTTGTCGGTCAGCTTGAAGCCCTTGGTCATCGACCGACCGCGCGTGACCAGAATACCCAGATCGGCCCCTTCATAGCGATAATCGCCCACATTCGAGATGCGCAGGAAGAAGGCCTCGTTCTCACCAACCGCACGGCGGTGATAGTCGAAGCGGTCGAACACGACACGGCCATCTTCAAGCATCTTATAGATGCCCGATTGCGGGGCCTGCGTGATGCGGTCGACGCTGTCATCGGTGTGTTTGATCACCATCTGCGACCAGCTGTCGATCATGTCCGGATCGGCCCAGCGGGCGTTGAGCTCTTCGACATCCAACTGGAACGGTTTCTTGGAAAACTCCAGCAGGTGGAACAGGAACAGCGGCGCGTCAGCATGGGCAAAGGCCGCGTGGTTGGTCATGGAACTGGCCCCGGTGATGCGAGGGTTCAGCTCACCAAGCCACAGCTCATCGGTTTTCTTGTCGATCAGGAAGTCGAGCTCGAAATACCCGCGATAGCCGGATTTGCGCAGCTCTTCCCCGAACTGATAGGTCAGTTTCCGCGCCTGATCGCGGGCTTTGGGCGGGAAGGCGGTCGAGAAAATCTCGTTCCCGCACCAGCCGCCGCGATAGGGTGTAAGTTCCTTGAAGCCCACAAGCTCGGTCATCAGCGGGCCAACGATGGTACCTTCCGAAGTTGCGCAGGCCTCAATCGCCGCGCCGCGACAATCGATCCGTTTCATGATCTTGATCTCGCCCTCGCCGACGATCTCATGTTCGTGCTTCTTGAAATCGGCCTCGGACTTGATGAAGAACGTGGTGTGGCCACTATCTCCAAAGGCCGATTGCAGCACCAGATCGTGGCCCAAACCGGCCTTGTCGCAGATCTTTTTCAGGTGATCGTAGCTTTTGACCACGCTCAGAGTATTGGGCACGGACGGCACGCCCGCCTTGTTGCCAATGCGGACGGTTTCGATCTTGTTGTCGCATTTGGTGCGCAGCTTGGCCTTGGGGAACCACAGCTGACCGCCCAGTTCCTTGACCAGCTTCTCGGTCGTCTCATCGAACATCAGGAAGACAAATTTCGGCTTGCCACCGCGCCGCTTGATCAGGTCGATGACCTCTTTGTGCTGCAGCAGATAGTTGTTGATGTCCTCGATGGACTGGAATTCGTCATGGGGCATCTCGGAAGGCACGAACACGTTCGGATGACGCCCGTCGAAGCAATCCATGTAGCAGATATAGGTGAAATTCATCACCCATTCATCCAGCCCCAACAGGTTGAAATTGGTCGCCGATACAAAATAGATCGGGTCCTTGTTGGTGTGGAAATACCGGCGGATTTCCGAGATGTTGTTGAGCACCTTCTTTGGCATGTGTTCCTCCCAGTCCCTTATGTTTTCTTGACTGATTTCAAAGCGTCTTCAGTGAAAATGCGCAGGCCCAGATCGGCACGGAAACCGTGGATCTCCGACACGTCCAGCTCCTGCATGAATTTCAGAATCTCGGGGCTGATCACCTGCCCCGGCACCAGAATGGGGAAACCCGGCGGGTACGGGATAACGAAAGTGGCCGAGACCATCTCTTCGCCCGCCTCCAACCGTTCCAGCATGTCCTTGTCGGGTTCCACATAGTCGCAATTGTCCTCGTCGTACGACAGGAAGAAGGCGGTGCGAATATCCCCGGCCTCGGTGCCCTCTTCATTTCGGAAGGCATCGTGGAAACGGCTGAAATCGGGCAGCGGCGGGACGTGTTCGCTCAGGTTTCGGACGCGCTTTTCAAAGGCGCGCTTTTCCATCTTGGACGCGTCGTCCATCAGATCGTCCAGTTCCTTGGCGATCTCGACCAGCACCTCGATCAGATAGGCGACCGAACTGCGCGTGGTGCCGATATTGGTCATGAACAGCACGGTATTGCGCGAGGTCTTGTTGATCTGGATGCCGTATTTGTCCATCAGGATCTTGGTTTTGAACGTATCGCCATCCCAGCCGGTCGCACCCACATGCAGGGTGATGCGGGTGGCATCCAGAACAAACTCGTCCTTGGCCCAGCAATCCCAGACGTCGGCCCAGCCCTGATCGGGGTCGAAATAGCTGGTCATACCGCTTTCACGGTATTGTTCGGGGATCATGTCGCCCGCCGTGACCAGCTTGAAATACTTCTTCAACAGCGGATGCGTCGTCACCGCCCGCCGGATCGCCATGGCACTTTCGACTTGCCGCTGGACGAACTCATAGCCTTCGATTTCGACCTGCCGGCGGCCCACATCCAGCGAGGCGATGATCTGGTAATTGGGCGAGGTCGAGGTGTGGGTCATGTAAGCCTCGTGAAAGGCCTCTTCCACCGCGCCTTTGAATTGCTGGTCGTTGACATGAATCATCGACCCCTGCCGCAGCGCCGTCAGCGTTTTATGCGTCGATTGCGTCGCATAGACCCGCACCCGCGCTTCCGGCGGGGCGATCAGGCGGGTGTTGAGCAGGGTCTCATCATCCGCGCCCTCCAGTTCCGCCTGCTGCGCGGCATAGGCTTCGGCATGTTCGGGGGTGCGGAACCGTTCGCGCAGCAGGTTGGCCGAGCGCATCGCGGTTCGCACCCGCGAGTTCGGGGCAAAGCGGGCATAGCCGAACCACGCCTCATCCCACAGGAACACGAGGTCTTTCTTGATCGCCAGACATTCCTGCATCACCCGCTGCACGTTGTAGACGATGCCGTCGAAAGTACAGTTGGTCAGCAGCACCATGCGCACGCGATCCAGCTTGCCCGCCGCCTTCAGCGCCAGCAGCTTGTGCTTGATCTCGCGGATCGGTACCGCGCCGTACATCGAGTAATCGTGCAGCGGATAACTGTCCATGTAGACGACGCTCGCCCCGGCCAGCACCATGCCGTAATGGTGCGACTTGTGGCAGTCGCGGTCGATCAGAACGATGTCACCGGGCCGCACCAGTGCCTGCACCACGATCTTGTTGCAGGTCGAGGTGCCGTTGGTGGCAAAAAACGTCTGTTTCGATCCAAAGGCGCGGGCGGCGGCCTCCTGTGCCTCTTTGATCGGGCCGCGCGGTTCCAGCAGGGAATCCAGACCGCCCGACGTGGCCGAGGTTTCGGCCATGAAGATGTTCGTGCCGTAAAACGCGCCCATATCCTGAATCCAGTGGCTGCGGCTGATCGATTTGCCACGGCTGATCGGCATCGCGTGGAACACGCCGGTGGGCTGTTTGGAATATTCCTTGAGCGCGGTGAAAAACGGCGTCTTGTACCGCCGCTGCACCCCGCGCAGGATGTTCAGGTGCAGTTCCAGAAAATCTTCCTGGTTGTAGAACACGCGCCGGCACAGGCCCAGATCAAGGCCCGCGATATCCTCGGCGGACCGGTCGGTGATCAGATAGGCGTCCAGTTCCGGACGCAGCATTCCGATCCGGCGGCAGGTCTCGGGGCCATATTCAGACGGCGATAGCGCATCCAGATCGGCCCCTTCGCCATACAGGCTGATATAGCGGCCCAGGACATTGGTTTCGTTCTTGGATTTCAGGCTCAGACCCGGGCGGACGATGACGGCCTGCACATTCTGGTTGAACAGAACCCCGATCAGCGCATCCTCGACACTGGGTACGACAACGGTTTCGTAGATGAACGGATCCTCGCTGCGCCGCATGCGCTGCAGGCTGGATTGCAGGAAACGTTCCTGATGTTCGTTGACATTGTCGACGATCATCACCTCGAAATAAGGCCGCCCCAGCGCACGTGCCTCATGGCTTTGGGCGGCTTCATCCTCAAACTCATCACCCTCGGTCTCATCCGCGATCAGCGGGATTGAGCGGCGGCGATACGCACCGGAGGTCAGGGCCCGCGACACCCGGCGCACAGCGGTCGAGAAGTCGGTAAAGTTGCCGTGATCCAGCAACCGGCGCAGATAGTCAAAGGCCGACCCGCCGGGAAAGGCAAAATACACCTCGATCGGGGCCAGGGCCTGCAACAATTGCCGGGCCCGGTCCCGCTCGGTTTCGCCACCGCTCTGGTCCAGAGATTCCGCCGTTTCCCGCAGCGCGCTCCATCGGTCGGCCCTTAATTGCGAGGCGCTGTAGTAATCCGATATGGTATGGAGCTTTTCGCTGTCGGAAATGCCGTGCATGAAATCTGTCCTTTCTGCCGATACCGAAAAGCAGCCCCGGTATCAGTCTGTCCCTGAGCGCCCTTTGTAGAGATAGAGGTTATCGGGCTTTTTGGTGGCGTCTTCGCTGTATCCCAGCGCCGTTCTGGGGTCGGATGCAGCAACGCCCGCCGCGTCGCCCTTTTGCGGAATGCGCAGCGGGCCCAGCGTGTGCAGATAGGCATCTGCGCCGCTGGTGCGGTCATAGACCGGGAAATCGGCCTCGCGGTCGCGGAAGCTTTTGAGCACCTGCCCAAGACCTTTCAGCCCTACCTCGCGCTGGCGGCGAACCTGATCCAGATCGATCTCGATGGGGAAGATATCTTCCTGCCCGGCCGACTGGTGCAGCACGGTGGCAGAGGGATCGACCACCAGCGACCGGCCCACGCCACCGGCGGCCAGCCCGTTAACGTCGAACACATAGCACTGGAACTGCGCGGCGGTGGCCTTGGCAATCGACAGTTCGGCCTCGCGGTCGGTAGTGCCGGTCAGGACCGGGTGCAGCAGAACCTCGACCCCCTGGCTGGTCAGGTGACGGGTGGTTTCGGGGAACCAGATATCATAGCAGATCGACAGGCCGAACCGGCCCACATCCGGCACGTCGAAGATGCAGAAATCCGTGCCCGAGGCGATGTCCTGCTCATACGGCTTGAACGGGAACATCTTGGAATATGTCTTGACGATTTCACCATCGGGATTGATCACCACCGAGGTGTTGAAAATCCGCCCGTCCTCGCGCTTTTCGAACATCGAGCCGGGGATCAGCCAGATGCCATAGCGCCGCGCCGCGTCCTGAAAGCGCGACAGGTCGTCATTGGGGAAAGGCTGGGCAAAACGGTCGAGCGGACCATAGGGGGCCAGCTCACTGAACAGGGCCATCTGGGTCCAGGGGAAACGCGCCATCATGATGTCGATCCGATGCAGCATCGCATCGACATTCGACTGCAAGGCGCCGACATGCATCTGAATTCCGGTTATCGCAAAGGGGGTCATTTTCTCGTTTCTTCTCTTTTGCTTGCCGATTGCGATTGCCGGTTTGATCCGGCGTTCTTCATCGGAACATAAAACCGCGCATTAGCGCAAGCCCACTGTCCGCAGGCGGTTGAGTTATCCGGCGTCTTCCTCGGCCAGGTCGTTGCCGGGGGTTTCCACAAAGTCGATATCGTTGCGCACCCAGAAAAACCGGAACCCGCAACTGCGCAGCCATTTTTCCAGCCGGTCCAGACTGGACCATTCCCGCCGCAGCCCGCGCGTGGATTCGACAAGCGCCCATTGGCCATCGACCAGGAAATAGACCGTCCAGGTGTTGGGATGCGCCGACTGGTTGGCAAAGCCGCCGCTGACCACCTCGCGCGCGGTGCGCACGGCTACGGGATAGTCCCCGATGCGGTTTTCGGCGGCAAGGATGGCCAGATCGTTCTGGCGGATCGTGAAGGTGGGAAGGGGTGCGTCGCTCATGATTTGCCTGTTAAAGAACACACCCATTCCGGTACCTCACGACCCGTCCGTTGTTCAAGCTCTGCCGGGATCACGCGGCTTCGATCTGTTCAGCCGATGGGGTCGATTCGACCACGGCTTCGGCGTCCTGATCCTGAATCGCCTTAAACAGCGCCTTGCGGCGCTCGCTGATATCTTCGGATTTCAGGTTTTCGATGCGCGTCGCCAGCGTCCAGACATGACCGAACGGATCGGCAACGGTGGCGCAGCGTTCACCCCAATATGTGTCACTTGCCCCGGCAATCAGGGTCGCGCCGTTTTCCAGCGCGGTGGCCAGCGTGGCATCGGCATCTTCGACATACATGTGATGGCCCACCGGAATGACGGTGCCGGGCACGGTCGGAACATGGGCGCCCCATCCGGCGGTGACGAACAGCATCGAATTGCCGATCTTGATGGCGGCAAAGCCCGGGGCCTGTTCCGCGTCATAGGCCTGAATCCTGGCGTCAAAGGCTTGTTCATAGAACTGCAGCGCAGCGGGCACGTCGGCAACGGCAAGCGATGCGGTGCAGGTGCGGTATCCGCGGGGCAAGGTGGCAGGCTTCTTCTTCATATCCGAAATCTCCGAACAGGGCGGGGGTCGCCCGATGAGGCGTGCGGGGTAATTCCCGCACTATGCACCATACTGTGGAGCAGATTCTTAGATTTGGCAACACTATGGTTCATAGTGTTGCGGTTTTGGCCGCAGTTCAGAAGGTTGGCGGCGTGCAGGCGCTGACGATCCGGCATTTTTCCGGCCCCACCTGCCGGAACCTGTGCGGCGTGCGGCTGTCAAAGTAATAGGCATCCCCCGGCCCCAGCACTTTGCGCTGATCCCCCACCGTCACTTCGATCCGGCCCGAGATCACCACGCCGCCCTCCTCGGCCTCGTGCCGGTACAAAACGCGGCCCGTGTCCGCGCCCAGATCATAGGTCTCCTGCAGGATCATCATCGCACGGCCATATAGGTTCGACCCCACCTGCCGCAGCGACAGCCCGCCCTTGCCGATCTCGGTCAGGTCTTCGGCGGCATAGAAAACCGTCTGTTCGCTTTCGATCTCCAGCGAGAAAAAATCGGACATGCTGATCGGGATGCCCTGCAAAATCCGCCGCAGCGCACCGACCGACGGATTCATCTTGCCGGACTCGATCAATGAGATGGTCGAGTTCGGCACATTCGACGTCTTGGCCAGCGCCCGCTGCGACAGGCCGGCCCGTTCGCGCAGGGTGCGCAGGCGCAATCCAAGGGTCAGATCATCCTGATTGGCGTTCTTCATGTTCAGTATCCGCATCACTTGAGGGCTTGGGGGACAGTAAATCAAGGACTTATGAATCACAAGAAACAGGCTTTCGCTCGGGGCTGCGAACACTACATTCGCGCGGTCATATTTACGGGCGTACCCGCCCGGCAACCCGAAAGGACGCAAGATGCTGAATGCTCAGATTTCTGAACGCCGCAACACCTCGATCGCACAGGGCGTGGGAATGCAGACGCAGGTCTATGTAGACCGCGCCGTGAACTCGGAAGTCTGGGATGTCGAGGGCAAGCGCTACATCGATTTCGCTGCAGGCATCGCCGTCGTCAACACCGGGCATTGCCACCCCAAGGTGATGGAGGCGGTGCAGAAACAGGCCGCCAGTTTCACCCATACCTGCCATCAGGTTCTGCCCTACGAAACATATATCCGTCTGGCCGAGCGTCTGAACGAAAAGGTCCCCGGTGATTTCGCCAAGAAAACCGTTTTTGTGACCACCGGTGCCGAAGCGGTCGAAAACGCGGTCAAGATCGCCCGCGCCGCCACCGGCCGCCCCGCCGTGATCGCCTTTGGCGGCGGCTTCCATGGACGGACCTTCATGGGCATGTCGCTGACCGGCAAGGTGCAGCCCTACAAGGCCGGGTTTGGTGCGATGATGCCCGACACCTATCACGTCCCCTTCCCGGTCGAGCTGCACGGCACCTCGGTCGCGGATTCGCTGGGCGCGCTGACCAAGCTGTTCAAGGCCGATCTGGACCCGGGCCGCGTTGCCGCAGTCATCATCGAGCCGGTTCAGGGCGAAGGTGGCTTCTACCCTGCCCCCGCCGAACTGATGCGCGGCCTGCGCGCCCTGTGTGACGAACACGGTATCGTTCTGATCGCCGACGAGGTGCAGACCGGTTTCGCCCGCACCGGCAATCTGTTTGCGATGGACGCCTATGACGTGTCCGCCGACATCACCACCATGGCCAAGGGTCTGGCGGGCGGTCTGCCGCTGGCTGCTGTCACCGGCCGCGCCGATCTGATGGATGCGGCCAAACCGGGCGGTCTGGGCGGCACCTATGGCGGCAACCCGCTGGGCATCGCCGCCGCCCATGCGGTGTTGGACGTGATCGAGGAAGAAGACCTCTGCGCGCGCGCCAACGAACTGGGCTCGCGCCTGAAACAGCGGCTGGAATCGATCCGCGCCCGCACGCCCGAGATCGTCGATATTCGCGGCCCCGGATTCATGATCGCAGCCGAGTTCAACACCACCGACGGCTCGGCCCCGAACCCCGACATGGCCAACGCCGTGCGCGCCGAAGCGCTCAAACGCGGATTGATCCTGCTGACCTGTGGCGTATATGGGAACGTAATCCGTTTCCTCGCACCACTGACGGTGCAGGACGAGATCTTCGCCGAGGCCATGAATATCCTGGAAGCCTCGGTCGACGCTGCCAAAGGAGCCTGAACATGCTGGATACCGAAGTAACCAAGCTGGAGCTGAAAGACCCCGGCCTTCTCGAAACCCGCGCCTATATCGATGGCGAATGGGTTTCGGGCGAGTCGACGTTTCCCGTCCACAACCCCGCCACCGGCGATCTGATCGCCAATGTGACGGATGTTCGCATCGAAGGCACCGCGCAGGCCATTGATGCCGCCTATGCCGCCAAGAAAGACTGGGCGGCGCAAACCGGCAAGGAACGCGCGGCCATCCTGCGCAAATGGTTCGATCTGATGGCCGAGAACGCCGATGACCTGGCCACCATCCTGACCGCCGAAATGGGCAAACCCTGGCCCGAGGCGCGCGGCGAGATCCTGTACGGGGCCTCGTTCATCGAATGGTTCTCGGAAGAGGCCAAGCGCGTCTATGGCGACGTCATCCCCGGCCACCAGCGTGACAAGCGCATCGTGGTGCTGAAACAGCCCGTCGGCGTGGTGGGGTCGATCACCCCGTGGAACTTCCCCAACGCGATGATCGCGCGCAAGGTCGGCCCGGCGCTGGCTGTCGGCTGTACCTTCGTGGCTCGCCCGGCAACGCTGACACCGCTTTCGGCACTGGCGATGGCTGTGCTGGCCGAACGCGCGGGCATCCCGGCGGGTGTGTTCAACGTGATCCCGGGCACCGACAGTTCGGGCGTGGGCAACGAGCTCTGCACCAACGACAAGGTCGCCAAGATCACCTTCACCGGCTCGACCCGCGTGGGTCAGATCCTGATGCGTCAGGCGGCGGATACCATCAAGAAGATGTCGCTGGAACTGGGCGGCAACGCGCCCTTCATCGTGTTCGACGACGCCGATGTGGATGCCGCCGTGGACGGCGCGATGATCGCAAAGTTCCGCAACAACGGCCAGACCTGCGTCTGCGCCAACCGCATCTACGTGCAGGCGGGCGTCTATGACGAATTCGCCGCCAAGCTGGCCGAAAAGACCAAAGCCCTGAACGTGGGTGACGGCTTCGGCGACGGCGTAACCACGGGCCCCCTGATCAATCAGGCCGCGGTCGACAAGGTCGAAGAACATATCTCGGACGCGGTGTCCAAGGGCGCAACCGTGACGCTCGGCGGCAAACGCTCTGGCCTCGGCGGCACGTTCTTTGAACCGACCGTCCTGACCGGCGTCACCCGCGACATGGTGGTGGCGAAGGATGAAACCTTTGGCCCCGTCGCGCCTCTGTTCAAGTTCGAGGACGAAGACGACGTCGTTGCCATGGCCAATGACAGCGAATTCGGTCTGGCCGCATATTTCTACAGCCGCGATCTGGCGCGCGTCTGGCGCGTGGCCGAGGCGTTGGAGTCGGGCATGGTGGGCATCAACACCGGCCTGATCTCGACCGAGGTCGCGCCCTTTGGCGGCGTCAAGCAATCCGGTCTGGGCCGTGAGGGCTCGAAATACGGCACCGACGATTTCCTCGAGATCAAATATCTCTGCATGGGCGAGATCTCCTGACCCCCGACGTCCGGCTTCGGCCAATGGCGTCAAGAAAAGGACCGGGCTTCGCACAAGCCCGGTCCTTTTTTATGGCCTGGGACAATCCCGGCGTCAGGTCGCCAGTAGCGCAAAATGCGAGGACGCGACCGCCAGCTTGGACACGCTCAGCGCGCCGCCTGACCGCAGTTCCGCAATTAGCCGGTCTGTCCGTTGCGCCAGATCCCCGTTCTGCTCGACCCAGTGGGCAACGCTGTCCTTGCCGGAGTTCGCCCCGGACAGCACCAGCGCGGCAGCGGCAATGTTGGACTGATGTACCCGGATGTCCGACATCAGACGGGACAGCGCCACCCGTTCCCAATGGTCGCCGACGGCAACACTTCTGGCCCGCGACCGCAGCCAGTCGAGGCTGAACCGGGCGCCGGTTGCAAAATAGCTTGCGGCCACGTCCCGCACCTCAAGCTGCAACCGTTCCGAGACATCGAAGATATCCATCGCGCCACCCAGCAGCTCAAGCGTCGCAACTTTCGACGCCAGATCGTCCGGGGTGCCCTTTTTCAGCAACTCATCCGTCCGCAGCTTGAGCCGTTCCAGAGAAAACGCGCTGACCGTCGCTTCGGCCACCGACACAATCTCGGCAATGCCGGGCTGATAGACCGCGATGGCATCGCCGATCGAACGGACATTGTTCTTGATCAGCCGCTGGCACTGAGCGGCCAGCATTTCCGACAGCGCCCGGTGGATTTCGATCTGCACATCTGCCGCAAGCTTGTTGTCCAGCGCGTTGACCTCGGCCGCGGTATCGGCAAGGCCGAAAATCTCGCGATCGATGATGAACGCCTTGACGATTTCGCCCACGGTCGCGCCGGTATCCTCGCGCAGACGGGCGCAGAATGTCGGCCCGATTTCGTTGACCAGCATATTGACGACCACCGTCGCGATGATCTCGCGCCGCAGGCGGTGGTTGCGCAGCACCTCAAGATGCGCAGTGCGCAACGGGGTCGGCATATATTCGATCAGGAACCGTTCCATATACGGGTCGTCGAGAACATCGGACTTCACCAGATCCGAGAAGATATCGTTCTTGGCATAGGCCACAAGCACGGCGATCTCGGGCCGGGTCAGGCCCCGGCCGGCGGCGCGGCGTTCGGCGATTTCCTCGTCATCAGGCAGATACTCGACCGCGCGGTCCAGTTTGCCTTCAGCCTCGAGCCCCTCCATGAACCGGACATGGTTGTCCAGCAGCGCAGGGGCTGCAGCCTCATCCAGCGAGATTGCCAGCGTCTGGTGATAATTGGTCTTCAGCACCAGTTCGCCGACTTCATCGGTCATATCGGCAAGCAGCGTGTTGCGCTGCTTTTCCGTCATGTCGCCGGCATCGACGACTGCGCCCAGGGCGATTTTGATGTTGACCTCGTGGTCCGAACAATCGACCCCGGCCGAGTTATCGACAGCGTCATTGTTGATCTTGACGCCGCCCTGCGCCAGCTGGATGCGGCCCTTTTGGCTGACACCCAGATTGGCGCCCTCGCCGATCACCCGCACGCGCACTTCGTTGGCGTTCACCCGGATCTGGTCGTTGGCCCGGTCGCCGGTATCGGCGTGGGACTCAACGGCACTCTTGATATAGGTGCCGATGCCGCCGAACCACATCAGATCGGCCTGCGATTTCAGCAGCGCCCGGATCAGTTCGAACGGGGTGACGGTCTTGTCGTCCAGCCCGGTCAGCTTTCGGATCTCGGGCGTCAGCTTGATCGACTTCAACGACCGCGAGAATACGCCGCCGCCTTTCGAGATCAGCTTGGAATCATAGGATTCCCAACTGGAACGCGGCAGTTCGAACAGCCGCTTGCGCTCGGCAAAGCTTTTGGCCGGATCAGGATTTGGATCGATGAAGATGTCGCGGTGGTCGAACGCGGCGACCAGCTTGATCTGGTCCGACAGCAGCATGCCGTTTCCGAATACATCCCCCGACATGTCCCCGCAGCCGATCACCGTGAAGGGCTGCGTCTGGGTGTCGTGGTCCAGTTCGCGGAAATGGCGTTTCACGGCCTCCCATCCGCCTTTGGCGGTGATCCCCATTCCCTTGTGGTCATAGCCGTTCGAGCCGCCCGAGGCGAAGGCGTCGCCCAGCCAGAACCCGTATTCGGTGGCCAGGGCGTTGGCATAATCTGAAAAGGTCGCCGTGCCCTTGTCGGCAGCAACAACCAGATATGGGTCGTCGGGGTCGCGGCGAACCACCGCATCGGGCGGGACGATATCCGCGCCCGAGATATTGTCGGTGATGTCCAGCATGCCGGACAGGAAAATCCGATAGCAGCGCACCGCCTCGGCCATAACCTCTTCCCGGCTGCCACCGGCAGGCAGGGTCTTGGGCAGGAACCCGCCCTTCGAGCCGACAGGCACGATAACCGCATTCTTGACCTGCTGCGCCTTGACCAGCCCCAGCACCTCGGTGCGGTAATCCTCTTTGCGGTCGGACCAGCGCAAACCGCCACGCGCAACCGGGCCATAGCGCAAATGCACCCCTTCGACCGAGGTCGAATAGACAAAAATCTCGCGCCACGGGCGTGGCAATGGCAGTTCGTCCAGCTTTGAACAATCGAACTTGAACGACATGTAGGGCTTGTCGCGCCCATCCGCGCCGGGCTGGAAATAATTGGTGCGCAGCGTCGCCTGAATGGCATTGCGGAACCGGCGCAGGATCTGGTCGAAGTCGAGGCTGGCGACCTTCTCCAGCATCGCTTCGATGTCTGCCGCAATCGCTTTTGCTGCCTTTTTCCGCTTGTCGGAATCCCCCGAAGCAGCCGGATCAAACAAGGCCTGAAACAGCTCGACCAGCTTGCGCGCGATGCCGGGATTGGCGATCAGAGCGTCCTGCATATAGGGCACCGAATACGGAATCCGCGCCTGACGCAGGTATCCGCCATACGCCCGCAACAGCGCGGTTTCGCGGATCGACAGACCGGCGACCAGCACCAGCCGGTTCAGCGGGTCGTCATCGGCCTCTGCCGCCCAGAGCGTGGAAAAGGCCTCTTCCAGATTGCTGCGAACGGCGGTGACATCGATTTTCTGCCCGTCCGAGGACTGCATGTGAAAGTCGTGAATCCAGATCGTATCCTCGCCACGGTCGATCAGGAACGGATGTTCTGCCAGAATGCGGAAACCCAGATTTTCGAGGATCGGAAGACAATCGGACAACGGCACCGACGGCCCGCGCTTGTACAGCTTGAAGCGCACGCTGTGTTCGGGGTCTTCCAGCCTGCGGTAGAACTTCAGCACCAGGTCGGTTTCAGCGTCCAGCTGCTCCATCTTGTCAATGTCGGACACCGCCGTGACCGCCTGAAACTCGTCCCGATAGGACACGGCAAACCCGTCGCTATAAAGCGCATGCAGCCGGTTGCCTTCGGATTCGCCCTTGCGTTCGACCAGCGCGTCGTGAAGGTGGTCGCCCCAGCTGCGCACCGCATCGATGATCCGCGCCTCAAGCGCCGCGGCCTCTTCCTTTGATGCGACCTTGCCGCTCAGTGCGATGACGAAATGCACCCGCGCCAGAACCTCGTCAAAGGCAGGCGACCACGTTGCGACGCGGCCTTCGAATTCTTCCGCCAGAATGTCACCGATCTTGGTCCGCAACTCGGTGTTGTACCGCTCGCGCGGGACGTAGACGAGGCACGAGACGAACCGCCCGAACCGGTCCGGGCGCAGCAACAGCCGCGATCTTGGCCGGATCGTCAGATGCAGCGCGTCGATGGCATTTTCGAACATCTGGTCGTCCGAGCTCTGGAACAGCTCATCGCGCGGATAGATCCCCAACACATGTGTCAGCGCCTTGCCGTCATGGCTGTCGGGGGTAAAGCCCGAACGTTCGATGATGCGCTCGACCTTCTGCCGCAACAGCGGGATCGACTTGGGGCTGCGGTTATAGGCGGCAGCGGTGAAATGCCCGATGAACACGTGCTCGCCGGTCTGCTTGCCCTTTCCGTCAAACTGCTTGACCCCGATCAGATCGAAATGCGTCGCGCGGTGAACGGTCGAACGGCGGTTCGCCTTGATGATCATCAGCGGAGAGATATCGCTGGCAAAGGCATCCATCTCGGGCGAGCGGTCAGTGAAATTGCCCTTCAGGTCACGCAGGACGGTGAATTCCGGATCGCGCATCAGGCCAAGCGCCGTTTTGCCGACCTGACGCATCGCGCCGGTTTTGCTGTCGGCGGCATATTCGCGGTATCCCAGGAACGTAAAGTGGTTCTGCGCCAGCCAGTCCAGGAATTCGACAACCTCAGCCGTGGCCGCCTTGGATTTCTTGGGGGCATTGCCCGTGAGCATCTTGGTCACGGTGCCCAGACGCTCCATGATCGGTTGCCAGTCCTCGACCGAGACGCGCACGTCCTTCATGATCTGGGCGACCTCGGCCTCGAGCCGGTCAATCTGCGCCTGATCCCCGATCTGATCAATCTGGACCTGGATCATCGACTCGACCAGACATTCGGCATCGGATGAGTCGGGCGCACCGATCCGGGTGCCGTCGGGGCCCCGTTTGACCCGCAGCAGCGGGTGGATCAGCGAATGTATCGACAACACCTGCCCGGCCAGAAACGACGTGACCGAGTCGACAAGGAACGGCATGTCGTCATTGACGATTTCCAGAACCGTATGGGCGCATTCCCAGCCATGTTCCGCCATGCGCGGGTTGTACATCCGCACCCGCGCCTCGCCCGATGGCTTGTGCGCCGCAAATTTCCACAGCGCCAGAGAGGCCCCGTAAACCTCTTCCGCCGTCCGGCCCTGCAGGTCTTCGATCGAGGATCGGCCAAACAACATTTCCAGAGCGGTCAGGAAATCATCGCAATCCGTTTTGTCCAACCGCGCCGAAGCGATGGCGCGGACTTCGTCCAACAATTGATCGAAAGCGGGGTTCTCAGTCTTAGTCATTGCACTCTCCCAGCGGCGGCCAGCCGTCATTCAATTTCTGTTGGCGGCTGAATCCAAAACAGAATCGCCCGCCTTATGTCGACACACGCTCTGACACTGACGGTACCTGCGAAATCCGGTTTCGAACAATGCCTAAAGCTAAAATCCGGTTTTCCACCGGCCACGGCCACCCTCGTTCCCCTGCACAAAAGGTGAACCGGCACAGCCAGCCAAGCCTTCTCGCGCGGACCGTCAGACGCGCCATGACATTATCTGAACACCTCGCTCCGGGCTGTGGCGCGGCTTCAATTGGCGGAATTGACCGCGGCGGCTCAACCAAGCCGCCGCGATCCGGTTTTTGACCTTACTGCCCCAGCGCCACGCCTTCGCGGCGGGGGTCAGCGGCACCGATCAACTGGCCATCCTTGATCAGGATCGCATGCAGGCCCGAGTTCAAGTCGACCGTCTTGACCTCATGGCCCTTGCCGGTCAGCGCTTCGGCAAAATCCGCAGCGGCGGTTTCCTGCTCCACATCCATGCTCGATCCGTTGCGATGCACGAAATGGCCGGTCTCGATGGCGTCCTGCGGGTCCATGTCCCAATCAAGGATCGCGATGATGGTCTTGGCCACGTAGTTGATGATGCGGCTGCCCCCGGGCGAGCCGATCAGCAAATAAGGCTCACCGTCCTTCATCACGATGGTCGGCGACATCGAACTGCGCGGACGCTTGCTGCCCTCGACCCGGTTGGCCACCAGACGGTCGCCGTCCTTGGGCGCGCGGTCAAAATCGGTCAGTTCGTTGTTCAGCAGGAAGCCCCGCACGAAAACCCGGCTGCCAAAGAAGGTCTCGATGGTCGTGGTCATCGACAGGGCGTTGCCATACTGGTCGCGGATCACGATATGGCTGGTGCCGGGACGATCGGGGTTCTGCGAGGGCGCAAACAGCGCGGTATGATCGCGCGGCGGCTCACCCGCCTTGCGCTTTTCACTGGCCGCAGCCGGGTCAATCATCTCGGACCGCAGCTTCAGGTAATCCTTGTCCAGCAAACCCTTGACCGGCACGTCAACGAAATCGCTGTCGGCCATGTAAAGCGCGCGGTCGGCATAGGCCAGCTTGGCGGCCTCGGCATAAAGATGCGCCAGTTCCGCGTTCCAGCCGGTGCCTTTGAGGTCAAAGTTGTTGAGGATACCCAGAATCTGACCCACGGTCAGACCGCCCGAGGTCGGCGGGCCCATGCCACACACGTCATAGCCGCGATAATCGGCGCAGACGGCGGGGCGGACCTTGACCCGATAGGCGGCCATGTCTTCCAGCGTGATGTTGTTTTCCACCTTGGACGTGGCCTCTGCCGCAGCCACGATATCCTCGGCAATCGGACCGTGATAAAAGGGATTCGCACCCTGATCGGCCAGAATACGCAGGGTCTCGGCAAAGGCGGGGTTCTTCAGCAGGGTGCCTTCGGCCAGCGGGCTGCCATCTTCGTTAAAGAAGTATTCCTTGGCACCGGGGAAGACATCCAGATACCGCTCGCGGTCAATCGTGGACTGGATCGAGTATGCCATGCGCGGCGACACTTCGAACCCGTTTTCGGCCTGTTCGATGGTCGACTGGAACAGCGAGGCCCAGTCTTTCTTGCCATAAAGATTATGGGTCACTTCCATCAGCCGCAGGATGCCGGGCACACCCACCGCCTGCCCGCCCGAGATCGCCTCGGCGAACGGCATCTTCTCTCCATCAGGCAGCAGGAACCGTTCAGGCGTGGCTTTGGCGGGGGCTTTCTCGCGCGCATCAAAGGTGGTCAGGGTTTTGGATTCGGCGTCCCAATACAGCAGAAACGCGCCACCGCCGATGCCCGAGGATTGCGGCTCGACCAGGTTCAGCATCAGCTGCACGGCGATCATCGCATCGGCAGCAGTGCCGCCTGCGGCCAGCACGTCGTAACCAGCCTTGGCGGCAATCGGGTTCGCGGCGGACACCATGAACTCGGTGCCGGTGACCGAATCCTTATCCTCCCATCCATAGCCATATTCCGGCGCGGGGTCCTGCGCGCTGGCAGCACCCGCGATGACCCCCAGGGCCAGCGCGGCGCCGGTTCTCGAAAATATCCTCATCACTAACTCCTCCGGATGATGACGAATTCCAAAAAACGCTTTAATACTGGTACTTTGAAAACAATTGATCGAAACCGCAGGTGCGGTCTACCGGACCACGTAGACAGACACATCCGAGTGCCGGACCACGCGGGCCGCATTCGGACCCAGCAGGTAATCCTTGAGGTCGGGCCGATGCGCGCCAATGACGATCAGATCGCTGCCCGCCTCTTTGGCGGTGTGCAGAATCTCCTGATAGGCCGTGCCTGTCGCCACCACATGGCGCACGTTTGCGTTGCGCGTCTCCCCCAGGACCGACTTTCCAAGGTCTTCCAGGGCCTGGTGGGCCTTGGCCACCGCCTGTTCATGATGCTCAGGCTCAAAGAAGCTGCCGACAAAAGATTCCCCAAAGTCCGGCAGCACGGTCACGACATCCAATTGCGCGCCATCCAGCTGCGCCAGTCGCGCGGCCTGACGCAACACATTGGCATCGGTTTCCGGCTTTCCGGCATCCACGGCGCAGAGGACGGATTTTGTCATGGTGTTACCTCCTGGTCAGTGGTGCGTGCGGCGCGGCCGCGCTGCAGGAAGGCGATGAGGGCCAGCAGCAGCAAGGCGGGGATGAACATCAGTTCCTTGGGCGGCTGGTTCTGCGGCGCCTGTACGCTGGTGATGCGGACGGGGTCGTCGGCGTAGTAGTCGAACATGTCCAGCTCATCGCCGACCGGGG